>NZ_CP063120.1:1473232-1825143 GCF_014931395.1 Haemophilus parainfluenzae | reverse complement strand
TAAGGAAAGTAAATGAATGTTTTACCATTAGGAAGCATAGTTTTATTAAATAAAGATTATGATAAAAAGGAAACAAAATTAATGATAGTAGTTAGGAATCCGGTTCTAATTAGGGAAAATATAACTGGTTATACTGATTATGCAGCCTGTGTCTACCCTGTTGGTGTAGAGGGAGATTCTTTATATTATTTTAACCATGAACATATTAAAGAAATTTTATTTACTGGATATATTGATGAATTAGAAGAGAAATATCAAAAAATGTATTCGGAAAATCAAGGTAAATATAAATATCCAAGGCTAACCTTCTAAAGATTAATAGATTATATAGCCGTATTATAATATTTCTTGCAAAAAATTATATTCAGAGGTGATACTGTGAAGAGAATGCAAGGATGTATGTGGATTGGTGAATACAAATACGAACTTAAAGAATTGCTGAGAAAAGTACCTGAAAATAATTGGAATTGGTATATTTACGAGTTTAGTGCTGTGGGGACAGCCCCTAATAACTTAGATATGTCATCGTTTGAGGAAATGGTGTTATCTTTAGATAATGGTTATTTAATTTCATGGCGTGATTTACAAGAATTAGCTGATTCATTAGATGATGTTGATAGGTTTTTAGCTGTTGCATCTCCAGGGGTTAATTCATATAAGAGGATTATAGAGAATGATTTTATTGACTTTTTTTGTCAAATTGATCTCTTTGATAGTTCTAGCTGGGAAATTATAATCAACGACTAAGCTATTAAATGTATAGGAATAGTTTAATAAAATGAAGTGCGGTCATAAATTTGGGATCTTTTAAAAAAAACACTTTGAGCAAACAGACCGCACTTTTATCATTTCCAATACTATTATAAATGATATTGATATAAGGGATAAAAACAGAGTTATATTGAAATTTGTAATGCAGATGTATAGTTGTTTTTAATTCGGCACTAGTGGTAAATATTCCTATGAATTTGATGTAAGAGTGTAAACTCTGTACTTTTATTAGGCTACCTTAAGTTGTTTTTTGTAAGATTTGATAAGATAAAAACTGCTCTAAAGCTTAATCTGAAATGGAAATATAGTGATATTGGATGTAGATAGGAGAAAAGAGGGATGGGATTATTTTAATGTTTTTTTTCGTATTAGGTTTTGTTTTAATCATTTTTATTACTTTGCTTTATAAGAAGAAACTAATTATTAGTGTATTGCTTGTTCTTTTGTTTATGGCAATTCATTTGCTCCTAAACTCACCATCTTTCAAAAGTAATTATAAGTATGCTTATGAATTAGGTTTTTTGTTATCTGTTCTATTTATACATACTTTTCAAATGCTATTTTATCCCCTAATGGTTAAATTTGCTTCTTTGGGTGTTAGTAAGAGTGTAAGCGTATATGTGGAGTATGTTACAAAAGGATTTGTCTATTTGGGGACTACTGGTAGTATTTTTATATTATACATGATTTTTGTAAAAGGACTTATTATCTATAATTAATAGCGCTAGGTTATTTTGTAGCAGAATGACTTATATCATTGTTTAGATTTTTATACTTCCATCAAAGTTAGTGTCAAAACCATCAGTATATTTATCTAAACTTAGTTCAAGTTTATTTTGGATTTCTCTAATCCAAAAAACAAAATTGAAGAAAATATGAATGTTTTCAATGTTCACCTCAAATATACCGTTGTCTTGATGCGAAATCTGTAATTGTTCTAATATAGAAATAAACTTATCTATGTTAGATCTTATGTCATCTATATCGGCTTTTCTAAGTTCATTAATAAAATAAATTTCATCATTTATATTAATGATTGTAGGATAGTCTATTAACTTTTTATGCAGTAACTCTATCAACATATATTTTTTAGTCATGAGGTTGTAACCTGGCTAGTGTATTCATCATACCAAAATCAACCGCACTTTTACCTTCCTAAATTTAAACATCAAAATAAATTCTTGATTTACCATTGACTTTTTTACCTGTAGCCCTTACTTTACGAAGTGATGTTTCATCAAATTTATTCTTTGTAAAATAAGGAGCTTTTATGCAATCTCGCATTGTGGTTAATTCACAGGAAGAATCACTACTTAGCACACATAAAGTGCTACGTAATACCTATTTCTTATTGGGATTAACGATGGCATTTTCGGCAGTTGTTGCTTATATCTCTATGAGCTTAAACTTGCCTTATCCAAATCTTATCGTGTTACTTGTAGGTTTTTACGGTTTACTTTTTGTCACAAACCGTTTAGCAAATAGTGCGTGGGGGATCTTAGCTGCATTCGCGTTCACTGGGTTTATGGGCTATACTATTGGGCCAATTTTAAATATGTATGTGGCGAGAGGAATGGAAGATTTAATTATGCTTGCTTTCGCAGGTACTGCTATCGTCTTCTTTGCATGTTCAGCTTACGTGCTGACAACAAAGAAAGACATGTCTTTCCTTTCTACCGCGATTTTCTCATTATTTATCGTGTTATTGTTAGGGATTGTGGCAAGCTTCTTCTTCCAAATTCCAGCACTAGCGGTAGGGATCAGTGCATTGTTTGTGGTGTTCTCAACAATGACAATCCTTTATGAAACCAGCAATATTATTCACGGTGGCGAAACAAACTACATTCGTGCAACAGTGAGTATTTATGTGTCAATTTACAACTTATTCATCAGCTTATTAAGATTACTTTCTATCTTCTCAAGCGATGATTAGTCAGTATTAAATTTAAAGACGCTCCTGATTAGGGGCGTTTTTTGTTTTGAACTAATTTTTTTAAGATAAGTCTTAGCATACAGGTTCGCTTGTCGAGCCTATTAATAACAAAACAGGAGTTTTTATGAAATCTTTAAAATCACTTTTAACATTAACATCACTTGCATTAGCGGTATCAGGTTCTGCATTAGCAACGAATACATCTGTATTACCAACAAAAGAATCAGTCGTAACTAATTCAAAATCAATGGTTGAAAGTACAAAAGCTGACGTGAAAAATGCGGCAAATGATAAGCTTAAATCAATGACTGATAGTGCGAGTTCAACGAAATCAAATGCATTAGATAAAGTAACTGAAGCTAAAGAAAAAGCAACATCTGCGAAAGATGCAATGAAAGATAAAGCGACTTCTGCAAAAGATGCGGTAAAAGAGAAAGCATCTGCTTTAAAAGAAAAAGCGACTGAGAATAATCAACCGTCAATTAAAGACAAAGCCACTGAAAAATTCAATTCAGTGAAAGATAATGCGAAAGAAAAAGCATCTGAAGCAAAAACAAAAGCCGCAGATAAAGTAAAAGAAGTGAAAGAAAAAGCGACTTCAACAAAAGAGTCAGCAAAAGAGAAAGTGTCTTCTTCTGCAAAAGTAAACATCAATAAAGCGGATGCAGAAACATTACAAAAACTTTCTGGTATCGGTGAGAAAAAAGCACAAGCGATTATTGATTACCGTAACAAAGTGGGCAAAATCAAAAGTGCTGCCGAGCTTTCTAATATTGATGGTATCGGTGAAGCTACAATTGAAAAAATTACGCCATTCTTAAGTTTCTAAGAAAACTCAGATAAAATAGACCGCACTTTATGTGCGGTTTTTTTGTTGAAGTAGATCACAAAATTGTAACAAAGTGTGATTTGAGGATTATTTCTTTTTTTATCCTATGTATAATGGGTGGACAACATCATGTAATACAAGGGGTAGATATGCAGCATTACAATGCCTTTGATGAATGGTTGGCTTCAACCGCTTTGGGTGGTTCTAATCAATCGTATATTGAGGAGTTATACGAACGTTATTTAGAAGATCCATCTTCAGTTGATGAAAGCTGGCGTGCCACGTTTGATGCATTGCCGAAAACAACCGCAGTGGAGCAACCACATTCACCAGTCCGTGATTATTTCCGTCGTTTAGCAAGAGAAAATACAACAGAAGCTGTGACGGTTATCGATCCAGAAGCCAGTGCTAAATTAGTCAAAGTCCTCCAATTTATCAATGCTTATCGCTTCCGCGGTCATTTAGAAGCGAAACTTGACCCAATCAATTATTATCGTTGGAAAGTTTCCAGCGTACCTGAGTTGGATTACCGTTATCACGGTTTTACCGAGCAGGATCTCAATGAAACCTTCAATATTAATCACTACGTTTATCATCGCGATAACATCAAATTAGGTGATTTAGCTAAAATGCTGAAAGAGACCTATTGTGGTTCAATTGGTCTTGAGTTTATGCATGTTCAAGATATGGAGCAGAAAAGTTGGCTACAAAGCAAATTAGAAAGCCAATTAAATAAACCGCTCTTTACTAAAGAAGAAAAAATTAATTTATTAAGTGAATTGACCGCTGCGGATGGGTTAGAACGCTATCTTGGTGCGAAATTCCCGGGTGCAAAACGTTTCTCTTTAGAGGGAAGTGATGCCTTTATTCCATTGATGAAAGAAATTATTCGTCATGCGAGCAAACAAGGTGTACAAGATGTCATGTTTGGTATGGCACACCGTGGCCGTTTAAATATGTTAGTGAATGTGCTTGGTAAGAAACCCGAAGATCTTTTCGATGAGTTTGCGGGTAAACATTCAGGCGAACGTACAGGTGACGTGAAATACCACCAAGGTTTCTCTTCTGACTTCGCGGTAGATGATCGTCGTGTGCATTTAACCCTGGCATTTAACCCGTCACACTTAGAAATTGTCAGCCCAGTAGTGATTGGTGCGGTACGTTCTCGTCAAACCAAAAAGAATGATACAGAACGTAATCAAGTATTAGCAGTAACTGTTCATGGGGATTCAGCGGTAGCGGGACAAGGTGTTGTACAAGAAACCTTGAATATGTCTAATGCACGTGGTTATACCGTTGGTGGCACAATCCGCATTGTGATCAATAACCAAATCGGTTTTACTACCTCTAACCCAAATGATACCCGTTCAACAGAATACTGTACGGACATCGCGAAAATGATTCAGGCACCGATTATTCATGTAAACGGTGATGATCCTGAAGCGGTCGCTTTTGCGGCGAGAATGGCGGTGGAATATCGCAATTTATTCAAACGCGATATTTTCATTGATCTGATTTCTTATCGTCGTCATGGTCATAATGAGGCTGATGAGCCATTAGCCACTCAACCAATGATGTATAGCATCATCAAAAAACATCCAACGCCACGCAAAGTCTATGCTGATCGTTTAATTGCTGAAGGGGTGATTACCGAAGAAGAAGCTATCGAGATGATGAATCTTTATCGTGATGCCTTAGATAATGGCAATCGCGTAGTGAAAGAATGGCGAGAAATGGATATCGCCCAAATGGACTGGTTGCAATATCTCAACTATGACTGGACATCTCCTTACGAAAGCAAATTCCCACAAGAACGTTTCCAAACTTTAGCGGAGCGTGTTAGTGAATATCCAGAAACCTTGCGTGCACATCCTCGTGTCGAAAAAATCTATGCTGATCGCCGTGAAATGGCAAAAGGCGAGAAATTGTTCGATTGGGGTATGGCGGAAACTATGGCATACGCAACCTTATTAGATGAAGGTGCTAATGTTCGTTTATCAGGTGAAGATGCAGGACGTGGTACGTTCTTCCACCGCCATGCAGTTGTGCATAACCAAAATGACGGGACAGGCTATGTGCCATTAACACATTTACACGCTAACCAAGGTCGTTTTGAGGTGTGGGATTCTGTATTATCCGAAGAAGCCGTATTGGCTTTTGAATATGGTTATGCCACAACAGATCCAAAAACATTAACCATTTGGGAAGCACAGTTTGGTGACTTCGCAAACGGCGCACAAATCGTAATTGACCAATTTATTAGTTCTGGAGAACAAAAATGGGGCAGAATGTGCGGTTTGGTGATGTTATTACCACATGGTTATGAAGGCCAAGGTCCAGAGCACTCATCTGCTCGTTTAGAGCGTTATTTACAACTTTGTGCTGAACAGAATATGCAAGTGTGTATTCCATCTACACCCGCACAGGTTTATCACATGTTACGCCGCCAAGCGATCCGTAAAATGCGTCGTCCATTAATTGGTATTTCACCAAAATCTTTATTACGTCATCCACTTGCCGTCTCAAGTATGGATGAATTAGTAAATGGCACATTCCAAACTGTCATTGGTGAAATTGATGATATCGATCCAAAACAAGTTAAACGCGTGGTTCTATGCTCAGGTAAAGTGTATTACGATCTCTTAGAAAAACGCCGTGCGAATAACCAAATAGATGTGGCGATTATTCGTATTGAACAGCTTTATCCATATCCACATGAAGATGTGAAGAAAGCGTTAGAGCCTTATGCTCATGTGACGGATTATGTATGGTGTCAAGAAGAGCCATTAAACCAAGGTGCTTGGTATTGCAGTAAACATAACTTTGACAGCTCGCTTCCTGAGCATGTGAAGTTAAAATATGCCGGTCGTCCAGCCTCAGCTTCACCAGCAGTAGGTTATATGTCTTTACACACCAAACAGCAAAAACAATTGGTAGAAGATGCACTGACACTGTAAAAGTGCGGTCGAAATTTTGTAATTTTTAAAGAAAGAATAATTTAAAGGAAAATAAAATGACAATCGAAATTCTTGTTCCAGATTTACCGGAATCCGTTGCGGATGCAACTGTTGCAACATGGCATAAAAAAGTCGGTGAGACGGTAAAACGTGACGAAGTTTTAGTGGAAATCGAAACAGATAAAGTGGTACTTGAAGTGCCAGCATTAAGTGATGGCGTAGTGGCTGAAATTCTTCAAGAAGAAGGCGCAACCGTAGTAAGTAAACAGCTTTTAGGTAAACTTTCTACTCAACAAGCGGGCGATATTTCATCAGAGACAGTGAAAGGCAATGAGCCAACACCAGCAGATCGTCAAAAAGCAGCGATTGAAAATAGCCACAATAATTCAGCGGATCAAGGCCCTGCTATTCGTCGTTTATTAGCTGAACATGATTTAGATGCAGAGAAAATTCAAGGTTCTGGTGTGGGTGGCCGTATTACTCGTGAAGATGTTGCACGTGAAGTAGCAAAACGAGATGCTCAAAAAGCGAAACAAGATGTAGCGACAGAGCAAAATACGATTAGCACTGTGGCATATAGCTCTCGTTCAGAAAAACGTGTACCGATGACTCGTTTACGTAAACGTATTGCAGAACGTTTATTAGAAGCTAAAAATACCACCGCAATGCTCACGACATTCAATGAAGTGGATATGCAGCCGATTATGAAATTACGTAAAACATACGGTGAAAAATTTGAAAAACAACATGGTGTCCGTTTAGGCTTTATGTCTTTCTACATTAAAGCAGTCGTTGAAGCATTAAAACGTTATCCCGAAGTGAATGCTTCAATTGATGGTGATGACATTGTGTATCACAATTATTTTGATATTAGCATTGCCGTTTCAACCCCACGTGGTTTAGTGACACCAGTATTACGCAACTGCGACAAACTCAGCATGGCAGATATTGAGAAACAAATTAAATCTCTAGCAGAAAAAGGCCGTGATGGTAAATTAACGGTTGAAGATTTAACAGGCGGTAACTTCACTATTACTAATGGTGGCGTATTTGGTTCTTTAATGTCTACACCAATTATCAATCCACCGCAAAGTGCAATTTTAGGCATGCATGCCATCAAAGAGCGCCCGGTTGCGGTAGATGGCCAAGTTGTGATTCGTCCGATGATGTATTTGGCATTATCTTATGACCACCGCTTAATTGATGGTCGTGAATCAGTGGGCTTCTTAGTGGCGATTAAAGACTTATTAGAAGATCCAACTCGTTTATTATTAGAAATCTAAGCACATAGGCTTTTCTCTTTTGAGGGGAAAAGCCTTTTTTATTTTTCCGTATTGAAATAAAGTAAGAAGTGCGGTCAAATTTTTGTCTGTTTCGCTAAACAATATCAAAAATAGGAAGGAAATATGAATTTACATGAGTACCAAGCTAAGCAGCTTTTTAAGCAATATGCTCTGCCGGTGAGTGAAGGTGTCGTATGCCAAACGGCAGATGAAGCTGAAATGGCACTCTTTCAGCTGAATGGTGATGTTTGGATAGCGAAATGTCAAGTTCACGCAGGTGGACGTGGAAAGGCTGGTGGTGTGAAGCTTGTGCATAATGCAGAAGAGGTGCGTGCTTTTGCAGATAAATGGCTTGGCCAGCATTTAGTCACCTTCCAAACTGATAAAAAAGGCCAACCCGTTAATAGCATTTATATTGAAGAAACCTGCCAGATTGAGAAAGAACTCTACTTAGGTGCAGTGATTGATCGCGCTTCGCAGAAAGTGGTTTTTATGGCTTCTTCAGCAGGGGGGATGAGCATTGAGGATGTGGCAAGAGAGACGCCTGAATTAATTCATAAAGTGACAATTGATCCTCTCGTGGGTGGAATGCCATATCAAGGCCGTGAATTAGCCTTTAAACTTGGTTTAAGCGGCGAACAAAATAAACAATTTGCCGAGATTTTTGTAAAACTCGCTCAGCTTTTTATCGAAAAAGATTTTTCTCTAGTTGAAGTCAATCCGCTCGTGGTGACAAAAGAAGGCAATTTAATTTGCGTAGATGCAAAAGTGGGCATTGATGATAACTCACTTTATCGACATCCTGATTTATTAGCCTTACGTGATTTAAGTCAAAGTGATGCACGTGAAGCAGAAGCAGAAAAATATCAGCTTAACTATGTTGCTTTGGAAGGTGATATTGGCTGTATGGTCAATGGCGCAGGACTTGCTATGGGTACAATGGATATCGTGAAATTATATGGTGGTAACCCTGCAAACTTCCTTGATGTTGGTGGCGGTGCAACGAAAGAGCGCGTGGCTGAAGCCTTTAAGATTATTCTTACAGATAAAAATGTGAAATCTGTCTTAGTGAATATTTTTGGTGGAATTGTACGCTGTGATCTGATTGCTGAAGGTGTCGTAGCGGCGATTCAAGAGGTCGGTGTAAAAGTTCCTGTTGTGGTTCGATTAGAAGGAACCAATGCCCCACAAGGCAGAGCAATTTTAACCGAAAGTGGTGTGAATTTAATTGCAGCACATAGTTTACAAGAAGCAGCACAAGCGGCAGTGAAAGCGGCAAAAGGAGAATAATCATGGCAATTTTAATTAATAAAGAGACAAAAGTAATTTGCCAAGGTTTCACTGGTGCGCAAGGAACATTTCACAGCGAACAGGCATTGGCTTATGGCACAAAATTAGTGGGGGGCGTTTCACCGAATAAAGGCGGAACAACTCACTTAGGCTTGCCGGTATTTAATACAGTGCGTGAAGCGGTGCAAGCTACAGGGGCTACGGCAACGATGATTTATGTGCCAGCACCATTTTGTAAAGATGCCATTTTAGAAGCTATTGATGCAGGTATTCAGTTGGTAGTCTGTATTACAGAAGGCATTCCAACATTGGACATGTTGTTGGTAAAACAAAAATTAAATGAAACGGGTGTTGTGATGATCGGTCCAAATTGTCCAGGTGTGATTACACCGGATGAGTGTAAGATTGGTATTATGCCGGGGAATATCCATAAAAAAGGCAGAGTAGGCATTGTTTCTCGTTCAGGTACTTTGACTTATGAAGCGGTAAAACAAACAACAGATGAAGGTTTCGGTCAATCCACTTGCGTAGGGATCGGCGGCGATCCTATTCCAGGATCTAACTTCATTGATATTCTTAAACGGTTCCAAGAAGATCCTGAAACTGAAGCCATCGTGATGATTGGTGAAATCGGTGGCTCTGCAGAAGAAGAGGCGGCATTGTTCATTAAATCTCATGTAACGAAACCCGTGGTGGCTTATATCGCTGGTGTAACGGCGCCAAAAGGCAAGCGTATGGGACATGCAGGAGCGATTATCAGCGGTGGAAAAGGAACAGCGGCAGATAAAATTGCTGCACTTGAAGCGGCGGGTGTGAAGACAGTGAGAAGTCTCGCTGAAATCGGTTCAGCCCTCCGTGAATTGTTGAAATAAAAACTTAAAAAATTGACCGCACTTTGGATTCGTTTTCAAAGTGCGGTCGTTTTTTATAACAAATTCTTATAACCTGCCTATAAATCGGTGTATAATCTCATCAGTTTTTTAAGGACAAAATTATGAGCCAATTTTTCTATATCCACCCTGAAAATCCGCAAGCGCGTTTGATTAATCAAGCGGTAGAAATTTTGCGTCAAGGTGGCGTCATTGTGTATCCGACAGATTCGGGCTATGCCTTGGGTTGTATGATCGGCGATAAACATGCGATGGATCGTATCGTAGCGATTCGTAAATTGCCAGACGGGCATAATTTTACGTTAGTATGCAGCGATTTATCCGAGCTTTCAACCTATGCAACGGTCAGTAATGTGGCTTATCGCTTAATTAAAAACAATACACCGGGGCGTTATACCTTTATTTTGACGGCGACGAAAGAGCTTCCTCGTCGATTAATGACGTCAAAACGCAAAACGATTGGCTTGCGTGTACCAGATAATCAAATAGCCTTAGATTTATTGAAGGCATTAGGTGAACCGATTTTATCTTGCTCACTGATGTTGCCAGATAATGAACATATGACTTATTCCGATCCCGAAGAGATTCGCGAATGCTTAGAACGCCAAGTGGATTTAATTATTCATGGTGGTTATTTAGGTCAAGAGCCAACAACGGTGGTGGATTTAACGGAAGAATCGCCAGTAATTTTACGGGAAGGAAGTGGTAGTACCGATCCTTTCATTTAACTTATTTTAGACGCTTGGGAAAGCGACAAAGGAAAACAAATGAAACCTATCCAAAAACCAGTCAGACAAGAACGTGAAAAACAAGCGGGAAAACAACCGCACTTTGAGCGTAAAGATCGTAAAAGTGCGGTCAATTCTGACATCAAATCAACTCCTAAGGCTAAGGTGGCTAAGCCATCTCGTCAATCTACTGTAGAAGGTGAAAAATTACAGAAAGTGCTTGCGCGAGCAGGACAAGGCTCTCGTCGTGAAATTGAAGCAATGATTGCTGAGAACCGTGTGAGTGTTGATGGCAAAATGGCGACTCTTGGTGATCGTATCGATGTACATTCTGGTGTAAAAGTGCGTATTGATGGTCGTATCATCAATCTTCAACAAGCACAAAAAGAAGTATGCCGTGTGTTAATGTATTACAAACCAGAAGGTGAACTTTGTACTCGTAGTGATCCTGAAGGCCGTCCGACCGTATTCGATCGTTTACCACGCCTAAATGGCGCAAGATGGATTGCGGTAGGTCGTTTGGATATTAATACTTCAGGCTTATTGCTTTTTACAACAGATGGCGAATTAGCTAACCGTTTAATGCACCCAAGCCGAGAAGTTGAACGTGAGTATTCTGTGCGTGTATTTGGTCAAGTGGATGACGCCATGTTAGCGCGTTTACGTAAAGGTGTGCAGTTGGAAGATGGTCCAGCCAATTTCAAAGAAATCAAATTTGCAGGTGGTGTGGGGATTAACCAATGGTACGATGTGACTTTAATGGAAGGTCGTAACCGTGAAGTACGCCGTCTGTGGGAATCACAAGGCATTCAAGTGAGCCGCTTGATTCGTATTCGTTATGGCAACATTAAGCTGATGAAAGGTTTACCACGTGGTGGCTGGGAAGAAATGGATCTAGAAAACGTCAACTATTTACGTGAATTAGTAGGCTTACCGCCTGAAACCGAAACTAAATTGGATGTGACAAAACCTCGTCGTCGACCAAAATCAGGTCAAATTCGTAAAGCAGTAAAACGTTATACTGAGTTAAGTAAACGCTATAAAAAATAGGTGGTATTCGCGATGAAAATGCAGCAACTCCGCTACATTGTTGAGATTGTAAACCAAAATTTAAATGTGACTGAAGCCGCGAATGCGCTTTATACCTCTCAACCTGGTATCAGTAAACAGGTTCGCTTGTTAGAAGATGAATTAGGTTTGGAGATTTTTGAGCGTAATGGTAAACACATTAAATCCATTACACCGGCAGGTAAAAAAATCGTCGCTATTGCTCGTGAGCTTCTAGTGAAAGCCCAAAGCATTAAATCAGTGGCCAATGAATATACTTGCCCGAATCATGGCGTGTTACGCATTGCGACAACTAATACGCAAGCGCGTTATATGTTGCCGGCTGTGGTTGAGCGTTTCTCTAAACAATATCCGGATGTGAGTTTACATATTCATCAAGGTTCACCGACGCAAATCCATGATGCATTGATTTCAGGTGAAGTAGATTTAGCGATCACAACAGAAGCACCGTATCTTTTTGATGATTTGATTCAACTGCCTTGCTATTTGTGGAATCGTTCGGTAATTGTTAAACCCGATCATCCTTTAGCAAAAGTGAAAAATCTTACTGTTGAGGAGTTAGGCAAATATCCGTTAGTCACTTATACCTTCGGTTTTACCGGTGTGTCTGATTTGGATTATGCGTTTAACCGCGCGGGGATTCTGCCGAATATTGTGTTTACCGCAACGGATGCTGATGTGATTAAAACTTATGTGCGTTTAGGATTAGGTGTGGGTATTATGGCATCTATGGCACATACACCAGCAGATAAGGATTTAGTGGCAATTGATGCTGGGCATTTATTCCGTGCGAGTATGACGCAAATTGCGTTTAAACACAGCACTTTCTTACGTAACTATATGTATGACTTTATTGAGTTTTTCTCTCCACACTTAACCCGACCAATGGTTGAAAAGGCTGAGAAATTACGTGATAACAGCGCGGTGAAAAAATTGTTTGATAATATTGAATTAGATGTGAAATAAGCATAGAAAAATATAAAAGTGCGGTCAGGATTTAATGTGAATTCTGACCGTTTCTTTTTTTACAATAAAAACAAATGTGGCACTAAGTTCATGACGATAACTGTTGCGATAGAAAGCAATAATCGTGATGAGCCAAAGATAAACCCTCGGTTTGTACCATTATCAAATTTTACTAATAAATTTGCCATTGCGGTTAAAGCATAGACTTCAATCACCGTGAAAATGACCAAGTAAATATAAGCGGAAATTACAGAAATATATTTCAACGTAATAAACCAAGGCAGGATAATACCAATAGCCAAGATTGGTGCCACCCATAGGGTTTGTTTAATCGTTAAATTAATTTTTCGAGAAAAATAACTTTGTAATGACACTGTCAGTAAACCATTCACAAAAAGTGCAATGGGGGAGTGTTCCGGCATGCCTAATTTGTTATCAAATAGGAACGGGAAGATCACAAAGAATGATGTTGCAATGGAAAGGGGAATAAACAACATCAAATGCACTAATAAAAATTCTTTAGTGATGATTTCTTTAATTTGGGCAAAGCGAAATTTCACTAAGGTTTGCAAAGTTTGGATTTGATAAAACGGTTTAACCATTAAGGCAAAGAGAATCGCTTCCATGAGAAAGCAGACCCAAATCAACCATTCAATATGATTGTATTTGATAAATGGAATCACCAACAAAGGCGCAAACATAGAAGACATGGAAGTGACTTTCAAATATTTTCCCTGTAACCGGGTTTTCTCTTTGTATTCTTCACCTGCGAGTACCAATAGGCAGGCTTTCGCATTAGTACCAAACAAACAGCTACCTAAGCCAAAACAGGTGGTGGCAATTAAAAGCAGAATATAATTATCTGCAGAGAGAAAGAAAATGTAGGCGATGACATCTAAAAAGCACCCGAGCAACATCATTTTGGCCAGTCCAAAACGATCGCCCCAAATGCCAGCTAAAATAGCCAATGCTTGATTGCAGAAAAAAAGCAACGAGAGCGAAAAGGCAATTTCACTGTTGCTTAATCCTTTTCCTTGTAAATAGATGAAAAATACCGTTTGCATGGAAAAGAATGCAAGGGTAGAAAAGAAACGACGAGTCAGTAAAAGTTTTTGTAAATTCATTGGTTTTATTTAAAAAAGAAAAGCACGCGTTAAGAACGCGCGCCAGTAATTTGTAAGTGCGGTCAAAATTTACGATGATTTTTAACCGCACTTGAGATTAAAAAGAATCGTGATATTTCACTAAATCTTCGCGGCTAATGGCAAATACACCCAGGCCACCATTTTTTAGTTCAACCCATTCAAATGGCACATCTGGGTATTGCTCGATAAGGCTCACCATGCTGTTACCCACTTCGCAAACGAGCATGCCATTTGGTGTTAAATAATCTGGTGCTTGTTTTAAAATTTGTTTTGTAATTTCTAAACCATCAACACCGGAACCTAAAGCCAACTCTGGCTCATAATGAAATTCTTCCGGCATATCCGCTAAGTCTTCTTCATCCACATAAGGTGGGTTGGTCACGATTAAATCATATTGCTGACCGAAGAGATTTTGGAATAAATCTGATTGAATCGGGAAAACACGGTGTTCTAATTGGTGGCGAGCAATATTGATCTCTGCCACATTTAACGCATCCACAGAAAGATCGACCGCATCCACTTCCGCTTCAGGAAAGGCTTCAGCAGTCGCGATTGCGATACAACCACTACCAGTACAAAGATCTAAAATACGTTTTGGTTCAGATTTTAAAAGCGGAGCAAATTTATCTTGGATTAATGCACTAATTGGCGAGCGAGGAATAATCGTACGCTCATCCACATAAAACTCTAATCCGCAGAACCACGCACTATTCGTTAAATAAGCGACTGGCACACGTTGTTCAATACGACTTAAAACTAATTGTACTAAAGTCTCTTTTTCAGAATGAGTCAGTTTACTGTTAAATAAATCTTGCGGTAAATCGAGCGGTAATTGAAGTCCTGCAAGCACTAATTGAAGGCTTTCATCCCACGCATTGTCATGGCCTTGCCCGTAGTAAATATCAGAACGGTTGAACGTGCTGTATGTCCAGCGTAAAAAATCTTGAATGGTCGTTAATTCATTTGCCACATTATCTTCTAAAATTGTCGCAACAAGTTCTTGATTGTGTAAGGTTTCCATTTTGTGCCTCAATAAAAATTTTGGCTAGTTATACCATAGAATAGATGTGCTATCATTAAGCAAACTAACAAATTGAGAAAAATAATGACAGAACCAGATGATTTTGATCTTTTTCGGGCAGAAACAAAAGGGATCAAACCTATTAAGCAAGATACCTTTGTGGCACCTCGTCAAAAGAGCAGTCAAAAAAAATCCCCTTTACGTGATATTCGAGAAAAAGAGGATACGCTTTTCTATTTTTCTGATGAGTATGAACCATTGCTAAATGAACATGATGGTGTCATCAAATATTTACGCGAAGGGGAAGATAGCCATTTATTAAAACAACTTCGTCGTGGTGATTTTTCACCTGAATTATTTTTGGATTTACATGGTTTAACCCGTGAACAAGCCAAAATGGAATTGGCAGCACTGTTGTTAGCTTGTGAAGATGAGCATGTTTATTGCGCGAGCATCATGACCGGCTATGGCACGTTTACGTTGAAAAAACAAATTCCACGTTGGTTAGTTCAGCATCCTAAAGTCCGAGCGTTACACCAAGCACCTAAAGAATGGGGTGGAGAAGCGGCGATACTCATTTTAGTGGATGTATAAAGAAAAAGTGCGGTCGAAATTGACCGCAATTTTTTTACATTTTTTCGATTGTCTTAATGCCTAATAACGCTAAACCTTGTTTTAAGGTTTTCTCTGTAAGAGAAGCGAGTTTTAAACGGCTTAATTTTACGTTTTCATCTTCTGCATTTAAGATTGGGCAGTGTTCATAGAATGAAGAGAATACACCCGCCAACTCATATAAATAAGCACAGAGCACATGCGGTGTCCCTTCTTTTCCCACCGTTTGAACCGCTTCTTCAAATTGAAGCAATTTGATCGCTAATGCACGTTCTTTTTCATCTGAAAGCTGAATTTTCGCTTCTGCAAGAGCGGTTGGATTCATGTTTGCTTTATTGAAAATTGAACGAATACGCGTATAAGCATATTGCATATAAGGCGCGGTATTACCTTCAAAACTGAGCATATTATCCCAATCGAACACATAGTCAGTTGTGCGGTTTTTGGAAAGATCCGCATATTTCACCGAGCCAATACCTACTGCTTCAATAACCGCAGTTTTTTCTTCATCAGATAAATTGGTATTTTTCTCGTTGATTAATACAGTGGCACGCTCAATCGCTTCGTCTAATAAATCTGCTAATTTTACGGTGCCGCCAGTACGAGTTTTGAATGGTTTACCATCTTTACCCAACATCATACCGAAGTTTTTATGTTCAAGTGAGAAGCTATCTGGTACATAACCGGCTTTACGCGTAATTAACCACGCTTGTTGCATGTGTTGGCTTTGACGTGTATCAGAGAATACTAATGCGCGATCCGCTTTTAAGGTTTCATAACGGTATTTCGCCGCCGCAATATCGGTAGTGGTATAAAGGAAACCGCCATCTTTCTTCTGAACGATAACGCCCATCGGTTCGCCTTCTTTGTTTTTGAATTCATCAAGATAAACGACCAATGCACCTTCATCTTCAACTGCTAAACCTTGTTTTTTCAGATCTTCAACGATAGCAGGTAACATCGGGTTATAAAGACTTTCACCCATCACATCTTTTTCAGTCAATGTGACATTCAAACGATCGTAGTTACGTTGGTTTTGTTGCATGGTGATATCGACTAATTTTTTCCACATTGTACGGCAATATTCATCTCCACCTTGCAATTTCACCACATAGTTACGGGCTTTTTCAGCGAAAGCTTCATCTTCATCATAATGTTTTTTCGCTTCGCGATAGAATGCTTCAAGATCTTGAAGCTCCATCTCGCTCGCATGTTCATTTTCCATTTTTTCAAGATAAGCAATGAGCATACCGAATTGGGTACCCCAGTCACCCACGTGATTCGCACGAATAACGTTGTGGCCTAAAAATTCAAGGGTACGAACAACGGCATCACCGATGATGGTAGAACGTAAGTGACCTACGTGCATTTCTTTCGCAACGTTTGGTGAAGAATAATCAATCACGATGGTTTGTTTTTCATTTGCGTTGACACCAAGATTTTGATCTTTTAATGCTGCAGAAACGTTATCCGCTAACCAAGTAGGATTTAAGAAAATATTAATAAAACCTGGACCAGCAATTTCAGTTTTTTCTGCGACACCAGAAAGATCCGCATGATCTAATACTTTTTGTGCAAATTCACGTGGATTTAAACCTAGTTTTTTAGCAGCAGCCATGATGCCGTTTGCTTGGTAATCGCCAAATTGTGGTTTACCTGATTGGCGAATAAGCGCATCACATTGTTCATCTGCGCCAGCAGCAATCATCGCTTGTTTAATTTTATCGGATAAAATAGATTGAATATTCACGGTTTTTCCTAATCTTGAAATTGAATAATGAAAATAATCGGCTATGATACCGTTGTTTATAGATTTCTCAAAGTAAGAGCTGGAGAAAATGTCAAATTTAATGGAAAAATCGACCGCACTTTATCAAGAGTTGCCTTTATTTCAGGAAAATATTCAGCAATTAGCTGCCGTCATGAAAGTGAACTTAGCGGATTATCAAATTGATCATTTAGCTTTAAGAGCAAATACTGAAGAAAAAGCAAAAAATTGGCTGACAGAGTTATTAAAGTGCGGTAGAATTTTAAGCGATAATATCGTCAATGGGCGTCCTATCTATTTGATTGAATTAGATGAGCCAGTTGATTTTATTGGTCAGCCTGTCGATGTTATTGAATTACCGTTTCCTAAAAATAAACAATATCCCCAAGAAACTTGGGAACATATTGAAATTGTAATGCCGTTTTTATCTCATGAATCTGTTGAGGATTGGGTTAATCGAATTTGCAATACATTTTTATGGAAGGAACTAACTCAATTAACCATGAAGGTGAGCGAACCTAAAGCGGAAGGGGAGCAATTGCCCAATCCATCCATTGCAGTGAGTTTTGTTGATAAAACAGAAAATCACGTTTGCATAAAGGTTCATCCTTATACAATAAAGAAAATACTCGAGGTTTAGTGTAATGAAAAAAATTACCTTAGCATTAACTGTCTTATTAAGTTTAGGTTTATCAGCTTGTTCATCTCAATCACAAAAAGATGAAAGTGCTTATAAAGGTCAAGTTATCTTCACCGAATTCCAAGGTGATGATGTAAAATTAACCGTTCGTAAAAACGACTGCTCATACAAACAAGAAGGTGAAACAGAAGTTATCGTTCACAAATACGATTCAACTTTAGTAACTGGTGCTTGTGTGAAAGTATCTGACAACGGTCAAGGCGTGAAAAACGTTTCTACTTGGTCTCCAAGAAACCCAATCTAATTCATTTTTAGAAGGTTAGTTTTATGAAAAAAGTAACAGTAGCATTAGCACTTATGATGTCTATCGGCTTAACCGGTTGTGCAAACACTGATATTTTTAGCGGTGATGTGTATGAAGCTGGACAAGCAAAAGAAGCGCGTTCAATTAGCTATGGTACTATTGTTTCTGTTCGTCCTGTTAAAATCCAAGCGGATAATCCAGGTGTAATCGGTACAGTTGGTGGTGGTGCTTTAGGTGGTATCGCTGGTAGTACAATTGGCGGTGGTACTGGACAAGCAATTGCAACTGCAGTAGGTGCAATTGGTGGGGCGATTATTGGTAGCAAAGCTGAAGAGAAAATGAGCCAAGTTAATGGTGCAGAGCTTGTTATCAGAAAAGATAATAGAGAAGAGATCGTTGTGGTTCAAAAAGCAGATCCTAGCTTTAAAGCAGGTCGTCGCGTAAGAATCGTTGGCGGTTCATCATTAAATGTTTCTGTTATCAACTAACTTAAACGAAAAAATAGAAAAAAGCGAGCCATAATAAGGTTCGCTTTTTTTTATGTGTTAAATCAAAAGAAAGTGCGGTTGTTTTTTGCTTGAAAGTCAAAAATATGATAAAACTAGCAACCGTTATTTCACATCAACAATAGGAAGCAAAATGTCAAATTTACAACAAGTTATTGAAGCTGCATTTGAAAAACGTGCGGAAATTACCCCTAAAACAGTTGATGCACAAACTCGTGCAGCAATCGAAGAAGTGATCGAAGGATTAGATAGCGGTAAATACCGTGTTGCAGAAAAGATTGATGGTGAATGGGTGACTCACCAATGGTTGAAAAAAGCAGTATTATTATCTTTCCGTATCAATGATAACCAAATCATTGATGGTGCAGAAACCAAATACTACGACAAAGTAGCATTAAAATTTGCTGACTATACCGAAGAGCGTTTTGCTCAAGAAGGTTTCCGTGTCGTACCTTCTGCAACCGTACGTAAAGGCGCATACATTTCTAAAAATTGTGTATTAATGCCATCTTATGTCAATATCGGTGCATACGTGGGTGAAGGTACCATGGTTGATACATGGGCAACGGTTGGTTCATGTGCACAAATTGGTAAAAATGTTCACTTATCTGGTGGTGTGGGTATCGGTGGTGTATTAGAGCCATTACAAGCGAACCCAACCATTATCGGTGATAACTGTTTTATCGGTGCGCGTTCTGAAGTGGTTGAAGGCGTGATTGTTGAAGATGGTTGTGTGATCTCTATGGGCGTATTCATCGGTCAATCAACTAAAATCTATGATCGTGAAACGGGTGAAGTGTTCTATGGTCGTGTACCTGCTGGTTCTGTAGTAGTTTCTGGTAGCCTCCCATCAAAATGTGGTAAATACAGCTTATACTGTGCAGTGATCGTGAAAAAAGTTGATGCAAAAACTTTAGGTAAAGTAGGTATCAACGAGTTATTACGTTCTATTGAAGAGTAATTAAAATCCCATAAAAAATGACCGCACTTGATAGATAAAGTGCGGTCATTTTATTTTCTAAATTAGCGAATTATTTTTTTCTTGCTAATATTGTCGCAAATTTTAATTTGATGCGATTGCCGTTTTCGTCGGTTTTATGTAATTCGCCCATATTTTCGTTATATTCTAAGAATTCCCAATCTTTATAATATTCTTTCAATTCACCTTCAGAGAATGTAAATGAGAAAGGAAGTGGACAAGGTACTTCAGGCGTAGACATCGCGGCTACAATTAAATTATAACCGCCTGGGTTGGTGTGTTCTTGCATATTCTTAATAATGGCAGGAATTCGCTCACGATTTAAGAACATAAATACCACGGTAGATACAATAAAGTCGTAGTTTTCTTGAATATTAGCCGTGTTAATATCATACACAGCCGTTTTAATATTCAAGTTTTCTTTATCTTTGGTTTCGTTTAAGAAGGCAATGCTGTTTTCGTTATGATCCCAAGAGGTCACATCGTAGCCTTTTAAACTTAAATAAAGGGAGTTACGACCTTGTCCGCAGCCTAAATCTAACACCTTACAAGGTTTGATAATTTTAGCTGCATCAACCACATCACCGTGCGTTGCCGTCATATTGTATTTTTTACTGAAGTAATCTTCTTTTTTACAGTAGAAACCAAGTGTACATTCTAAGTCATCAGAAAGGGCTTCAACTCGGTGCCAGGCTTGTGGCTCGACGAACGGAATATTACTTTCAGGCGTGAAAATATGTTCAGCAATAACATCACCATCTTCAGTTAGCTCATAAAACTTAAGTTTACCTTTTAGCACCGTAAGTTTGCCCCAAGTGCTCACTTTAGTATTGTGCTTTTCTTGGAACATTTTAGGTAATTTATCTTTTGTCCAAACTGGCATTTGTTTATAACAGATAAGTTCGTTTGTCATAATGAATTCCTTTTAATTTGCGTAATAAATAGCTGATTGCTATGGTAGGTTATTTGATTCTATTTAGCAATAAAAAAGGCGACCTAAGTCGCCTAAATATTAAATTATTTTACTTGCATACCTGCAGTGACACCGCTATCAGCAGAAAGTAAGAATAAATCACTTCCACCAGTACCAGCGGAGAGAATCATTCCTTCTGATACACCGAATTTCATTTTGCGTGGTGCCAGGTTCGCAACCACAATAACAAAACGACCTTCTAATTCTTCAGGTTTGCTATAAGCCGCTTTAATGCCTGAGAACACTTGACGAGTATGGTCACCTAAATCTAATTCAAAACGTAAGAGTTTATTTGATTCTGGTACGGCTTCGCATTTCAGCACTTTTGCCACACGCATATCGATTTTAGCAAAATCGTCAATGGTAATGGTGTCAGCAATGGGTTCGATGTTTGAAAGTGCGGTTGGTTTTGCCGCAGTTTTTTCTGTCGCTTTATTTGTCTCAGCAAACAGTGCTTTAGTTTCTTCCACGACAGCATCAATTTGTTTTTTCTCTAAACGCGAGAAAAGGGCTTTAAATGGGGTAAGCTGATGACCCAATAATGGCTGTGCAATATTATCCCATGTTAGTTCTGTTTGTAAGAAGGCTTCTGCACGTTCAGCCAGTTTCGGAAGAACCGGTTTTAAGTAAGACATTAATACACGGAAAAGCTCGATACCCATTGAGCAAACTGCTTGTAATTCAGCCTCTTTGCTTTCTTCTTTTGCAATGACCCAAGGGGCTTTTTCATCAATATATTTATTGGCTTTATCGGTTAATGCCATGATTTCACGAATCGCTTTATTGTATTCGCGGCTTTCATAATAAGCAGCGATTTGTTCAGCTTGTGCAGTAAATTCAGCAAAAAGCGCTTCGTCTTCTAATTTATCTGCTAATTTGCCTTCAAAACGTTTTGTGATAAAGCCCGCATTACGAGACGCTAAATTGACTAATTTATTAACGATATCTGTATTGACTCGTTGAACGAAATCTTCCAAATTGAAATCGAGATCTTCGATACGATCGTTTAATTTTGCTGCGTAGTAGTAACGCAAACATTCCGGATCAATGTGATTTAAATAGGTGCTAGCTTGGATAAATGTACCGCGTGATTTTGACATTTTTGCACCATCTACGGTGACATAACCGTGAGCAAACACATTGGTTGGTTTGCGGAATTCGCTCCCTTCTAACATCGCTGGCCAGAATAGACTGTGGAAATACACGATATCTTTACCAATAAAGTGATAAAGTTCTGCATCGCTGTTTTCGCCCCAGAATTCATTAAAATCAATGCCTTCACGATCGCAGAGATTTTTAAAAGAAGCCATGTAGCCAATTGGCGCATCCAACCAAACATAGAAGAATTTATCTTTTGCGCCTGGGATTTCAAAACCAAAATAAGGGGCATCACGAGAAATATCCCATTGTTGTAAACCACTTTCAAACCATTCTTGCATTTTGTTTGCAATTTCAGGCTGAAGTGAGCCTGAGCGTGTCCATTCTTTTAACATGCCTTCAAAAGCGGGTAAGTCAAAGAAGAAATGTTCAGATTCTTTGATGATTGGTGTTGCACCAGATACAGCTGAATGAGGATTAATTAAATCCATCGGGCTATAAGTCGAAGCACAAACTTCGCAGTTATCACCATATTGATCTTCAGCTTTACATTTTGGGCAAGTCCCTTTGACGAAACGATCCGGTAAGAACATGTTCTTTTCAGGATCGAATAACTGAGAAATGACTTTTGTTTTAATGAAGCCTTTTGCTTTTAATTTATTGTAAATATCAGCGGTGAGTTGTTTATTTTCTTCACTGTGAGTAGAGTGATAGTTATCAAAACTGATATTAAAACCTGCAAAATCACGTACGTGATCGGCTTTTGCTTTTGCGATTAATTCTTCTGGTGTGATACCTAATTTATCAGCATTAAGCATAATTGGTGTGCCATGTGCATCATCAGCACACACAAAATAAATTTTATTACCACGCATACGTTGGAAACGCACCCAAATATCCGCTTGAATGTGTTCTAACATATGGCCTAAATGAATGGCACCATTTGCATAAGGTAATGCACATGTGACTAAAATTTTACGAGGTTGAGTTGTCATTATTTTTCTCTTATTCTTTTTGCAAAAATTGCGAGTATGTTACCCGATTAGTGTGATTTTTTCTAGTTTAGTTATACTTTTAGCTTAACATTTGAGGGGAAAAAGGGGTAGAATATCCCTGACAAATTTACTCTACTACCTACTACTATTAAAGGAATATTATGGCAACTGCTTTTTCTGAAAATTTAACAGCAGAACAACAAGCTCAGGTTCTGCAACTTTTCCAACAATTTCAACACCCAAGTTTGCAAAAAGATTTAATCGCATTAAATACTTTGAAGAAAGTCGAAAAAGGTGGCGATGTATTGCGTATTGAATTACAACTGCCTTTTGCATGGAACACTGGCGTGGAGCAAGTGAAACAACAGCTTTCTGATGCATTATTAAAAGCAACGGATAGCAAAGAAATCAAATGGGTAGTGAATTATCAAATCGCAACGTTAAAACGTGCGAATAATCAACCCGCTGTAAAAGGTGTGAAGAACATCATTGCAGTGACTTCAGGTAAAGGCGGGGTAGGGAAA
The DNA here is from genome assembly GCF_014931395.1 of Haemophilus parainfluenzae. Classification (NCBI taxonomy): domain Bacteria; kingdom Pseudomonadati; phylum Pseudomonadota; class Gammaproteobacteria; order Pasteurellales; family Pasteurellaceae; genus Parahaemophilus; species Parahaemophilus parainfluenzae. The sequence continues at coordinate 1,801,863 of NZ_CP063120.1, read as the reverse complement.
TCCTCCGTTTCGGTTAACCTTGCCCTTGCTTTACAAGCTCAAGGTGCTCGCGTAGGGATCTTAGATGCAGATATTTATGGTCCATCTATTCCGCATATGTTAGGTGCACCACATCAACGTCCAACTTCACCGGATAACCAACATATCACCCCAATTAAAGCATATGGTTTATCTGCAAACTCGATTGGTTTCTTAATGGATGAAGATAATGCAACGATTTGGCGTGGTCCAATGGCAAGTAGTGCATTAAGCCAACTTTTAAATGAAACCTTATGGGATAGCTTGGATTACTTAGTGATCGATATGCCTCCGGGTACAGGTGATATCCAATTAACCCTTTCACAACAAATTCCTGTAACAGGAGCTGTAGTGGTTACCACGCCACAAGATATTGCGTTATTAGATGCCGTGAAAGGTGTATCGATGTTTGAACGTGTGTCTGTACCCGTGTTAGGTATTGTGGAAAATATGTCTATGCATATTTGTAGCAATTGTGGACACCACGAAGCAATTTTCGGTACTGGTGGTGCAGAAAAAATGGCACAAAAATACAATGTGAAAGTATTAGGTCAGTTACCGTTGAATATCCAAGTTCGTCAAGATTTGGATGCGGGTAAACCAACCGTAGTTGCCGCACCAGACAGTGAAATTACGAAATCTTTCTTAGATTTAGCAGAGAAAGTGTCAACTGAGCTTTACTGGCAAGGTTCTGTGATTCCAAGCGAGATTTTATTCCGCGAAGTGAAATAATCACAAAAACACTAAAAAAAAATTAACCGCACTTTAGGTCATCTAAAGTGCGGTTATTTTTTTAGGTAAATTTGCTTATTTTAAATGATCCGCATCATTTATTTTCTCAACGCAAAAACCGTTCTCATCGTCATAATGTACAACACTAATTGATGTATTAATGAGCGATACCGATTTATCTTCATCACGGTGGTTTTGCCACGTTGCACCGTTTAATAAGGCAAGCAATAAACGCAAGGTATGGCCATGCGACACAATGAGAATATTGCCTTTATCGTGGATCTTAATAATATCGTGCAATGCTTTCATGGCACGCTTGCCCAGCTGTTCGAATGTTTCTCCACCATTTACTTTAGCTTTGTAATTGGCAGGATCTTTAATAAGTTGTTTAAATTCCGGGTGTTCTCTTAACGTATCAACAACTTTGCCTTCCCAAGAACCAAAATATTGTTCGTTTAAACCTTGGTGATGGAAAAGCGGAATATCTCTTTCACCAATAATATGAGAGGCTGTCGCGATGGTACGTTTTAATACACTAGAGTAGGCCGCAACAAAGGGAATGTTATTAAGTGCAATACCTGTTTTTTTCGCACCATTAACGCCTTCTTCGGTCAATGGGGAATCGCCATGACCTTGCATTAAACCTTCCGTATTCCAAACAGTTTTACCGTGGCGAATGAAATAAAAAGTCAGTTGTTTTTTCATTTTTCATATCCATAAAAAAGATTAAGGAAGCCGAAACTTCCTTAATCATGATTTTAACGAGAATAATAACCTGCCATTGAACTATATACGGCATTTTCTGCTTGAATAATGTTGTATTTCGCATTCAAGATAGAAAGTTGAGAGGTTTTCTCTGTGTTTGCCGCAGCAAGCCATTCACGTAATTCAGATACACCAGCATTGTAACGATCACGATAGTATTTGGTGATACGTTGGTTATAGCTGTGTGTTTTTTGCAAGTTAGCAAAGGCACTTTGTGCTTGTGTGTAGGCGAAGTAGTTGGTATCTACATCGTTCAAGGCTTTAGTGATGCTTTGCTCATAGTTTAAACGTGCAGTTTCATAATCTGCCTCAGAGATTTTCACGTTCCATTTCACCGTATTCCAGTTGAGGAATGGGAGGCTAATGCCGATTAACCCGGTACCCACTGGATTGTGTAATGCGTTACCGACTTTAGTGCCACTTGATGTTAAGCTGCCGCCTAAAGTCACTTCTGGGAACCAACCTTTTTCGGTTGCTTTCGCATTTTTGAATGCACTGCTTAAGCGATATTGATAGCCTTTCACATCAGGACGATTCGCAATCACAGAAACAGGCACATTTAAATTCACGCCCACGTTTTTCACATTAAGAATGTGTGGGAAGTTGATATTTAATGCTTCTTCCGGTTTTAAGTTCAGTAAGTTACGTAAAGTTTGTTCTGCTGTTTTGCGCTGAGTTTGATAGTTAATCAAGTTATTACGTGCGTTCAATACCGCTTGTTGTGCTTGATCCACGCTTGCGCTGTCAGCCACACCTTGCGATAAACGATGTTGCATAATGCTGCTAATGTCGTTGTAGTATTTAATGGTTTCTTCAGTTGTGCTGATAGCGTCATTTAAATAAGCAATTTGATAATACGTTGTTACAACAGAGTTGATGAGTGAAAGTTTCGTTGCTTCTAAATCTTCAGCCGTTGCTTTGTGTGACCATTCGGCGGCATCAGCGGTATCCGCTAAACGTTGCCATAGATCTAACGTATAACTCACATTTAATGCACCTTTATGACTGATGGTTGAGTTGCCACCAGTTTTCAGATTTTTACCCGCAGAAGATTGGGTTGAACCGCTAAATGCAGGAATTAAATTCGCGCCTGCAAGGTTTGCATTATATAGAGTGCGGTTTACGGCAACAGACGCTTTGGCTAAATCTTTGTTGTTAACTAATGCTTGTTCTACCACACGATTTAATTGTGAATCATTGTAAAGCGCCCACCAGTTTTCTTTTACATTAAATTGTTTGGTGATTTCCGCATAATTTTGGTAATCCTGCTGGCTCGCTTTATAAGAATCGCCGATGTTAGCACAACCTGCAAGAGCAGTTGCCATCGCGATTGCTAAGGTTAATTTTTTCATTTTTAACATGGATTTTTTCCTTTCTTTTTAATTAAAGTGCGGTCAAAAATTAGTAAGAATTTTAACCGCTCTTTTGTGTTTTACAAAATTTCTTTATTCTCTCGCAAGGGCGGTAATTGGATCTAATTGCGCTGCACGTTTTGCCGGCATATAGCCGAAGATCACACCAATCAGGGTAGAGAAGACTACTGCCGCAACAATTGAGCCGGTAGAGAATGCCATCGTAAAGTCAGTCATAAATACGTTAAATAACAGACCGATTAAGCCCGAAAGCAGAATCCCCGTCACGCCACCAATTAAACAAATCAGCACGGCTTCAATTAAAAATTGTTGCAGAATATTAAATTGTCTCGCGCCAATAGCCATGCGTACACCAATTTCTTTGGTTCGCTCTGTCACGGAAACCAACATGATATTCATCACCCCAATCCCACCAACGATCAATGAAATAAAGGCGATAGAGGAAATGAGCAATTTCATCGTGCCTGTTGTGCTTTCAATAGTTTGTTTAATGGTATCGCTATTCATGATGAAGAAATCTTTTTTACCATGACGCATGGTGAGCAATTCAGTAATCCCTTTTTCAGCGACAGTAGTATTCACGGAATCATCCACTTTAACGGTAATCGAACCAATTTTTTTACTGCCCGAAATACGATTCATCACGGTGGTGTAAGGCGCATAGAGATTAAGTGAACTACTTGCCCCGCCCATTTGTTTATCAGATACCACGCCGATAATACGTAATGGACGTTTATTAAACATCACAATTTTGCCGATGGGGTTTTCATCTGGGAAAATCGACTTTTTCGCACTTTCATCGATTAAGGCTACTTGGTTGTTATCAGCAACATCTTGAGCAGAAAATAAATTACCGGATTTTAGTTTTAAGCCATCTACATCAAAATATTGTTCGCCTACACCTTTTAAACTGGTCGAGGAGAAAGTTTGGTTGCCATAAATCAATGTGCCACTTGATGAGCTATTCGGGGTGACACTTTGTACATAGCTTTGTTGATTTAAGGCAGTGGCATCATTAATTGTGAGATTCTGCATTTGTTCAGCACGACGATCGCCAAAGCCTGTACCATTAAAGATGGTCATGGTACTTGTACCAATACCTTTGATATTCTCTAAGATTTTTTGTTGTGAACCATTTCCCAATGCCACGACGGAAACCACAGAGGTAATCCCGATAATAATCCCGAGCATGGTTAAAAGAGAACGCATTTTGTGGGCAATAATGGCACTCACAGACATACGAAAGGCTTCGACAAATTGATCTTTGCTAAACCCAAAGTGCGGTTTAGATTTGGTTGGATTTTCGACCGCACTTTTTACTGTTTCTTTTTGCGTATCGCCAATGATTTCACCATCTTTAATTTCAATCACACGATTCGCACTGGCGGCAATTTCTCGGTCATGGGTTACCATAATAATGGTGTGGCCTTCTGCGTGTAATTGGCGCAGAATTTCCATTACATTTTGACCACTTTGCGAATCCAATGCACCAGTGGGTTCATCGGCTAAAATAATTTCACCGCCATTCATCAACGCACGCGCAATACTCACACGTTGCTGCTGACCACCAGAAAGCTGGCCTGGTTTATTTTGCCATTTATCGCCTAAACCCAATTTTTCTAAAAGTTGTTTTGCACGAGAAAGGCGTTTTTCTTGCGACATTCCTGCATAAATAGCAGGCAAGGCGACGTTTTCTGCTGCGGTCAAGCTCGACAATAAGTTATAGCGTTGGAAAATAAAGCCGAATTTTTGGCTACGTAAATCTGAAAGTTGATCTTTGCTTAATTCAATGGTTTCTTTCCCATTGATTTTGTAAGAACCACTGGTTGCCGTATCCAAGCATCCGATGATATTCATCAAGGTCGATTTACCCGAACCCGATTGCCCAATAATCGCCACAAAATCGCCTTTTTCAATATTCAAAGAGACATTCTTTAAAATATGAACGCGATTTTCGCCTTCACCGAAGTAACGGTTGAGATCCTTAATTTCAATAATATTCATTAATTTTCTACCGCACTTTTAGAACATTCTTGGACCACGAGGCATAGAGCCAACTTGTTCACCATTTGCAACTTGCGACACAATGACTTTTTCACCTTCGTTTAAACCCGATTTGATTTCAGTTTTGAAATCATTTTGAACACCGGTTTCAACTTCGCGAGGTTCAGGCTGATTTTTGTCATTTAATACATTGACAAAGCTTTTACCATCACGTTTTTGAATAGCCATATTGGAAACCAATAACACATCTTTCGCGTTGGCAATTTTGATGTTGTTTTCTGTCGTCATTCCGATGCGTAAAGTTCGATCAGGATTATCAATCAGTACATTGGCATAATAGTAAATCGCACTGGTTGTGGAGCTGCTACTTGAACTTGTCGAAGATGATGTTGAAGAACTATCACTTGTCGTGGTATTGGCTGGATCAACAGAATCAATGACGGAGTGATACACGGTTTGGCTATCCGATAAAATAGTAAAGCTAACTTCTTGACCTGCTTTAACTTTGGTAATGTCGCCTTCTGAAATTTCAGGCTTAATTTTCATTTTGCTTAAATCAGCAATGGTTACAATCGTTGGAGTCGTTTGGTTGGCATTAACAGTTTGACCTTCAGAAACGGGTACAGAAATAACAGTACCGTCCATTGGAGCGGTGATTTTGGTGTAACCCACATTGGTTTCAGCGGTATTCACTTCAATTTCAGCTTGTTTGATATTGGCTTCAATGGCTTCCATTTCAGCTTTCGCATTATCAAGGGTGCTTTTTGCGGTATTCACACTATCCAAAGATGTTGCTTTTTGCGTATAAAGTTTTGATAAGCGGTTATAGCTTGAAAGGGCTACATCGTAAGCGGTTATCTTCGCTTTTAATTGTGCTTGATAGCTAACCAATGCCGCCTTTTTGGTATTTAAGGTATTAATTTGGGTTGTGGAATCAATATCCGCGATCATTTCGCCTTTTTTGATTTCTTGCCCTAATTTGACATAGAGTTTGGTGATTTTACCCGAAACTTGGGCACCAACATCCACTTCATTCACGCTTTTAACTGAACCCGAAGCGACAACTGTTTTTTCCACATTGCCACGTGTAACGGATTCCGTCAGATAAGTCGTTTCTTGTTTGCTATTGCTTGAGAAAAAATAATAAGCTGCACCAGCAGCAACGGCTAATCCAAGTAAAATAAAAAAGCGTTTTTTCATAAAGACTTTGTCATCCTAATAAAAAAATGAACGTTTGTTCAGTAAAGAGGTATTCTAAAGGTAAACTTTTCAGTTTGCACGAAAAATCTTCAAGTTAGACCTAAAAATCCTAAAAAATTCAGTATTAATTTAATGAAAGTGCGGTTAGTTTTGGGATCAAATTCACAACGCCATTCTTTTCGTATAGAATGGCGTAATTATTTTCAATTTATTGAGAAATTTATGAGCAATACAGAACACACTCTAGAAAATGCGGAAAATACCCGCACACACAATTTCATTACTCAAATTATTGATGAAGATTTAGCTTCTGGTAAACACAAAAGCGTTCATACTCGTTTTCCACCTGAGCCGAACGGCTATTTGCATATCGGTCACGCAAAATCGATTTGCTTAAACTTCGGTTTAGCAAAAGAATATAATGGTTTATGTAACCTACGTTTTGATGATACCAACCCAGTGAAAGAAGATGTGGAATATGTGGATTCCATTAAAGCCGATGTGGAATGGTTAGGCTTTAAATGGGAAGGCGAACCGCGTTATGCGTCTGATTACTTCGATGCACTTTATGGCTATGCGATTGAGTTAATCGAGAAAGGTTTAGCCTATGTAGATGAACTTTCACCAGACCAAATGCGTGAATATCGTGGTACATTAACTGAGCCGGGCAAAAACAGTCCATATCGTGATCGCAGCGTAGAAGAAAATCTCGCGTTATTCGAAAGAATGAAAAACGGTGAGTTTGCGGAAGGGACATTAAGTCTTCGTGCGAAAATCGACATGGCCTCACCATTTATGGTCATGCGTGACCCTGTGCTTTATCGTATTAAATTTGCGAGCCATCACCAAACTGGTGATAAATGGTGCATTTACCCAATGTACGATTTCACTCACTGTATCTCTGATGCAATTGAGCGTATTACACACTCTTTATGTACATTAGAGTTCCAAGATAATCGTCGTTTATATGACTGGGTGTTGGAAAATATCAGTATTGAACGTCCATTACCGCATCAATATGAATTCTCTCGTTTAAATTTAGAAGGTACGTTAACGTCTAAACGGAAATTATTGAAATTAGTGAACGACGGCATTGTAGATGGTTGGAATGACCCGCGTATGCCAACGATTTCAGGTTTACGTCGTCGCGGTTATACACCTGCTTCGTTACGTGAATTCTGCCGTCGTATCGGTGTGACTAAACAAGATAACGTTGTAGAGTATTCTGCACTTGAAGCCTGTATTCGTGAAGATTTAAACGAAAATGCACCACGTGCAATGGCGGTGATTGATCCTGTTCGCGTAGTGATTGAAAACTTTGAAGGCGAAGAAACCTTAACGGCACCAAATCACCCAAATCGCCCTGAATTAGGTGAGCGTCAATTACCGTTTACAAAAGAGCTTTATATTGATCGCGCAGACTTCCGTGAAGAAGCAAACAAACAATATAAACGTTTAGTATTAGGTAAAGAAGTGCGTTTGCGTAACGCTTACGTGATTAAAGCGGAGCGTGTCGAAAAAGATGCAAATGGTGAAATCACCACCATCTTCTGTACTTACGATCCAGAAACCTTAGGTAAAAATCCATCCGATGGTCGTAAAGTGAAAGGGGTGATTCACTGGGTATCTGCAGTGCATAATCATCCGGCAGAGTTCCGTTTATACGAGCGTCTTTTCACTGTACCAAATCCAGGTGCAGCAGAAGACATCGAAAGCGTGTTAAATCCAACCTCTTTAGTGGTGAAACACGGTTTTGTAGAACAAAGCCTTGCAAATGCAGAACCAGAAAAAGGTTACCAATTTGAACGCGAAGGTTATTTCTGTGCGGATAACAAAGACAGCCGCCCAGAGCACTTAGTGTTTAACTTAACCGTAAGCTTAAAAGAAGGCTTCTAATTCTAAACAACAAAGTGCGGTCAAAAATCACGTAAATTTTGACCGCACTTTTTTATTGGTTTCACTATGCAATTTGAATCTCATTTTTGGCAAACAAAATCGCTCCTTGAAATGACGGAATCCGAATGGGAAGCCCTATGTGATGGCTGCGGGAAATGCTGTTATCGGAAATATATTCAAGGGCGGGGAAAGCGTGAAAAACTCTATTACACGCGCATTGCTTGCAATCTATTAGATGTGGAAACAGGAAAGTGTCGTAATTATTCTGAACGTTTTAAAATCGAAAGTGATTGCACCAAATTAACCAAAAAGAACTTGCCTGATTTTGGTTGGTTGCCGAATACCTGTGCCTATCGTTTATTGTATGAAGGTAAACCTTTGCCAGAATGGCATCCATTAGTTAGTGGCAATCCTGATTCTGTTAAAAATGCAGGCATTTTAATTCCAGATGGCGTGCATGAAGAAGATGTCATTGATTGGTTTGAATTTGTCATTGAAACTGAATAATTTAAATTTCGTTGTTTTTTTATTCTCTTTAAACTTTGTTTTTTGATTTAGGTCACAATTTGCAAGATTGGCAATTGTATTTCAATTGTGCTTACTTATAATACTTATTAAGTATTATATAGATGTATCATTCGTTGTATGCAAATGTCCTTCTCACTTAAACAATCTGCTGAAAAACTTGGCATTTCGTTTTCCCATTATGATATTAATGGGCATTTGATTGATGCATCGCCAACCAGTGTTGATTATTTTATCGAGCAGTTGCAATTTCCGCCGAATATTGGACAAAATCAGCCGTTCCAAAATGTCATATGTGCCTTTGAAAATGAACCCATTCATGATGATTTAATCGCGTTTTCTTCTCCTCCTGATGCTTCTTTGCGTTATCAGTTGCTCGACGAGCAAAACCAAATTCAGCTTGAAAAAAACATTCCATATTCAACCGCACTTTCATTCATTGCCTGCTTTGCCTGTTATCTATCATCGTTTAATGCTTTTTGCTGCTCAACAAACGAGAAAATACAATCGGTTGTAAATAATCAAGCTTACAAAGCATAAAGGAGTATGTCATGACGAAATTAGTCGCTCAATCAGTAATTAATTCATTTTTTGATGGCAAACATGCCGATCCTTTTGCTGTATTAGGCATGCATGAAACTCACAATGGTATTGAGATTCGTGCTTTATTACCCGATGCAGATAAAGTCGAAGTGATTGATAAAGAAAGTCAATCCATCGTTGTCGAACTAGAAAAACTGGATGACCGCGGATTTTTTGCTGCTATTGTGCCAGAGATTCACCATTTCTTTACCTACCAATTAAAAGTGTATTGGGGCGTAGAAGCCCAAATTATTGAAGATCCGTACCGTTTCCATCCGATGATTAATGACTTGGATCAATGGCTATTGGCAGAAGGTTCGTTATTGCGTCCTTATGAAGTATTAGGTGCACATTTTACTGAATGTGACAGTGTACCGGGCGTAAATTTCCGTGTATGGGCGCCAAATGCTAAACGCGTTTCGTTGGTCGGTGATTTTAACTATTGGGACGGTCGTCGTCATCCAATGCGTTTCCATCCGGCAAGTGGTGTGTGGGAGTTATTCTTACCAAAAGCCAGTCTAGGGCAACGCTATAAATTTGAATTGATTGATTGCAATGGCAACCTTCGTTTAAAAGCTGACCCTTATGCATTCAGAGCGGAATTGCGCCCAGATACTGCATCAGAAATCAGTATGTTGCCGGATGTAGTCGAAATGACGGAGCAATGTCGTAAAGCGAACCAACGCAACCAACCCATTTCGATTTATGAAGTACATTTGGGATCATGGCGTCGTAATTTAGAGAATAATTTCTGGCTTGATTATGATCAAATTTCCGATGAGCTCATTCCTTATGTTAAACATATGGGCTTTACGCATATTGAGTTTTTGCCACTCTCCGAATTCCCATTCGATGGGTCTTGGGGGTATCAACCGATAGGGCTGTATTCTCCAACGAGTCGTTTTGGTACACCAGAAGGCTTTAAACGATTAGTCGAAAAAGCCCACAAAGCAGGCATTAATGTGATTTTAGACTGGGTGCCAGGGCATTTCCCAAGTGATACACATGGCTTAGTCGCCTTTGATGGTACAGCCTTATATGAACATGCTGACCCACGTGAAGGCTATCATCAAGACTGGAATACCTTAATTTATAACTATGGTCGTAATGAAGTGAGAAACTTCTTATCCAGTAATGCACTGTATTGGCTTGAACGATTTGGTGTTGATGGTATCCGTGTAGATGCGGTCGCATCAATGATTTATCGCGATTATAGCCGAGCTGAAGGCGAATGGATTCCGAATCAATATGGCGGTCGTGAAAACTTAGAAGCCATTGAATTCTTAAAACATACCAACTGGAAAATCCATTCTGAAGTGTCTGGCGCGATTTCGATTGCGGAAGAATCCACTTCTTTCGGTGGCGTAACCCATCCGACAGAAAACGGTGGTCTTGGATTTAATTTTAAATGGAACATGGGCTGGATGAATGACACCCTAAGTTATATGAAACTCGATCCAGTTTATCGTCGTTATCATCACGACAAAATGACCTTCGGAATGATTTATCAATACAGCGAGAACTTTGTGTTACCGCTTTCTCATGATGAAGTCGTACATGGAAAATGTTCGTTACTCGGCAAAATGCCTGGCGATACATGGCAAAAATTCGCTAATTTACGTGCCTATTACGGTTATATGTGGGGCTATCCAGGCAAGAAATTATTATTCATGGGGAATGAATTTGCTCAAGGTCGTGAATGGAATTATGAAGAAAGTTTGGATTGGTTCTTACTTGACGAAAACCATGGTGGCCTATGGCATAAAGGCGTATTGCAATTAGTCAAAGATTTGAACGGAATTTATCAAAAAAATGCACCGCTCTTTGAATTAGACGGTGAACCGGAAGGCTTTGATTGGTTAGTGGTAGATGATGCGGAAAATTCAGTCTTTGCTTTTGAACGTAAAAGCACTGATGGTGAACGCATTATCGTGATCAGTAACTTCACACCTGTGCCACGAGAAGGCTATCGCATTGGGGTCAATGCCGCGGGTGAATACGAAGAAATTTTGAATACTGACTCAATGTATTATCAAGGTTCAAACGTAGGTAATTTTGGCTTGGTAGAAAGTGAAGAAATTGCAAGTCACGGACGTGAAAATTCGATTAGCGTGACCATTCCGCCACTCGCAACGATCTATTTAAAATATAAAGCATAACAATAGCGAAGAACACGATGTTTAGTATTTATAATAATGGCAAACCTTCCCCAATGGGATACTCTCAAACGCGGGAAAACGGCCTAAAAATTTCGAATTTTGCGCTGTTTTCTAGTGCGGCGGATGCTGTTGAACTTTGCTTGTTCCGTGATGGCAAAGAAAGCTGTTTTGCCATGAGTAGAACCGATAATATTTGGCATGTGGCAATTGAAGGCGTTGAGTTAAATGATGAGTATGCGTTCAGAATCACAGGCAAAAATGACCGCACTTTAGCCAATCCACAAAAGTTAATGCTTGATCCTTATGCGAAAGCAGTAAGCCATAAACCGGATTTAAGCTCACCAGAAGCCCGTTCCATTTTCTTGTTAAATGATGAACGAGATAATGCCGCCGTTGCACCTAAAGGTCGCATTGTGGATGAGCATTTTGATTGGTCAGGGGATTGCAAGCCGTCTATTCCTTGGGCTCAAACCATTGTATATGAATTAAATGTTAAAGGATTTAGCCAATTAAATTCCCGTATTCCAGAAAATATCCGTGGTACTTATGCGGCGTTAGCTCACCCCGAAAACATTGCGTACTTTAAATCATTGGGTATTACCAGTCTTGAATTGCTCCCTGTGAATTTCTTCATTGATGAACCACATTTACAAGAAAAAGGATTACGTAATTATTGGGGCTATAACCCATTAGCCATGTTTGCTTTAGAGCCGAGTTACGCTGCTGATCAAAAACAGCCTTTGAACGAATTTAAAAGCATGGTGAAAGCCTTGCATCAAGCAGGTATTGAAGTGATTTTAGATGTGGTATTTAACCATACGGCTGAATCCGAAAAATCATTTCCGACATTTTGCCAGCGTGGTATTGATGATAAAACCTATTACTGGCAAAACGAGCATGGTGATTACCTCAACTGGACGGGTTGCGGCAATATGCTCAATCTTGCCAATGACGTCACTCGCAAATGGGTATTAGATTGCTTACGTTACTGGGTAACAGAATGCCATGTGGATGGTTTCCGTTTTGATTTAGCCACGGTACTTGGTCGTGAAACGCCTGATTTCAATCCAAATGCAAAATTGTTTGCGGAAATGGAACAGGATGACGTTCTACAACAAATTAAATTAATCGCAGAACCTTGGGATATTGGTCATTACGGTTACCAAGTCGGTTATTTTCCAGCCTATTTTTCTCAATGGAATGATCGTTTCCGTGATGATATGTGTCGTTTTTGGTTATGGCAAAGTGGTGAAGTGGGTGCCTTTGCAGAACGTTTTGCTGGCTCTAGCGATATTTTTAAACGAGAAGAACGATTACCGCATGGTAGCTTGAACTTTATTACTGCTCATGATGGTTTTACGTTACGAGATTTAGTGAGCTATAACCATAAACACAATGACGCTAACGGTGAAGAGAATCGTGACGGACGCAATGAAAATTATAGCTACAATCATGGCATTGAAGGTTCTCAACTGGATTTAGCTGATGAATGGCAAAGTGCGGTCGAAAATAACCGTGTTTTATCAGAAAAAGGCTTGTTAGGCTCTTTATTACTGGCAAATGGTGTACCCATGCTGCTTGCTGGGGATGAGTTCGGCAACAGCCAATATGGCAACAACAATGCCTATTGCCAAGATAACGAAATTACGTGGTTAAAGTGGGATGATTTTAACCAAACCCTATTTGACTTTACCAAGCAAACCATTGCATTACGAAAAAAAATTCAAAGTTTGCAACAGGAGGCTTGGTGGTCGGATGAAAATGTCGAGTGGTTGAATACTGGGGGAAACCCGATGACCCTAGACGATTGGCATAATCGGGAAAGCAAAGCCCTACAAGTTATGTTAGATGGCAAATATCTTTTCTTAATTAATGCAAAAACTGAACCGCAATCTTTTTATTTGCCAAAGGGTAAATGGAAAAAGATTGCCGAAACTGAAAATAGCGTGATTCAACAATGTGATGTGAGCGGTATAGCATTTGAAGTGTTGGAACATATGGATGATAAAAACGATGGAGTTTGTTATGAAAAGTGATCTTAATAAATATGAATTAGTTAAAGATACTTTAGTGCTTATTTTGGCTGGTGGTCGTGGTTCTCGCTTACATGAATTAACCGATAAACGTGCTAAACCTGCGTTATATTTTGGTGGTAATCGTCGCATTATTGATTTTGCGCTTTCCAACTGTATTAACTCAGGCCTGAATCGCATCGGTGTTGTAACCCAGTATGCCGCTCACTCTTTATTACGCCATTTACAAACAGGTTGGTCATTCTTACCGCAAGAGCGTGGTGAATTCGTTGATATGTTACCTGCCCGTCAACAAATTGATGATTCTACGTGGTACCGTGGTACAGCGGATGCGGTGTATCAAAATATGGCGATTATCCGTAATCACTATCGTCCAAAATACATTTTGATTCTTGCCGGCGACCATATTTATAAACAAGATTACAGTGTCATGTTGATGGATCACGTGAGAAGTGGAGCAAAATGTACAGTAGGCTGTATTGAGGTACCACGTTCTGAAGCCAGTGAATTTGGTGTCATGGCGGTAAACGAAAACCTTAAAGTGAAAGCCTTCGTTGAAAAACCAAAAGATCCACCTGCCATGGTGGGTAAACCAGATACGTCGCTAGCCTCTATGGGGATCTACGTGTTTGATGCTGAGTATCTCTATAAAATGCTTGATAGAGAAGTGAATACCCCTTGCACATCTCATGACTTTGGTAAAGATGTTTTGCCAAAATGCTTGGAAGAAGGCGTGCTTTATGCGCATCCATTCAGCCGTTCTTGTATGGGCCGAAACACTGAAGGTGAAATTTACTGGCGTGATGTGGGTACACTCGATAGTTTCTGGCAAGCGAATATCGATTTAGTTTCAGAGCATCCACAATTAGATATTTATGATCAAAGCTGGCCAATTCGTGGTAATCCAGTGCAGGCTTATCCATCTAAATTCTTCTATAAAAAAGCGAATGTTAAACCGGTAGATAACTCGCTTATCGGTGGTGGCTGTGTGATTACCGATGCATCTATTAGTAACTCGGTGTTGTTTGATAGAGTCAAAATTGATGAAGACTCTTCTGTGGATCACTGCGTCGTGTTACCGCAAGTACAAATTGGTAAAAATTGTACATTGAAAGATTGTATTATTGATCGCCATTGTATTATTCCAGATGGTATGGAAATCGGTGTGGATAAAGCCCTTGACAGTAAACGTTTCCGTGTAAGTTCTACCGGTAAAGTCGTACTTGTAACCTCAACAATGTTGAAAAAATTGCAAGGTGAAGAAGTCACTAACGAAGAACATTTGGATTAAAGTGCGGTCAATTTTGACAGTATTTTAAGTGAAGTAAAAAGATTGTGCTGTTATCAATGACAGCACAATTTTAAGTATAAAAGGAAAATTATGAGAGTTTTACATGTTTGCTCGGAGCTGTATCCCTTACTCAAAACCGGCGGACTCGCTGATGTTTTAGGGGCATTACCTTTTGCACAAAAAGAAATTGGTATCGATACACGTATTTTATTGCCGGCTTATCCAAAAATTTCTGCAGGCATTGAGAATACGCATGTCGTCACAGAATTTGATAATTTTGCAGGTCATGTTGTATTGCGTTATGGCGAATACAATGGCGTGGGGATTTATCTGATTGATGCACCACATCTCTATTGGCGAGAAGGGAATCCTTATCATGATACCGATTACAACGATTATGCTGATAACTATAAACGCTTTGCTTTATTAGGCTGGGTGGGCGCTGAGCTTGCGACAGGCTTAGATAGCTGGTGGCGAGCTGAAGTAGTGCATGCTCATGATTGGCATGCTGGCTTAGCCGCCGCTTATCTCTTTAATAAAGGTCGTCCTGCAAAATCAGTATTTACGATTCATAACCTGGCATATCAAGGACAATTTGCCCACCGTCATTTACATGAAATTGGATTGCCAGAAGGGATGTTCCATGTTGATGGTTTAGAGTTATTTGGCCAAATTTCATATTTGAAAGCAGGTCTCTATTATTCTGATATGGTCACAGCAGTGAGTCCAACTTATGCGAAAGAAATCACTACACCAGACTTTGCTTATGGCTTGCAAGGCTTATTAACAGGCCTACGTGAAGCAGGTAAGTTGGTGGGGATTTTAAATGGCGTGGATCAAGAAATTTGGCATCCAAGTTGTGATGCTTATATTCAGCATCACTACAAATTGAAATCCATTGCGGGCAAGAAGAAAAATAAAGCGGATTTGCAAGCTTATTTCAATTTACCCCAACAACCTGATGCACTTTTATTTGTGATGGTGACTCGCTTAACCGAACAAAAAGGCGTGGATTTACTGATTGCCACAGCGGATGAAATTGTTAAACAAGGTGGTCAATTAACTATTCTCGGTTCGGGTGCAAAACATTTGGAAGAGGGAATTTGCCAATTAGCACAACGTTACCCAGAAAATATTGCAGTAAAAATTGGTTATGATGAAGCACTTTCACATTTGATGGTTGCCGGTGGTGATGTCATTTTGGTACCAAGCCGCTTTGAACCTTGTGGATTAACTCAATTATATGGGTTGCAATATGGCACATTGCCGCTTGTTCGTGCAACGGGAGGATTAGCAGATACCGTGACCAACAGTACAAGTGAAACCATTAAAGAGCGTACTGCAACAGGTTTTGTATTCCAAAAAGCCGAAGCAGATGATTTACGAAGTGCTATCCAGCATGCCTTTGCCTTGTGGCAAAAACAACGTGTTTGGGCGATGGTGCGTAATAATGCCATGGCACAGGACTTTAGTTGGAAAAATGCGGCCGCTCAATATGAGCAGCTCTATTTAAGCATTTTAAACTCATAATTCAATGGATTGACTCCCTCTTCGAAATAATCGCCTTTGAAGGGGGAATTTTTGTTGTTTTTTTCGTAAAAAAGCTTAAAATTTGCGCGATTTTTTTATTGAGGTTTTATTTTCTATGATCATGGACAATTTTGATTCGCCATTTCTCTACAATCGACCAAGTCTTGATGTTGAAGGCGTGAAAAAAGCAATTGTTTATAAATTAATTTTCTTAATTGGTCGTTCACCAAAAGAGGCGAGTCAACGCGACTGGCTAAATGCGACCCTTCATGCGGTACGTGATTTAGTGACTGAAGGCTGGATTACCACCGCTCGTCAATCTCGTGCAGAAGAAACTCGTCGTGTTTATTACCTTTCTATGGAATTCTTAATCGGCCGTACACTTTCTAATGCGATGATCGCAGAAGGTGTTTATGACGTGGCAGAAAAAGCCCTAGCTGAATTAAATGTTAATTTGGAAGAGATTATTGAAAAAGAAGTGGATCCAGGTTTAGGTAACGGGGGGTTAGGTCGCCTTGCTGCTTGCTTTATGGACTCACTGGCAACATTAGCCATTCCTGCGATGGGTTACGGTATTCGTTATGAATACGGTATGTTCCGTCAAAAAATTGAAAATGGTCAACAAGTTGAACGTCCGGATGATTGGTTGGAAAAAGGTGCACCTTGGGAATTTATGCGTCCATCAAAACGTTTCAGTATTGATTTTGGTGGTCATATTTATTTTGAAGATAAAAAATGTATCTGGAATCCGGCTGAAAAAGTGACCGCACTTGCATACGACCAAATGATCCCAGGCTACAAAAATGATTCGGCATCGACTTTACGTTTATGGTCTGCGCATGGTGGAGAATTATTTGATTTAGAAGAATTTAATCGTGGTGATCATTTAGCGGCGGTGGCAACGCGTTCAGCTAACCAAAACCTTTCTCGTGTACTTTATCCTGATGATTCCACCTGGAATGGTCGTGAGTTACGCTTACGTCAAGAGTACTTCTTAGTATCAGCTTCTTTGCAAGATATTCTCCGTCGCCATTTAAGAACACACGGTACATTGAATAATCTTGCTGATAAAGTGGCGATTCACTTGAATGATACCCACCCGGCATTAGCGATTCCTGAGTTGATGCGTATTTTAATCGATTTACACGGTTACTCATGGCAAAACGCTTGGGATGTGACTCGTCGTATTTTCTCTTACACTTGCCATACTTTAATGTCAGAAGCATTAGAAACCTGGCCGGTAGAAATGATGGCGAAGATCTTACCTCGTCACTTACAAATGATTTTTGAAATTAATGATCATTTCCTTGAATATGTGAAAACGTATGTCACGACTGATATGGATTTTATCCGTCGCGTTTCACTTATCGAAGAAGGATATCAACGTAAAGTGCGCATGGGATGGTTGTCCGTTGTCGGTTCTCATAAAGTGAACGGTGTTGCGGCAATTCACTCAGATCTTATGGTGACATCAACCTTTGCTGATTTTGCTCGTATCTATCCAGAACGTTTCACCAATGTAACAAACGGTGTGACACCACGTCGTTGGCTTGCCGTAGCGAACCCGAAATTAGCGGCTTTATTTGATCAATATATTGGTTCTGAATGGCGTTGCGATTTAAGCCAAATTGAAAAACTTAAAGCGTTTGCAGATAAAGGTGAATTTAAGCGTGCAGTTGCTGATATTAAATACGATAACAAAGTGAAATTAGCACAATATGTGAAGAAAACACTTGATATCAATTTAGATCCACATGCTTTATTTGACGTACAAGTAAAACGTATTCACGAATACAAACGTCAAATGCTTAATGTGTTACACATTATTGCTCGTTACAACGAAATGTTGGCACACCCAGAAAAAGATTGGCAGCCACGTGTGTTCATTTTAGCGGGTAAAGCGGCTTCAGCTTACTATGCAGCAAAACAAACCATTCGTTTAATTAACGATGTCGCGAATGTTATCAATAATGATGAACGCTTAAAAGGTCGCTTAAAAGTTGTCTTTATCCCGAACTACAGCGTAAGTCTTGCACAATTAATCATTCCAGCGGCAGATATTTCTGAGCAAATCTCTCTTGCAGGAACAGAAGCATCAGGTACCAGTAACATGAAGTTTGCCTTAAATGGTGCGTTAACATTGGGTACGCTTGATGGAGCGAACGTTGAGATTTTAGATAATGTTGGTGAAGACCACATCTTTATCTTTGGTAATACGGTTGAACAAGTGGAAGCATTACGTCGTGAAGGTTATCGTCCGTTTGATTATTATCAAAATGACGAGCAATTACGTGAAGTTATTGACCAAATTATCCGTGGTGATTTCTCGCCGGAAGAACCGAATCGTTATCACTCTCTCATTCAAGGTTTACAATACCACGATTATTACCAATCTTTTGCTGATTTCCGCAGTTATGTGGAAGCGCAAAAAGCAGTAGATAAAAAATATCAAGATCGTGACGTATGGATAGCAAGTACCATTCAAAATATGGTGAACATGGGCTTCTTCTCATCAGACCGTACAATTCTTGAATATGCGAAAAATATCTGGAAAATTGAACCGTTAAAACTCGAGAAGTAAGTTCTTTTCCACTCATAGAAAACCCTGTCGGATTATTTCCACAGGGTTTCTTTTTATGCTAAAATCCACCGTCAAATTTATTGTTCATTCAGATTAGGAAAAAGTATGAAAGTTTTAGAAGGTGCGGTAGCGGCGCCAAATGCTAAAATCGCAGTGGTGATTGCTCGTTTTAACAGTTTTATTAATGAAAGTTTATTAGAAGGTGCGGTAGATGCATTAAAACGTATCGGCCAAGTGAAAGATGAGAATATTACAATCGTTCGTGCACCAGGTGCGTATGAACTTCCATTAGTCGCACGTCGCTTAGCTGAAAGCAAAAAATTTGATGCAATCGTCGCATTAGGTACTGTGATCCGTGGTGGTACAGCTCACTTTGAATATGTAGCGGGTGAAGCAAGTAGTGGTTTAGGTCAAGTGGCAATGCAAGCTGAAATTCCAGTGGCATTCGGTGTTTTAACAACCGAAAACATTGAACAAGCTATTGAACGTGCAGGTACTAAAGCAGGCAACAAAGGTGCAGAAGCAGCATTAACTGCACTTGAAATGGTGAACCTTTTACAACAAATTGATGCGGCATAATTCCAATGACAGAGAAAAAAGAACCTGTAAAAAAAGTATCGCCACGTCGTAGAGCGAGAGAATGTGCGGTTCAAGCATTATATTCTTGGGCGCTCTCTGGTAATGCACCAGAACAAGTGGAACTCACTTTCGTTGTGGATCAAGATTTAAAAGGTGTGGATAAACCTTATTTTAGCCGCCTTTTCCGTCAAACTGTTGCGAATGTAGAAGCCGTTGATTTTTCAATGAGCCATTATTTAGATCGTACATTGGATGAATTAGATCCGATTGAAAAAGCGATTTTACGTTTAGCGGTTTATGAACTTCAATTTGAGCCAGATGTGCCGTATAAAGTGGCGATTAACGAGGCAATTGAGGTGGCGAAAGTGTTTGGTGCAGATGAAAGCCATAAATACATTAACGGTGTATTGGATAAAGTCGCTCCTGCATTAGGTCGCAAATAATTATTCAAATGTAGGGTAGACAAATGTCTGCCCTTTGTTTTTGAGTGCAAAGATAAAATGAGTACGGGCGAATTTGATCTTATAGGGCGATATTTCTCAATACAAAAAGGCAATCAACACTTTGTTGATTTCAGTATTGGGGATGATTGTGCGATCACTCATATTCCTGAAGGCTATCAGCTTGCCATTACCACCGATACAATGGTCGAGGGCACGCATTTTTTATCTTCCATTTCTCCCCAAGATTTAGCGTATAAAGCTATCGCGACAAATCTAAGTGATTTAGCTACTATGGGCGCGAAACCCGCTTGGATTTCTCTTGCACTCACATTACCTAAAGTTGATGAAAACTGGCTAAGCCAATTTAGTCAAAGCTTGTTTGATACATTAAATCAATATGATGTGACTTTAATTGGTGGTGATACAACAAAAGGCCCACTTTCTGTAACTATTACGGCACAAGGTTTCGTACCAAAAGGAAAGGCTTTATTCCGACATAACGCGAAGGTTGGAGATTTAATTTATGTATCGGGCACGTTAGGTGATAGTGCGGCGGGTTTAAATTGGATCTTACAGGGTAAAAGTGCGGTCGATTTTGATACTGAATTTTTAGTAAAACGTCATTTTCACCCAACACCACGCGTTGAATTAGGCCAAGCCTTAGTGGATGTAGCGCATTCATGCATTGATATTTCAGATGGTCTTGTTGCCGATTTAGGGCATATTTTAACGAGAAGCCAATGTTCTGCAGAGATTGAGTTATCTTCCTTGCCTTTATCCACCTCACTCAAAAAAACATATCGCTTAGAAAAAGCAGAAGCGTTTGCATTAAGTGGCGGGGAAGATTATGAACTTTGCTTTACGGTTCCCGCAAATAAAAAGGCCGAGATTGAAAAGTTGTCCCAATCGTTGAATCTACCTTACACTTGTATTGGAAAAATCGTTCCGCAAAATAGCAATCAGACTACTTTTTTTAAAGATGGACGTGTCATCAATTATCAAGCGCCCTCTGGTTTCGATCATTTTAAGGATAAATAATGAATAGTGCACCTCTTAATAGAGTTAGCTTAAAAAATCCAGTTCATTTACTTGCATTAGGTTTCGGTTCAGGATTAATTAGTCCTGCACCGGGTACATGGGGAAGTTTAGCAGGAACGATGTTAGGCTCCGCATTATTAGCTTGTCTTGGACTAAAAATCTTCTTAATTTTGACCGCACTTTGCTTTGCGCTTGGCTGTTATCTATGCCAAAAAACCGCAGATGATATGGGCGTTCATGATCATGGCTCCATTGTTTGGGATGAATTTGTTGGGGTATTTATCGTGTTAGCCGCGATTCCAACTTTATCTTTACTTTGGATTGTCATTGCCTTTGTACTTTTCCGTTTCTTCGATATTTTAAAACCTTATCCCATCCGTTATTTTGACCAAAAACTGGAAAGCGGTTTTGGGATTATGGTGGATGATGTTTTAGCAGCAATCTATGCTGTTATCGTGATTGCTATATTACGTATAGTAGGCTTGCCATGCTAAATTTGATGATTATTCATCTTGTTGGTTTACTTTCGCCTGGCCCAGATTTTTTCTATGTTAGCCGAGTTTCAGCCATGAGTTCTCGTCGAGAAGCCATTGGTGGCGTGATTGGGATTACCATTGGTGTATTAATTTGGGCAACGGCTGCTGTTTTAGGGCTCGCCATTATTTTTGCCAGCATGCCAATTATTCAAGGTATTGTGATGATGCTTGGTGGGTCGTATTTAGTTTATCTCGGCATTAAAATGGCAAAAGTGAAAACCAATGCAGTCTTTGATGAAAAACAGAATGCAAATATGCTAAATCAATCGACTTTAACGAGCATTATGAAAGGCTTATTAGTCAATTTGTCTAATGCTAAAGTTGTGATTTATTTCAGCAGTGTGATGTCATTGGTTTTAGTGAATATTACCGAAACATCACAAATTTTGACCGCACTAGCCGTGATTACCGTAGAAACCTTTTTATATTTCTACATCATTTCGGTGCTTTTTTCGCGTTCTGTTGCAAAACAGTTTTATAGCCAATATAGTCGCTATATTGATAATGCAGCAGGGCTGATTTTTATTTTCTTCGGAATCTATTTAATTTATAGTGGCGTTCAACACGCTTTAATTTGATAAAAAAGGACAAAACATGACATTAAAAATTGCGATCGCCGGTGCTGGCGGAAGAATGGGGCGTCAATTAATTCAAGCCGTACATAATGCAGAATGGGCAGAATTAGGTGCTGCTTTTGAGCGTAAAGGATCCTCTTTAGTAGGCGCAGATGCCGGTGAGCTTGCGGGTATTGGTGCATTAGGTGTCAAAGTATCAGATGATTTAAATGCAGAAAAAGATAACTTTGATTTGCTGATTGATTTCACGCGTCCGGAAGGCACGCTTGAGCATATCGCATTTTGTGTCGCTAATAACAAAAAGATGGTGATTGGCACCACAGGTTTTGATGATGCAGGTAAAGCTGCAATTCAAGCCGCATCAGAAAAAATTGCCATTGTATTTGCATCCAATTTCAGTGTGGGTGTGAATTTGGTGTTTAAACTATTAGAAAAAGCCGCCAAAGTGATGGGCGATTATTGCGATATCGAAATCATTGAAGCACACCACCGCCACAAAGTGGATGCACCATCTGGTACTGCACTTTCTATGGGAGAACATATTGCGAAAACCCTAGGTCGTGATTTGAAAACTCATGGTGTATTTTGTCGCGAAGGCATTACAGGCGAACGCAAACGTGATGAAATTGGTTTCTCTACCATTCGTGCCTCTGATGTAGTGGGTGAACATAGTGTCTGGTTTGCGGATATTGGTGAGCGCGTTGAAATTGCTCACAAAGCATCAAGCCGTATGACATTTGCCAATGGCGCAGTGCGTGCAGGTAAATGGTTAGAAAAACAATCTCATGGATTGTTTGATATGACAGATGTATTGGATTTAAATAATTTATAATTCTATTTCCAAATCACTTTCCACCCGACAACAACACAGTAGAATCTCATCGGGTTGAATAAAGGCAAGGGGCGCTTCGGCGTAAGATACCTTGCCTTTTTTGATCTTCACGCGGCAAGAACCACAATAGCCCGAACGACATTGATATTCATGGTGAATTTGATGTTGTTCTAAAAAGTTAAGCAGGGAAGTTTGGTTATCGAAATCTAAGATGATTTGGCGCTGAATAAGATGGATTTTCATGAAACAAAATAAAAAAAATTTTGCTCATTATAGAAGAAAGAGAAGTAAAACTCACGGCTCTTTTGTTGTAATATAGCGAGCTAATATTCATCATAAGGGAAGACCATGCAAACCTTTCTAAAATTAACGTTAATTTTAACCGCACTTTTATTAACGGCTTGTAGCACCATTTCAAAAGAGCCGGTTAAGCATATTGATATGTATGTAAAGCCTTATTACGATGCCAGAGATGGGCGACTTGAACAGATTAATGTGAACAAAGATATTGATGCGTTATTACTGAAAAACACACAAAAAGATTTTGAAAGTGCGGTCAATATTATTGAGAAAAAAGTGGATTTTGTGTCTCCGATGACAATGTTTGCACTTTCTGCTCGTGCTTATGATTTTGGCTTGCGTGATGATGCGGTAAAATGGTTTTATAGTGGGCAAAATCGTTTAATCACCGCGTTATATGTGTTGGATTTAGATAAATTAACAGTCTCGAATAACACAGCATTTGGGCAATTAGTAGGACAACATGTCAATCCCTATGCGTTCTGTGATTTGAATAAGCAACACAAAGCGGCGCAAGATGCGATTGACTGGGCGAAAAATCACCCGTATCAGACTGTATTTTTACCTCAATTACCAAGCAAACATCCAGATAGAAAACAGGCATTAAAAGAAGCAGAGGCAAAACTTGATGCGCGTTTAGTTGAGCAAGACCGCTATTTTGCTAATCCTGAAAATAAAGCGAAATGGGAAAAAGAACGCCAAGATAACTTGGTGAATGAGCGATTTTGTTGGTGATTTAAAAAAAATTTAAAAATCTTAAGGTTGCTTAAGATTTCATTAAGATTTGTTGTGTTTAATAAGCATCAACAAGGCAGCAATGAGGATAATCCTTCGCTTTGAAACATGACTATTTATGCTTAATTTTATTTAGGAGAACATGATGAAAAAATTAGCTTTAGCAACCCTTTTAGCTTTATCTACTTCAGCAGCATTTGCTGGTTTTAATGGTAACACTGCACAAGGTGGCTTCCAAGGTGGCAACCAAGGTCAACAACTGACTGTTAAACAAGCATTATCTGCGAAAGATAATTCTATGATTACCTTAGTCGGTAACATCACTCAACAAATTGATGGTGATGAATATATTTTTACCGATGGTTCAGACCAAATTAAATTGGAAATTAAAAACCGCGTTTGGAATGGCTTAAATGTGGGATCTCAGGATAAAATCCGCGTTTACGGTAAACTAGACAATGAAATGTTTGAAAAACCAGAGCTTGAAGTCATTAGCGTTGAAAAAGCGCAATAATTCATATAATTTGAAGTGGTGGGCAAAAGCCCGCCATTTTTTGTTTTGAGAAAGGTAAAAGTGCGGTCAATATTATGCGAGTTTTATTAGTAGAAGACGATCCTCTCATCGGCAATGGTCTGCAAATTGGTTTAACGAAATCAGGTTTTATTGTAGATTGGTTTACTGATGGGCAAAGTGGATTAAATGCCTTAATTGGTGCACCTTATGATGCGGTGGTATTGGATTTAACCCTGCCTAAACTGGATGGTTTGGATGTATTAAAACAATGGCGCTCAAATAATCAAGATGTGCCTGTATTGATCTTAACTGCACGTGATACATTGGATGAACGGATTAAAGGCATTCAACAAGGTGCCGATGATTATCTTTGCAAACCTTTTGCTTTGGCTGAAGTGGTGGTGAGATTACAAGCATTAATTCGTCGTCGTTATGGGCAAGTCAAACCGCAGATTGAGCATGGCAATGTCAAACTCGATCCTGCACAGCGTAAGGCTTGGTTGAATGAGGATGAAATTACATTAACCAGACGTGAATATAAATTACTCGAGCTTTTTATGCTGAATAAAGAACGAGTGCTTTCACGTGCGACCATTGAAGAAAAATTGTCAAATTGGGATGAAGAATTAAGTAGTGGTGCATTGGACGTACATATTTATAATTTGCGTCAAAAGCTGGGTAAACAATTTATTCGTACGGTACATGGCGTTGGCTATGCTTTAGGACAAGTTAATGAAAAATAAACGACTGAGTTTTCGTCTCTTAATCGGTTTAAGTTTGACCGCACTTTGTGTGTGGTGCGTTGCCACGGCTGTTGCTTGGACGGTTGTTAAAAAAGAAGTCAAAGATGTGTTTAATGCACAACAAGTACTTTTTGCCGAGCGTTTGGCAGCTTCTGATTTGAAAAATGTATTATTGGGCGAAAATGCGAACTTTCCACGTGGTGGATTTAAATCACAGAAACGTCATTACGATAATGATGCGTTAGCCTTTGCCATATTTTCTAACAAAGGTGAAAGATTATTAACCGATGGTGATAATGGCGATAAATTTATTTTTCAAAATAAAACTGGTTTTAGTAAAGCGCATATTTTAGATGATGACGATGAATGGTTGATTTATTGGCAACCTGTTGGTAATGGTGAATTGGTGATCGCCGTAGGTCAAGAGTTAGAATATCGCGAAGAGTTGGTCAATAAAATGGTTTTCAGCCAAACAGGAATTTGGTTTGCAGGATTACCAGTACTCTTATTGGTCGCGTTTATTGTGATTTATCGTGCATTAAAACCAATTAATCGATTGAGTCGAAACGTACAAGCTCGCCGACCAGGTGATGTATCGTTATTAGAAACCGATGATGTGCCAACAGAGATTTTACCGTTAGTCCAAAACTTAAATCAATTTTTCACACGTACCAGTGAGCAGTTGGAACGGGAGCGCCGCTTTGTTTCTGATGCAGCACATGAATTACGTAGCCCATTAGCGGCATTACGTATTCAAACGGAAGTCGCACAGTTGGCTGGCGATGATGCACAAACTCGTGAAATGGCCTTAGCGCATTTAACCCAAGGTATTGACCGAGCAACCCAATTAATTGAACAGCTTCTTACACTTTCTCGCTTGGATAATCTTAAAGAATTAAATCATCAGGAACCGATTCATTGGTCAGAAATGATAACTTCACTTATCGGTGAGTTATATTTCAGCGCACAGCAACGCCAAATCGAATTGCAGTTTGAGCATCAAGGAGATCCTGCCGCTAAGCAAGGGCAGCCATTATTACTTGCACAAATGCTACGAAACTTATTAGATAACGCCATTAAATACTGTCCGCAAGGTACTCAGGTACGTTTGATTTTGCAGCCGCGTAAGATTCTTATCGAAGATAATGGCGGTGGTGTTGACCCAGAAGAATTAGCAAAATTAGGGCAGCGTTTTTATCGTCCAGCAGGACAAAATGAAAAGGGAAGTGGGCTTGGATTGTCTATTGTGGCAAGAATTGCAGAATTACACCATTACCGTTTCCGATTGGAAAATATTGAAGTTAACGGACAAATTCAAGGTTTGCGAGCTATTATTGAGTTATAAAAAAGGGCGTTTATTGGAGTAGGATAACTGTTCACAAAATGTTTAATTGATTGAAACGTTAGTTGTGGGTTTTCCTATACTTATTCGTGTTGTTATCTAGTTTATAAAAAGTTGAACAAAATGTGTTAACTAAAAATGGCTGCTTTCTGGATGAAAATACGTTATAGCCTATCCCAAGAGAAAAAAGATCATCCTATATCAGAAGTAACTAAACCATGAAAAAAGAAACTTTATCAAGAGAAAATATTTTAAAAATGGGTATACCATTTGATAATTTAGAGTTTGCTAGTGATGGTTATGACGATTGTGCATATATTGTTTTTTATGATAAAAATGGAAATGAAATTCCATTTACAGGAATAGCTTACGATTTTTATCGTGATAGCAATGTCATTGTAGTGTATATGTTTGTTAAGGACGGGGTGAGAAATGGGCAATATGTTGAGTTTTATCCTAATAGTAACGTAAAAAGAATTTTAGAGATGAGGGATAATGTGACTTTTGGGGAATGTTTTGAATTCTATGAAACAGGGGAAGTAATGCGTATTGAGAAAAGAGTTGCTGGTTTTTTAATAACATTCCGCCAGTATGATAAAGACGGAAATATAATTAAAGAAAAGAATGAACTCTCTGATTTTGATAAGAGAATCTTGGCTAAATTTGAAATTAAATAATTAATTTTAAAATGAGTGAGTTATAAAAAGGACGTTTAATACGCCCTTTTTGTTAAAACATTCCACCAATTAATTCCAATCGACCTTTTTCAACTTTAATTTCCTTAGCGAATTTTTTAATTAGCATTTGTTTCATATCACTTTCATCTAAGGTGTAAACTGGTATCCGACTTAATAAGGCAGCTACACCATCGCTTAATAGCGGCATAACATCTTGGAGTTGATCCATTGCACTATTAGGTTCGCCAGACCAGCGTAAAATCCGCAGATTTTTTAAATAGAGCGCCCCTTCTTGTGCGTTATATTCTGGAACTGCATCAAAGGTTAAATGTAATTTAGCTGGGTAGGTTTTACCAGATAAACGAATAAGCGTATCAACCAAACCGCTCATTTCAACACGATTGCTTTCAGTTTGCCCGATTTGAGTCACCAAATCTTTCAGTGCGTAATCCACAGAAAATAATCCTGGGATACCGAGCTTGTCATTAATCGTGCCTTTTTCACTTAAGTACTGGTTAATTTGTTGCTCACTGATACTAAAAGGAGAGGCTTGTACAGATAGAGTACAGAAGCCTAAGGTCAGTATGGTGATCACTTTTTTGAGAAAATTCATATTTACTCCTAAATGGAAATCAAAAGTTTATTTTAAAGTAATTTGTTATACAGGTTTTCTTGTGTTGCCTTGAAAGTTAATCTTTTTTCTATTGTATAGAATACACCCTTAGCAGTATAACTTTTTATGCAATGATATTCCCTGTTTTTTTATATTGTTTAATTGAAACTAATTCGTTTTTTATTAGTCCATTATTTTAATCGATTAGTTCAGTAGATTTAATGCTGGAATATATAGCGTGAATGAGACTAGCCAGAAAATTGGCATATAATGAATAGCTATATTATAATGGTTTGAAATAATCAATGACGATGAGTAAGCTATGACAAAATCAACATTAGATAAAACCCTAACAAGTGTGACAGACTTAAGCCAACATACTAGTACGTTGGGTGAGTTAGCGGGGGCAGATAAAGTTACCCAAAAAGTAGAGAAAGTACAGCAATCTCTTTCTCAAGTAGAAAAGATAAAATCGCTGGGTGAAGAGAGCATCAAACGCGTTCAATCCCTTCAAAGTATGGGGCGTCAAAGTGGTATTTCTCCACAGGGAATCGTAGAGTCAGGTCGAGGGTTATCTTCTCCCTCTATGCAAAATTTGTCCTCATCCTTACCAAATTTATCTTCTGCAACGCTTCCAACTTCAGATATTCCTAGCAGTTTAAGTGATGGATTAAGTTCAATATCCTCCCTCCTAAACAAAAGCCCAAGCGGTTTACAATTTACCTTACAAGCAGGCAATTTACCACCCAATACCTTCAAAGTTGTCAGTTTTGAATATCGAGAAGCTTACAGTACTCCATTTGAAATCAACTTATTATTAAGTAGCCCACAAAGTGCGGTTAATTTTAGTGATGTTTTAGATAACCAAGCAACATTAAGCATTTGGCGTAATGGTGAGTTATTACGTAGTGTAAGTGGGATGGTATCTTCTTTTGAACAGGGAGATAGCGGTTTTAGACAAACCTTCTACCGAATGGAAATCAATCCAGAGTTATGGCGTTTAGGCTTAAGACGTAACTCACGAATCTTCCAAAATGAGTCGCCTATTGATATTTTACAAAGCTTACTCACTGAAAATGGGGTGACGCAATATCGTTTTGATTTAAGACACGAACATCCCCCACGAGAGTTTTGTGTTCAATACCGAGAAACCGATTTAGCATTCTTACAACGTTTAAGTGCAGAAGAAGGGTTAACTTATTATTTTGAACAAGATGGTGGTCAAACCAAACTGATATTCAGTGATGATGCCCAAACCTTAAATAATGGTAATGCGGTATCTCTTCCTTATAACCTCAATAAAAAAGCACAATTACAAGAAACGGTGGTGACGGCATTTAACCGAAGTGAACGAGTGCGTCCGTCGGAAGTGAAGTTAAAAGACTATACCTTTAAAAACCCAAGTTGGACGGCGGAGTTTAATAAGGAAGCGGGAGATGCGAATAATCAACGTAGTGGTTATGAGCATTATGACTATCCAGGTCGTTTTAAAGACGAAAACCAAGGTAAAGCTTTTACCCAATATCGTTTGGAAAGTTTAAGAACGGATGCACACCAAGGTTGGGGAAAGAGTAATAGTGCTCAACTGAGTGTAGGTGGCTTATTACAGCTTACTAACCACCCAAATGCGAGTTTAAATACCTTATGGCAAATTAGCCGAATTGTATATCGTGGAAGCCAACCGCAGGCTTTAGAGCAAGAAGGTGGCGATAAAGCGACGACACTAGAAAATGAATTTGAGTTTATCCCAAGACATCAAAGTTGGCGTCCAATGCAATTGACGAAGCCTAGAGTGGAGGGACCACAGATTGCGATAGTGGTCGGTCCAAAAGATGAAGAGATTTACTGTGATAAATTTGGTCGAATTAAACTGCAATTTTTATGGGATAGAGAAGGCCAATACAATGACCACAGTTCTTGCTGGATACGAGTGACTCAACCTTGGGCAGGTAAGAACTGGGGGATGATAGCTATTCCTCGTGTAGGTCAAGAAATCGTTGTAGACTTTTTAGAAGGCGACCCAGACCAACCGATAGTGACAGGTCGAACTTACCATGCAACGAATATGCCACCTGATGCATTACCAGCTGCGAAGACGCAAATGAACCTGATGTCTCAGACTTATAAAGGCGGTGGTTATAATGGTTTGATGATGGACGATGCAACGAATAATCAACGTCTTGATTTGCATGCTCAAAAGGATATGAATACGAAGGTCTTGAATGATCAAACTTCGACAATTCAAAATAATCGTAGTATTACGGTTGTTGGAGGTAATGAGACTAGAACAGTTCAATCGGGTGATTTGAGTGAATCAGTAAAAGGAAATCGTAATATAACGGTTGAATCAGGTGATCAAACAAGGGTTATTCAATCAGGTAATTCATCAGAGTCTGTTAAGGGTAATAGATCAATTTTAGTAGAGGAAGGGAATCAATCTCTAATAGTAAAAACTGGTGATAGAGGTGTAGAGGTTCAGACAGGAAATGATTCTTTAGTTGTTAAGGCAGGTCATAGAAGCGTTGAAGTAACGGCTGGTGACGATAGCAAAACAATTGGAGCAGGGAATTTATATGAAAGTGTTGCAGAAACTAGAGCAACACAGGCTAAAGCTATTCAAATGGTAGGAAGCGAATCTATTGTATTAAACGTTGGAGCAGCTACTTTAAATATGACAACAGATGCTATTACCATTAGTTTTGGTGATGGTTCTGGCATCACTATAAAGGCTAGTGGTGTATATGCTATAGCGCCTGAAATTCACTTAAATAAATAAAAGAGGTAAACATGTTTTATTTTAATGAAGGAACACTAGATATTTCATCAGAATGGCAAGATAGAAGTATTATTTTGTTATCACATCCATCACAACTTAATATTTCAATATCTAGAGATGAGTTACCTCTTGGAATGACATTCTCTGAGTTTGCTGAAGATCAATTTAAAATGGTCAGTCGTCAGTTAAAAGGCTATGAAGAAATTCATCGTAAACCAATAAAAGTTGATGGTTATGATGCGGTGATGTCTGAATTTAAATGGGATTCTCCAGAAGGGCGTCTGCACCAAGTTTCAACGGTGATTAATTTACCTATTCATCCAACGATTATTACGGTGTCATCACACAAGCCATTAACGGAAGGTCAAAAAGAGTATTTATTGAAACTGGTGCAAAGTTTTAAAGCCCGTAATGTAAAATAAGTCGGAGGTTTTGATGAGTCTTGGTCAAAGTTCGGTAAGTGCTGGTTCATATATTGCAACGAAAGAGGTCATTCGAGGACAGATGAATGACCAAATGCAAGCAATGCAGTCTCCAGGCGGACAATCTTCACAGGGAGATTTAACGAGCTTTCGTCGTCAAATGTTAGATTTTGCACAAAGTGACGGTGTAAATAACGTAATGACTGGTGCTGGTTTCGCTTTGGCTGCCGGTGGTGGAATGGTTAGCGCTGCAGCGGCTGCGGGTGGTTTTTGCTCAGTTACAGCGGGAGCATTAATGGCCGGAGCTTTGACAGGGCTTGCAACAGCTGCCGGTGCGGCTGCTGTTGGTATGGTCGCTTATAAAGTTGGTGAATTTTTAGGCGGAGAAGCGACGCATGCTGTCATGAAATATATTTTTGGAAAAGAACCAATACCTGAATCTGGAAATAATCCCATTTGTGAAGGTGATGATGTATATCACAAAAATAAAAGTGCAACGTATTGGGGGATACTGGGAGGAATTGTACTTGGAACAGCTTTGGCTATTGCGCTTCCTGGAGTCGGTGTTTTCATGGGGGCTGCAATCTGTGGTGCGGTTACAGGGGTTTGCGGTGGAGTCGGCAATGCTTTATCACAGTATGGAGAGAAAAAAGGTAAAGTTTTGCAAGGTTCACCAAATGTCTTTTTTGAAAGTAAAGCGGTTGCTCGTGTAGGTGATTTAATAGAATGTTCTGATCATGGAGGCCCAGAATTTGTTGCAGAGGGAGCTAGAACTGTATTTGCGAATGGTCGTCCAATTGCACGTATTGGTCATTCTACGACTTGTGATGGAACGCTGGTAGGTGGTCGCCAAACGGTACTTGAAACGGATGAAACATCAGCAGACTGTCGCTTACCAATTAAATCAAGCGTTCCTCTATGGCTAGAGGAGTTAGCGACTTACACTGGTTTGGTGATGGATATAGTTGACTTAGCTAAAGGATTCAAAGGGCTTGCTGATGCAAGAGTAGCTGTAGGTGACCCAGTCGATGTAGCACGAGGAGATCTTATTCAAGAATGGCATGTGCTGTCATTCGAAAGAACATTACCATTACGACTTAATCGATATTATTATTCAACTCAGCAAAATAGTGGGCATTTAGGGCAAAATTGGTTTGATGAATGGTCCCAATGTTTACATATTGATAATGAAAATAAAGAAATTATTTATTTTAATGAGAAAGGTGCAGCTTACCATTATCCTTATCATACGAAGAAAGTCTATGCTCAAAATGTGTACTGTAAACATTTAATCTTGTTTAGTGATGATTTAAACAATCTTTATTTGTTTAATCGAAAACAGCAAAGAAAATATTTATTCTCTGTTCAACCATTTGGGGATAAATCAATTAGGTATCTTACTGAAATTTCAGATCGTTTTGGTAATAAAATCACATTTAATTATACAAAAGATGGTTTGTCAGAAGTTTGTCATAGTGATGGGTTCTCATTATCTATACAAAATAAAAATCATTTAATTCAATCTATTACATATAAATCTGAAAATATTAACCACCATTTAGTAAGTTTTGAACATAATGACAAAGGACAATTAGAATTTTGCCACTCTTTCCAATATGGAGTGCTACATCACCGATACAATAATGACGGTTATATGACGTCTTGGTGGGATAGTGACGCAACTCGAGTAGAAATAAGCTACGATAAATTAGGTAGGGTAATCAGCACTAAGACAGAGTCTGGGCACTATGAAGATACTTATAAATATGATGATAAAAACCATTGCACCTATTACATTGATGCAGAAGGTGGAGAAAGTTGCTATTGGTATAATAAGGATTATGTTGTCACGAAAATTCAAGATGCACTAGGTAATATTACCGAAAGTGAATGGAATTATAGTCAGAAAGTGGCTTATAGAGATGCGTTAGGGCGAGAGACTCGTTATACCTATGATGAGTATGGTGATATTAACAAAATTGTGCATCCAGATGGTAGAGCATTCCTTTATAAATATAGTGGAGAAGGGGTATTACTAGAAGTTAAAAACTCATTAGGGGAATATTGGGAATATCGTTATGGCGATCGTAATGAATTACGTTTTGTTGTAGCGCCTAATAAGCTGAAGTGGGAATATCGTTATAATGAGAATTACCAAGTCGTCCGACAACAATTACCAGATGGAAATTATTTTGGTTATAGTTATAACGAGGTAAATCAATTAATTGGTGTTACCAATAGTAAGGGGGAGCGCACTCGGTATGAAAGGGATCTATTTGACCGAATTACTACGTTAGTTCGGACTGATGGATCGACTTATCGTTATAAATACAGTGAAGGGCACGCTAGTCCTAAAGGTAGCTTAACAAGGATTGATACGCCAGAGGGAACAATTCAGCGTTTTCAATATAATAGTGAAAGATTGCTAACTGAAATCATAGATGGCGAAGGTAATGAGACAAGGTTTCAATATGGTGCTTATGACTTGTTGGAAAGTAAAACGCTTCCGAATGGCGAAACACTGACGTTCCATTACGACAAACTAACACGTCTAACCGAAGTCAAAAATGCACAGGGTGATAGCTATTGTTATGAATATGACAAAGCGGGGCAACTTGTTCGTGAAACGGATTTTACGGGGAGAAGCAGAGCGTATGCTTATGATGCTGTAGGCAGATTGATTCGTAAGACGCAAGCAGATGGACATATTGAGACTTTCGCTTATGATAACGAAGATAAGCTACTAACACGTAATACTTGGCAGCCTGTTTTGCAAGGAAATGATATTTGTCGTTATGAACTTGCTCACCAGGTACGCTATACCTACACGAATAAAACAGGTCAGCTAAGTCAGACTATCAATACACAATATTTGCCATATTTTGCCCAACATATCACCGAGTTTGAATATGATGAGCAATATCGTTTAATTGCCGAAATCCAAGATGGGGAGAGAATTGAGGTAGAGTTAGACAAATATGGCAGACAAACCGCATTACTATTACCACATGGTGTAGAAAGTGCGGTCAAAATTTCACAAGGTTTTAACCAATATGGTGAGTTAACCCAATTCCAAGTCAATAACCATAACCCACTCAATCTTAGCTATGACAAACTAGGCAGACAAACGCGCAAACAAAACCAAAATGGTTTTATTTTAGCCGAGCACTTTAGTCCTTCAGGTTTATTACAAGCACAGGGTGGTGGTTGGAATAACAGTTTAACGGAACAACAACTTAGCGATTATCAACCTAATCAAACTTATCCAATTGCGGGTACACAGATTAGCCGAAAATGGCAATATGACAAAGCATTTAACCTTGTTCATACTCAGGATAACCATTGGGGAGCGACAGAGTATCGCGTCAATAAAAATGGACAAGTGACGGATGTGTTAAATGGTCTTCGTCATAGTGAACATTATCGCTATGACAGCCAATTAAACTTAACACAAAAAGCCCAACGTGAAACTGATGGTTTAGGTCAATACCAATTTGAAGCGGCAAATGATGCCAGTTTCGGTATGAAACAACGCAATGGTCGAATTACCCGATTTGGTAATAAAACCTATAAGTATGATGAACTTGGTCGCTTGCATAGCAAAACAGAAACGAAGAAAGGTTTCCGTCCAGTTACAACTTATTACAAGTGGAATAGCCAAAGCCAACTTGTTGAGCTACATAGCCCATTCAAAGGCTCGTGGCGTTATGAATACGATAGTTTTGGCAGACGTATCACCAAATACCAAATCCAAACAGACCAGCCTCAACCCAATCAAGTTATCAACATGCCAATCCGAGCAAATCAGGATTATTGGCATAAGATAAATGAGCTCTGGGCGAAAGAAGCACAATCTCAAGGTGAAAAAACATCACAAAACCTGACAGCACTTTCAGGCTATCGCTATCTGTATAAGCAAAATCAGTTAGTCGCTGAAGCACCATTGCAAATCACCAGTACGGAAGGTAATCTAGCTTTAACGCAAGCAAACTGGGCAGATGCGATTTACTGGCTGTATCAGGAAGATGATTTCACCCCGACAGCACGTTATGAAAAAGGGCAGTTACATTACGCTGTTGCTGACCAGGTAGGGACAATTACCGAACTTTTAACCGAGGACGGTTATATCGATTATAGGCAGAAACTGAACCTATGGGGCGAAGCAGAGATTGACGGACACCGCCATTATGCTGCAAATGATTCAAATCCTTTAAAATGCAACCATCGTTTTGTGGGACAGTATTATGATGATGAAAGCGAGTTGCATTATAATCGCTTTCGTTACTACTCACCGGAGACAGGACAATATATCAGCCATGACCCGATAGGGTTATTGGGTGGATTTAATCCGTATGGGTATGTGTTTAATCCGAGTGGGTGGGTTGATCCATTGGGATTGGCAGGTTGTCCAAAAATTGGTGATGAATTAACAGTTGATAGTGTAAAAAAAGGGAGTGATGCACCTGAAGGTGGTGGTGTTTATCAATTTACAGATAGTGGTGGTAATAACTATACTGGTTCTACAGATGATTTTAAATCAAGAACAGGTAATCATTTAGATAGTGGAACATTACCAGTTGGAGATAAGGTTACTTATACTCCTGTAGAAATGGAAGGAAGAAGTGCTAAAGGTGAGAGAAGAGTAAGACGGTTTGTAGAGCAAATGAAGCATGGTGTTGATGCAAATGGCATACCACTACCAAATAATGCTCCTGGTCGCCGCCCTACTCGACCAGTATCTCCAGAAAAATGGAAGAAATATACAATTAATGGCGTTCCTGATTTTAATAATCCATATTTTAATTAAAAGAGATTCAAAATGACTAACTTAGATTATTACTTAGATAAAATAAAAAAGGGCTTTCCTGATAGAGATAGTTTAATGTCAATTAACCCTCTGGTTGATATTGAAGATATTGAACCCTTATTTGAAAAAAAACTGACATATAAAGAATATATTGATTTAAATAGAATTTTGAGACAAAAGTATATTGTCGAAGATCCTAGTAGTGTCCTAAAAGATTTGGATTTTAGTAAGGTCGTTTTACCTAGCGATACAAGATCTGTTTATTTAATGGGAAGTAAAAGTGATATTCTAGACTTTTCAAAATTTGAACAATTAGAAAAA
This sequence comes from Haemophilus parainfluenzae, assembly GCF_014931395.1. Classification (NCBI taxonomy): domain Bacteria; kingdom Pseudomonadati; phylum Pseudomonadota; class Gammaproteobacteria; order Pasteurellales; family Pasteurellaceae; genus Parahaemophilus; species Parahaemophilus parainfluenzae. The sequence goes on along the minus strand of NZ_CP063120.1, from coordinate 1,765,921 downwards.
GTTTTTGTTGTAGGTGCTAGAAAAGTAAAAAGTATTATTTTACCCAAGAATGATTGCGTTAAGGCTTTGGGTATATCAAGTATGACAAATTTAGAAAAAATAGAAAATATTTTTATTCATAAAAGTATGCGTTACTTACACTTTGATTCTAATTTAAAGTTGAGTGACTTTTATTTTATTAGAGATTTAAATAGATTGATTTATCTTTCATTTACTGCAAATAAAAAATTACCTGAGTTAGATTTTATTAATCAAGATAGTGAAATTCGCTTTTTAGATTTTGTCGATACGAATATTTTTAAATATCCATCAACTATTGAGTACCTAAAGAAACTTAAGAACCTTAGATTTTTGACTACAGGAACTACGAATGAGAAGCAGCGAGAGCTTCTTAGGACAGAGCTTAAAGGTGTTTGTATACGAGATGACTAGGTATTTAGGTCCATTCTACAAGTGCGGATGTCGGCGAGAGTTGTTATTAGCACAAGAAGGATTACATTGTCACGAAAATCCGCGATGCGTTGGGACGGGAAACGCGTTATGACTACAATAGTTTCAGTGATATAAGCAAGGTCACGTTGCTGGACGACTCAACTTATCGTTACGAATACGATAAGGCTGGTCAGTTAATTAAGGAAACGGACTTTACCAGTAGAACACTAGAATATGCATATGACCCGGGGGGTCAATTAACACACCGCACACAAGCAGACGGTAGTGTTGAAAGCTACGTGTATGACGAGAATGGTAGACTGCTTTCTCGTCAGACATGACAACCCAAAAAACAAAAGAACGGTATCAAGACAATCTGAAAAACACTGGAGGAACTGACCGCACTTTTGATGATATCAATCTTGAGGGTTACGAACTTGCTCACCAGGTACGCTATACCTACACGAATAAAACAGGTCAGCTAAGTCAGACTATCAATACACAATATTTGCCATATTTTGCCCAACATATCACCGAGTTTGAATATGATGAGCAATATCGTTTAATTGCCGAAATCCAAGATGGGGAGAGAATTGAGGTAGAGTTAGACAAATATGGCAGACAAACCGCATTACTATTACCACATGGTGTAGAAAGTGCGGTCAAAATTTCACAAGGTTTTAACCAATATGGTGAGTTAACCCAATTCCAAGTCAATAACCATAACCCACTCAATCTTAGCTATGACAAACTAGGCAGACAAACGCGCAAACAAAACCAAAATGGTTTTATTTTAGCCGAGCACTTTAGTCCTTCAGGTTTATTACAAGCACAGGGTGGTGGTTGGAATAACAGTTTAACGGAACAACAACTTAGCGATTATCAACCTAATCAAACTTATCCAATTGCGGGTACACAGATTAGCCGAAAATGGCAATATGACAAAGCATTTAACCTTGTTCATACTCAGGATAACCATTGGGGAGCGACAGAGTATCGCGTCAATAAAAATGGACAAGTGACGGATGTGTTAAATGGTCTTCGTCATAGTGAACATTATCGTTATGACAGTCAATTAAACTTAACACAAAAAGCCCAACGTGAAACTGATGCTTTAGGTCAATATCAATTTGAAGCGGCAAATGATGCCAGTTTCGGCATGAAACAACGTAATGGTCGAATTACTCGATTTGGTAATAAAACCTATAAGTATGACGAACTTGGTCGCTTGCATAGCAAAACAGAAACGAAGAAAGGTTTCCGTCCAGTTACAACTTATTACAAGTGGAATAGTTAAAGCCAACTTGTTGAGCTACATAGCCCATTCAAAGGCTCGTGGCGTTATGAATACGACAGTTTTGGCAGACGTATCACCAAATACCAAATCCAAATAGAGCAGCCTCAACCCAATCAAGTTATCAACATGCCAATCCGAGCAAATCAGGATTATTGGCATAAGATAAATGAACTTTGGGCGAAAGAGGAACAATCTCAAAGAGAAAAAACATCACAAAACCTGACCGCACTTTCAGGCTATCGTTATTTGTATAAGCAAAATCAACTGGTCGCTGAAGCACCATTGCAAATCAATGGTGTGGAAGGTAATCTAGCACTTACCCAAGCCAACTGGGCAGGGCTGTATCAGGAAGATGATTTTACCCCGACAGCGCGATATGAAAAAGGTCAGTTACATTACACTGTTGCCGACCAAGTGGGGACGATTACCGAACTTTTAACCGAAGACGGGTACATCGACTACCGGCAGAAACTGAACCTATGGGGTGAAGCAGAGATTGACGGTCATCGCCATTATGCTGCAAATGATTCAAATCCTCTGAAATGTAACCACCGCTTTGTGGGGCAATATATTAGCCATGACCCAATAGGGTTATTGGGTGGATTTAATCCGTATGGGTATGTGTTTAATCCGACGGGATGGATAGACCCATTCGGATTAACGGAGGAATATGTATATCGTTTGGTTGATGCGAATGGTAAGACGGTTTATTACGGTATTTCAAATGATCCTAGTCGTAGGGTAGGAGAGCATGCCAAAGGAGACCCTTCAAGAAAGATTCCCGCTAAAGATTTTGATCACATGGAAGTTTTAACTCCAGATAAGGTTTCGCATGATACTGCTCGCAGTATTGAAGGTGCTAAAATAAGAGAACATATGGATAATTATCGTGAAGGTTTGTCTCCACGTGAACAAAAAGCTTTTGATGGAATGTCCGTAGAAGAGCAACTGGCTGCATCTGGTCTTCAGAATAAAAATCGAGGACGAATTGAAGGCAATTGGGATCATACTAAACCGCTAGAAGGGCATGCCGATAAGTTAAATAGCGAGGGACAAAAAGGGAACAAGACCTACTCTAAATGTGGGAAAGTATAGAAATAGGAGTTAAAAATGGCAAAATATGGGATATCCCCTTTTGATAATGATAGTGCAACGTTTGCTCATAATTGTATTTACTCAAGAGCATTGAAAAGCATTAGTAAACAAATGGAAGAATTGGCTATAACGAGTAAGTTAGAGGAAAGCATGTTAGGGCATATGTTTATTTTGGCAATTGATTTGGCACGTTTTCCCACAGAGCAACATAAATTTACTCAAAAAATGAATGATGAGTGGCAAGAACTATTAAGAAACTATGTTGAAGGTAATGCTGTTAAGTCAGAAGCACTTGCAAAAACTCTTGATGTTATTTTGAAGTATTTCTTTTTTAGAAATACTCCGAAGGGTTATGAAATAGGTTTTAATAAGATAGCTTATTTAGATTTCCCAGAAAGAAAGGTCTTTATTGCACTTGTGATTGATGTCTATTTTGATACTTTGCTTGAATATATTGAAATCGCTTTTGAGGATGAGGCAGGATTGAGTGATTGGCAACCGGATAGAATGACGATACCAGCTTATCTTGATCTCTATGTGTCTTGGGCAATGGAAGTGCCAGAAAAGGCTAAAGGACGAGTTACAAAAGAGCAGTTTGATAGATGGAAAATGGCTTATTACAATTGGTTTCAGATAAATTGTACAAAAATCCAGAAAAAGTATCGAACAATAGAAAAGATCAATATGGATGAGCTATTTGAGGAGTTTGGTTATTATGCCGTATGAAAAATTAAATGAGAAAATTGCACCTTTCTATTTTATGGTATTTGATGATAATCCTGAAGATATTTGGGCATCTTTAGTTATGCATCAAGTTGGAGAATATCGACAGTCTGTTTTTGATACGAGGGCATATGAAGGATTTGAAGGCAACGGATATGACTGGAATTCACTGGCTTTAGTTTTTGTGAAAGAAAAAATGCCAGATTTAAAAGATAAGTTAAATTTTGATCCTGAATCCAGTATGTTTTGTGTTCGCTCATGCGATGTTAAGAAATTGGAAAAATTTGCCATAGAGTTTAAAGCAGTATGTGATGATGTGGAATTAATGACTGATTTATTTAGCCGAGCTGAATTAGATTAGGAGAACGTATGAAGGAAAGAATTACATTATCAGAAGGTGAAATTTTTTTGTTAACGCCTCCATTGAAATCAGATCCTTGTTACGCTTGTCATTTGATTTATTTGAGTTACCAAACCAAGGGACTCTGCGCTTATGTTGTATCTAAAGACCCTATCGTTCTTGAGTCTGTTGATTTAGATCGTATTGAATTTGATACAAGTAAGGCGATTTATGCAAGTATTCATTTCATGAAATGGGGGATATGGAAGAAATTAGGTTATAGATCACTTGTTGAAGCAGAGGATAAGTTAACACTCAGAAATGTTGGAAGTTATAACTTAATGTATAGAGATGAGATATGTAGACAGATGCCAAGTAAGGATTATAAAAACGAGTATCCATTACAGCCGGTTTATGATTTGATAGAAGTGTTTTCCGTTATTTATGGAAAACAATATAAAAAAGAAGACCCTCGTTTTTTAGCTTGGGCTAATGGATCTGTAAAAGAACAATTAGAATAATTAACTTATTATTATCAATTAAATTTTAAAAATTAATGAGAGGGCAACTAGTTTGTCTTGAGCTAGAGTCCTTTTTCTTATATTAGTCTAATTTTATAGATAAGTGAAATATGTCTAATCACGAAAACCCGCGATGTGTCGGGTAATATTACCGAAAGCGAGTGGGACTACGGACAGCGAGTTGCACAAACGGATGCTTTGGGACGAGAAACTCGTTACGACTACAATAGTTTCGGATATATAAGCAAGGTCACGTTGCCGGACGACTCAACTTATCGTTACGAATACGATAAGGCTGGTCAGTTAATTAAGGAAACGGACTTTACCAGTAGAACACTAGAATATGCATATGACCCGGCGGGTCAATTAACATACCGCACACAAGCAGATGGACATGTCTAAATCTATGCTTATGATATCGAAGATAAGCTACTAACACGCAATACTTGGCAGCCTATTTTGCAAGGAAATGATATTTGTCGTTATGAACTTGCTCACCAAGTATGCTATACCTACACGAATAAAACAGGTCAGCTCAGTCAGACTATTAATACACAATATTTGCCATATTTTGCCCAACATATCACCGAGTTTGAATATGATGAGCAATACCGTTTGATTGCCGAAATCCAAGATGGAGAAAGAATTGAGGTAGAGTTAGACAAATATGGCAGACAAACCGCATTATTATTACCAAATGGTGTAGAAAGTGCGGTCAAAATTTCACAAGGTTTTAACCAATATGGTGAGTTAACCCAATTCCAAGTCAACAATCATAATCCACTCAATCTTAGCTATGACAAACTAGGTAGACAAACTCGCAAACAAAACCAAAATGGCTTTATTTTAGCTGAGCACTTTAGTCCTTCAGGTTTATTACAGGCACAAGGTGGTGGTTGGAATAACAGTTTAACAGAACAACAACTTAGCGATTATCAACCTAATCAAACTTATCCAATTGCTGGCACACAAATTAGCCGGAAATGGCAATATGACAAAGCATTTAATCTTGTTCATACTCAAGATAATCATTGGGGAGCGACAGAATATCGTGTCAATAAAAATGGACAAGTGACGGATGTGTTAAATGGTCTTCGTCATAGTGAGCACTATCGTTATGACAGCCAATTAAACTTAACACAAAAAGCTCAACGTGAAACTGATGCTTTAGGTCAATACCAATTTGAAGCAGCAAATGATGCCAGTTTCGGCATGAAACAACGTAATGGTCGAATTACCCGATTTGGTAATAAAACCTATAAGTATGATGAACTTGGTCGCTTGCATAGCAAAACAGAAACGAAGAAAGGTTTCCGACCAGTTACAACTTATTACAAGTGGAATAGTCAAAGCCAACTTGTTGAGCTACATAGCCCATTCAAAGGCTCGTGGCGTTATGAATACGACAGTTTTGGCAGACGTATCACCAAATACCAAATCCAAACAGACCAGCCTCAACCAAATCAAGTTATCAATATGCCAATCCGAGCAAATCAGGATTATTGGCACAAGATAAATGAACTTTGGGCGAAAGAGGAACAATCTCAAGGTGAAAAAACATCACAAAACCTGACCGCACTTTCAGGCTATCGCTATCTGTATAAGCAAAATCAGTTAGTCGCTGAAGCACCATTGCAAATCACCAGTACGGAAGGTAATCTAGCTTTAACGCAAGCCAACTGGGCAGATGCGATTTACTGGCTGTATCAGGAAGATGATTTCACCCCAACAGCACGTTATGAAAAAGGGCAGTTGCACTATACGGTCGTCGACCAAGTGGGTACTATCACTGAACTCTTAACCGAAGACGGTTATATTGACTATCGTCAGAAACTAAACTTGTGGGGGGAAGCGGAGATTGACGGACACCGGCACTACGCGGCGAACGACACAAACGCACTTAAATGCAACCACCGTTTTGTGGGACAGTATTATGATGATGAAAGTGAGTTACATTATAATCGCTTTCGTTACTACTCACCAGAGACTGGGCAATATCTTAGCCATGACCCGATAGGGTTATTAGGTGGGTTTAATCCGTATGGGTATGTGGGGATACCGACGGCATTTGTGGATCCTTTGGGGTTACAGGTTTGTCCAACAGTAAAGGATCGATATAAACAGTTAAGATCAGAAGGTATTAGAGCTCAGGATGCGTATGCTTTGGCAAAAGATCCTAATGTTGATGTCCAACAAATAGTTAAGAATGGTGTTCCCGAATGGAATGGCCCAATAGATTATAGTGCTCATGGTTTGAAATCCCCTAGAGATACAACAAAACCAACAGTAACGGCGTCACAAAAGAGACAAATGTTAGATTTAAATAGAAAATTAAATGGGGGAATATTAAGATCTGACCTTGATGGAAGCATAATGGTTCCATCAGTTAAATCTCAAAGAGGTGTAACTCCACCGAGCTTTGAGGCTCAGATAGATCATATAACTCCTCGGTCAAAAGGTGGGGCGAGAAACTATGGAAATTTACAAATATTAACTCGTAGTCAAAATAGGGCAAAATGGGATTTTATCCCTTAATTATGTTAGTTATATTAGGAAATAAAACATGAAATATGCAGAAGACTTAACTTCAGGAAAAACATCTCTAGTAAAAAAAGCAGCTAAGAAAATTTTAAAAGAACGGTTGACAGGTTATGGTGCGTTATTGCACCAAGCTTTAGCTATAGAGATGGATAAACCAAAATCATGGGAATCTCAAATGTATTTAATTTACGCTATGGCTGCGACTAATTGCATAGATGAAATTTCATATTTGAAGTCATTAATTCTCAGGAACATTCCAACGCCAGTGACATATCGTTCCCTAGCTTTAGCCATTGTCTATCTAGAGAATTCAGAAATAGAGAATTTATCTTTTGTTTATGAATCGTTGGAATCAAATAACTTCTTGCAAGCTGCAGGTGCTTGTGCTGCTATTTATATGAAAAAGATAGTGCTTAAAGATGATGATTTTAATAAAATTATGACTTATATCACTAAGGATATCTATTTAGAAAATTTAAGGGGAACAATAGCTCCTTTTATGTATATTTTGGCTGCATCTTATTTATATCCAGAAAATAACCGTAAGAAAATTGTAGACTTTTCTCGTCAATTTAATGAAGAGCATATAAATACATTAATTAATGATGTGTTAAAAGGAAAGGACGGTAAACGTATTTGTCATTTTTAGAGGGAGTAATGACGTATGAATATTTTTAATTATGAGCTTGATTCTACTGTGTTAACAACAAGTTATATCATTTCTGATAGACTTCCTATATTGCTGGTTTTTCATGATAATGATGATAGTGGTATTGCGTGGCAATTTCATGCAGGGAATGGGGATTATTCAGAGGATAAGCTAAAGTTAGTATCTCTTGGACAAATATTGGCAATTGATCCTACAATTAGTCAATTAGGTAACCTTCCTTTAGGTTATAAAGCAGTAAGAAAATCTATTAATGATAGATGGGAGTATCTTCCACAATAGCTGTGTATATTAATTTTTTTTACTTTCCAGTTTTATTTAATAATGATATTTGCTCAGTAAAGCTAATGGGAGGCTATTTAATTAGATAAATAAAGCAATAAAATCTTTCTTACTATCTCAAATAGAATATATCTTAACAGCTTCATACGATGAACTTACTCAACTCTAAGCTAATTTATGGAATCTGGTTAAAAGATTAGAGTAAGTTATCACTGATAAAATCATTTGATGCATAGAAAAAAGTTATCAAATAATTAGATGATAAGTATTGTTACATAATTCTAAACTAGTATTTGTTATGAAGTATGTAAGGACGTTTGTATGGATTAATGATTCTATTGTTTTGCCAGTTAAACAGATAATAACTGCGATATAATTTCATTTTTATAATTTATTTATCTGAGGTTTTAACTGTACTTTTTATTAGTAGTCTGCTCAGTTGATTTATTGATTTGAAAATATCGATTAGAGGTAGGGTTAAAAAGTAAGAACATTAATATGCCTTGGATGATGCACTGGGTAATGATTTTTCCATTTGAATAAAGTTCACTATCAACGAAAATCATAATAAGTGAAATTACTGTGGATAAAACAGCAATCCAGCGAGCGAGTTTTTTTCCAGAGAGTAAGCCTACTGCAATAAAAACAGGCATTGCCGCAAAACCAACTGAAACGATAATGGATAGCCATGAAGGTAAAAATGAGTAAGCATCAGCTAAATTTTGTAGGAATTGATCGGGAGTGTAAATAGCAAATGTCACATAGAGAAAACAGTATAATGTAGAGAAAATAAAATAGATTATGCTTGCAATGGTAACTGAAATAGGACGTTTCATAAGATATCCTTTAATAATTTTTACTTTAAGAAAAGTATTGAAAATAGCATAGGTTAAGCAACCTCATAATTAAGGGTGCTTAACCAGTTAGTTATTCATCTTTTTCGAAGGAAGAGAGTTTATTAATTTTTGGAAGCGTAAATAACATGAATAAAACGGTCATAACTGGAACAAGCATTTCAGGTACATCGCCAAAAAGTGCAAGTGAAACCGCAAGAACTAGTACTACAATAACCATAAAAATGACAAATGGTTTCCATAAGAGTTTAAGAATAACGCTAGCTGGTGGTTTTTTAAACTTAATTTTCTTTTGGCAAGATGGGCATTGTTTGACAGCTCCAAGACCTTTAACAAGCCCTCCATGAATAGGGGCATTACAATGTGGACAAGGTAGTGAAGGATTAAAAGCACTCATATTGAATTTCCTCTTTGTTAATTAAAAAATGAATGTATCTCCTTATTATATAGGATAAATTTGAAATATTATAATTTTTGAATATATAGAAAATAAAACTCAATTGGACAAATTTGTAGATACCAGTGATAAGCTAAAATTTTTTAAATAGCGTTGATCTAGTGAAATCTGATAAGCTATGTTCGTTTACTCAAATATAAAAAGGAAAATAATATGAAAAAAATTCTCTTAGTTTTATCATTATGTATGATTGTTTCGGCTTGTTCTGTTGGTGTAGGTGCTGGCGGCGGCAGTAATGGCGTAGGCGTTGGTGTAGGTCTAGGTACTGGCTTTGGATTCTAACTATTACTTTAGATAAAGCAAAGTGCGGTCAAAAAATCTTACGTTTTCAAGAAAATTAGTAGAAACCGCTTGATCTTTTGATTTAGAACACTATAATACTCCCCATATTTCGGACGCGGGGTGGAGCAGCTTGGTAGCTCGTCGGGCTCATAACCCGAAGGCCGTCGGTTCAAATCCGGCCCCCGCAACCAATAACAAGTTCAGTAATAAGAACCCCAAGTTTGGGGTTTTTTTGTACGAGAAATTTAGAAACTGGGCTTAGGTTCATTGACGAACCTAACCCTTTTTTTATGTCTGAATTTTAAGATTAGGAGCAAAAATTGGCAACATTAGAACAAAAATTGCAAGAGATGCTTCAAGGTGCAGTAGAAGACTTAGGCTGCGAACTTTGGGGGATTGAATGCCAACGTGCAGGTCGCTTTATGACCGTGCGTTTATTCATTGATAAAGACGGTGGCGTAGGCGTTGATGATTGTGCTGATGTGAGTCGTCAAGTGAGTGCGATTTTAGACGTGGAAGATCCAATTGCGGATAAATATAACCTAGAAGTGTCATCACCAGGTCTTGATCGTCCGTTATTTACGCTTGAACAATTCCAACGTTATGTGGGTGAGGATATCGCTGTGCATTTACGAATTCCTGTTTTAGATCGTCGTAAATGGCAAGGTAAATTGGAAAAAATTGAAAATGACATGTTGACACTTATTGTTGATGGTCAGGAACAAGTTCTTATTTTTGGCAACATTCAAAAAGCCAATGTAATCGCAAAATTTTAAAGGAGAAAAAGGAAAATGAGTAAAGAGATTTTGTTAGCTGCTGAAGCAGTATCTAACGAGAAGTTATTACCACGTGAAAAGATTTTTGAAGCGTTAGAGAGTGCGATTGCACTTTCAACGAAGAAGAAATATGACTATGAAACCGATATTCGCGTATCTATCAATCCTAAAACGGGTGAATTTGATACATTCCGTCGTTGGTTGGTGGTTGATGAAGTTAAAGTGCCAACAAAAGAAATGACATTAGAAGCGGCACAATTTGAAGACCCTAATATTCAAATCGGTGATTATGTCGAAGATCAAATTGAGTCTATCGCATTTGACCGTATTGCAATGCAAACTGCTCGTCAAGTAATCAGCACTAAAATCCGTGAAGCAGAACGTGCAAAAGTGGTTGAGCAATTCCGTTCTGAAGAAGGCAAAATTGTTACGGGTACGGTGAAAAAAGTAAACCGTGAAAGCATTATTTTAGATTTAGGCAATAAAGCTGAAGCCGTAATTATGCGTGAAGATATGCTTCCACGTGAAAACTTCCGTCCTGGCGATCGTGTTCGTGGTGTGCTTTATAAAGTGAATCCAGAAAGCAAAACAGCACAACTATTCGTAACTCGTGCAAAACCTGAAATGTTAATCGAGTTATTCCGTATTGAAGTACCAGAAATCGGCGAAGAAATGCTTGAAATTCGTGGTGCGGCACGTGATCCAGGTTCTCGTGCGAAAATTGCAGTGAAATCAAACGACAAACGTATTGATCCAGTGGGTGCATGTGTGGGTATGCGTGGTGCACGCGTTCAAGCAATTACCAATGAGTTAGGTGGCGAACGTGTGGATATCGTACTTTGGGATGACAATCCAGCACAATATGTGATTAATGCAATGGCGCCGGCTGATGTAACGTCAATCATTGTGGATGAAGATAATCACTCAATGGATATTGCGGTTAATGCTGACAACTTAGCACAAGCAATTGGTCGTAACGGTCAAAACGTACGTTTAGCGACACAATTAACCGGTTGGACATTAAATGTCATGACTACCGAACAATTAAATGAAAAACATCAAGCAGAAGATACCAAAGTATTAAATTTATTCATGGATAAATTGGGTCTTGATGAAGAGTTTGCTCAAATCTTAGTGGATGAAGGTTTTACTTCATTAGAAGAAGTGGCTTATGTTCCAGTGAGCGAGCTAACTGCAATTGATGGTTTAGAAGATGAAGATCTTATCGAAGAGTTACAAGGTCGCGCAAAAGATGCCATTACTGCAGCTGCAGCAGCTGAAGAAGAAGCCTTGAAAAAAGCGAATATTGAAGATCGTTTATTAAATCTTGAAGGCATGAATCGTCACATTGCTTTTAAATTAGCTGAAAAACAAATTACTACGCTTGAAGAACTTGCTGAGCAAGGTGTAGATGATTTAGCTGATATCGAAGAATTAACCGCAGAGCAAGCCGCTGACTTTATTATGGCTGCGCGTAATATTTGCTGGTTTAGCGAAGAGTAAGGAGTTTAATGATGACTGAAGATGTAAAAAATGCGGATGCGAATGCACCGAAAAAACTAAGTATTCAACGCAGAACAAAAACAACTGTAAGCAGTGCTACTGCTGGCGGTAAAGCAAAAGCGGTACAAGTTGAAGTACGTAAAAAACGTACAGTACCAACAGATGCCGCTAAAAAAGCGGAAGAAGCAGCAAAATTAAAAGCCCAGCAAGAAGCTGAAGCAGCTGAAAAGAAAGCAGCAGAAGAAAAAGCACGTTTAGCCGCTGAAAAAGCGAAAGCCGAAAAAGCTAAGGCTGAAGCAGAAAAAGCTGCGAAACCAGCACCAAGTGCGGTTGAAAATAAACCTAAATCTGTTGATCCTGAAAAAGAAAAACGCAAAGCGGAAGAAGCAGAGCTTCGTCGCAAAGCGGAAGAGCTGGCTCGCCAAAAAGCAGAAGAGCAAGCGCGTAAAGCAGCTGAAGATGCTAAACGTTATGCTGAAGCGGATACGTCAAGCAATGAAAGCGCATCAGAAGATTATACCGATTACAATTTAAGCTCTCGTTATGCTTTAGAAGCGGAAGACGAAGAAGAACGTCGTAATGAAAATCGTGGTCGCGGCAAAAATAAAGTCGCTAAAGCGAAAAAAGAACGCGATGACGTGAAAGGCAGCAATAAAAATGAGCGCGAATCTAACCGTAAAAATCAAAAAGACGGTAAATTCGGTAAAGGTAAAAATGGTAAGAAAGGTGCAGCATTACAACAAGCCTTCACAAAACCTGTTCAGGTTGTGAAACAGGATGTTGTTATTGGTGAAACCATTACCGTTGCGGAATTAGCAAACAAAATGGCAACCAAAGCGACTGAAATCATCAAAGCTATGATGAAGATGGGCGAAATGGTAACCATTAACCAAGTACTTGACCAAGAAACAGCACAATTAGTGGCTGAAGAATTAGGTCACAAAGTGATTCTTCGTAATGAAAATGAACTTGAAGAAGAAGTATTAGGCGATCGTGATGTTAACGCAGAAAAAGTAACTCGTGCACCGGTTGTGACCATTATGGGTCACGTTGACCATGGTAAAACTTCATTGCTTGATTACATTCGTAAAGCGAAAGTTGCAGCAGGTGAGGCGGGTGGTATTACTCAGCACATCGGTGCGTACCACGTAGAAATGGATGACGGCAAAATGATTACCTTCTTAGATACCCCGGGACACGCGGCATTTACCTCTATGCGTGCACGTGGTGCGAAAGCAACGGATATCGTCGTTCTTGTCGTAGCGGCAGATGATGGTGTGATGCCTCAAACCATTGAAGCGATTCAACACGCGAAAGCAGCAGGTGCGCCTTTAGTGGTTGCGGTGAACAAAATTGATAAACCAGAAGCCAACCCAGATCGCGTAGAACAAGAATTACTTCAACACGAAGTGATCTCTGAGAAATTCGGTGGTGATGTGCAATTCGTGCCTGTTTCTGCGAAGAAAGGCACCGGTGTTGATGACTTATTAGATGCCATCTTGCTTCAATCAGAAGTGCTTGAATTAACGGCTGTAAAAGACGGCATGGCAAGCGGTGTAGTGATTGAATCTTACCTTGATAAAGGTCGTGGTCCAGTTGCGACAATTCTTGTTCAATCAGGTACTTTACGTAAAGGTGATATCGTACTTTGTGGTTTTGAATATGGCCGTGTTCGTGCAATGCGCGATGAAAACGGTAAAGAAATCGATGAAGCTGGCCCATCAATCCCGGTTGAAGTGTTAGGTCTTTCTGGTGTACCAGCAGCGGGTGATGAAGCAACTGTCGTACGTGATGAGAAAAAAGCACGTGAAGTGGCATTACACCGTCAAGGTAAGTTCCGTGAAGTGAAACTCGCTCGTCAGCAAAAAGCGAAACTTGAAAATATGTTTAGCAATATGACTGAAGGTGATGTGGCAGAGCTTAACGTTATTGTGAAAGCGGACGTACAGGGTTCTGTAGAAGCAATTATTCAATCATTACAAGATCTTTCTACTGATGAAGTGAAAGTGAAAGTAGTGGGCTCAGGCGTAGGTGGTATTTCTGAAACTGATGCAACCTTAGCAGCGGCTTCTAATGCGATTATGGTCGGCTTTAACGTTCGTGCAGATGCTTCTGCTCGTCGTATTATCGAAGCAGAAAACATTGACCTTCGTTATTACTCCATCATTTATGAACTATTAAATGATGTGAAAGCCGCGATGAGTGGTATGCTACAACCTGAATTCAAACAAGAAATCATCGGCTTGGCTGAAGTGCGTGATGTGTTTAAACATCCGAAATTTGGTGCAATCGCGGGTTGTATGGTGACCGAAGGTGTAGTAAAACGTAACAATCCAATCCGTGTATTACGTGATAACGTGGTAATTTTTGAAGGTGAATTGGAATCTCTCCGTCGCTTTAAAGATGACGTTTCTGAAGTCCGTAATGGTATGGAATGTGGTATCGGCGTTAAAAACTACAATGACGTGAAAGTCGGCGACCAAATCGAGGTGTTTGAAGTCGTTGAAGTTAAACGTTCAATCTAATCGATAAAAAGAGCGGTCAAAATTCAACGTATTTTTGACCGCTTTTGTCATTGGAGCTAAAAATGGAATCAATGTTTGGTTGGGCGGCTATCAATGCTATTTTGATTGCTTATGGGGTTGGGCAGAAGAAATGGAAATTTCTAATTATCCCCATTGCTGTAAAACTTTGTTTTTGGATAGCCAGCATTTATCATGCCCAGTTATCCTATGAAGAACGTGGGGCAGACTGGAGTCTAGTTGTTGTTGTGATGGATGTCATCGTAAATGTCATCGCAGGTCTCATTGGCGTAGTGATCGGTTTTATCCTTCGCCGAAATAAAACCAAATCAGAGAAATAATTTGTAACCTATAAATGTAGGTAAAACTTACTTAGTAAGAGAAATATTATGGCAAGAGAATTTAAACGCAGTGATCGTGTTGCACAAGAATTACAAAAAGAAATCGCCATCATTTTACAACGGGAAGTAAAAGATCCCCGTATTGGCATGGTAACCGTGTCAGATGTGGAAGTTTCAAGCGATTTAGCGTATGCAAAAGTGTTTGTCACATTTTTGTTTGATCATGATGAAGTGGCGATTGCACAAGGCATGAAAGGTTTGGAAAAAGCAGCACCTTATATCCGTTCATTAGTGGGTAAAGCGATGCGCTTACGCATTGTGCCGGAAATTCGTTTCTTCTACGATCAATCCCTAGTCGAAGGGATGCGTATGTCTAATTTAGTGACAAACGTGATTCGCGAAGACGAGAAAAAACACGTTGAGGAAAATGACTAATGTCGAGACCTCGTAAGCGTGGGCGTGATATTGATGGTGTATTTTTATTAGATAAACCACAAGGCATGTCATCAAATGACATTATGCAAAAAGTGAAACGCGTATTCCAAGCGAATAAAGCAGGACATACCGGTGCGCTTGATCCATTAGCAACTGGTATGTTACCTATTTGTTTAGGCGAAGCGACAAAGTTTTCCCAATTCTTATTAGATGCAGATAAACGCTATGTGGTCACAGCAAAATTAGGTGAACGTACGGATACCTCCGATGCAGAAGGACAAGTGGTCGAAACACGCCCTGTTAAGGTGGAAACATCACAAATTTTGGCCGCACTTGAACAATTTCGGGGTGATATTTTGCAAGTGCCGACTATGTTTTCTGCGTTAAAGCACAATGGAAAACCGTTATATGAGTATGCTCGCGCAGGCATTACCGTGGAACGTGACGCACGTCCTATCACGATTTTTGAGCTTAACTTTATCGAGTATCAAGCCCCTTTTCTAACCTTAGAAGTGCATTGTTCGAAAGGAACCTATATCCGTACATTAGTGGATGACTTAGGTGAAGTGTTAGGTTGTGGTGCTCATGTGACTGTGTTACGTCGAATTGCGGTTGCGGATTATCCAACAGAAAAGATGATGACATGGGATGCTTTGCAGGCGCTTGCAGAGCAAGGTGCTCTTGCTCAACTTGATCAACATCTTTTACCGACAGATACCACAGTCAGTAAATTACCTGCATTACAGTTAAATGCAGAGCAGAGTAAAGGTATTGGCTTTGGGCAGCGTGTCAAATTTGCGAATGAAGCAAAATTATATGGTCAAGTGCGGTTGTTTTCTGACAAGAATATCTTTTTAGGCGTAGCACTTATCGATGATAACAATGTGATTCGTCCGCAACGCTTGATTACACAATCTCTCTAATCATTTGCCTTTCTGTTTTAATTCCAGTAATCTCACCTGTAACCTTTTAATTGCAATCTATGTAAATAAGATATTACAGGTGAATTATGGATGCTCTTAACCATTTACGTCAGGAAATTGATGCGCTCGATCGTGAACTGATTCAACTTTTTGCTAAACGCCTCGAATTGGTGACACAAGTCGGCGAAGTAAAGCATGAAAAAGGTTTGCCGATTTATGCACCAGATCGTGAATTAGCCATGTTAGAAGCCCGCCGAGAAGAAGCGGCGAAAGCGGGAATCTCTCCACAACTCATCGAAGATGTGCTACGTCGTTTTATGCGTGAATCTTACTCCAATGAAAATCAATTTGGTTTTAAAACCCTGAACCCAGCCATTAATAAAATTGTTATTGTCGGTGGTTACGGAAAAATGGGACAGTTATTTGCCCGCTATTTGCGTGCTTCCGGTTATCCTATTTCTATTTTAGATCGTGATGATTGGGATGTAGCAGAACGTATTTTAACGAATGCGGATGTTGTTATTATCTCAGTACCGATTGATCACACGTTAGAAACCATAGAACGTTTAAAGCCCTATTTAACGGAAAATATGCTACTGGCGGACCTCACCTCCGTGAAACGTGCGCCATTAGCTAAAATGTTAGAAGTACATAAAGGGGCAGTGGTTGGGCTGCATCCAATGTTTGGCCCTGATATTGCGAGCATGGCAAAACAAGTGGTTGTGCGTTGTGATGGGCGTTTTAGCGAACGTTATGAATGGTTGCTAGAGCAAATTCAAATCTGGGGTGCAAAAATTTACCAAATTGATGCAGCAGAGCATGATCACAATATGACGTACATTCAAGCATTACGTCACTTTTCCACTTTTGCGAATGGTCTGCATCTTTCTAAACAGCCCGTCAATTTAAGCAATTTATTGGCATTATCTTCCCCGATTTATCGTTTGGAATTAGCCATGATTGGTCGTCTATTTGCCCAAGATGCGGCACTTTATGCCGATATTATTATGGATAAACCAGAAAATTTAGATGTGATTGAAAGCTTGAAACAAACTTATGAAGAGGCGTTACAATTCTTTGAAAAAGGCGATCGCCAAGGATTTATTGATGCTTTCCATCAAGTGAGAGAATGGTTTGGAGAATATTCTGATCAATTCTTACAAGAGAGTCGTCAGTTATTGCAACAAGCTCACGATTTACGACATGTGTAAAATAAAAGTGCGGTTGATTTTAACCGCACTTTTGTTTTGTGACTTATTGTCTTGCCAAGCGTAAATTTTGTGGAATTGCCTTAAAGTTAGAACGGAATGGATTGATGTCCAATCCACCACGACGCGTATAACGCGCATAGACGGTGAGTTTTTCTGGTTTGGCGTAATGCATCAAGTCACAGAAAATACGCTCAACACACTGCTCATGAAACTCATTATGTTGACGGAAAGATACGATGTAGCGGAGAAGTTTTTCGCGATCGATTTGTTTACCCACATAATGAATTTGCACGGTTCCCCAATCCGGCTGACTGGTGATAAGACAGTTAGATTTCAATAAATGGCTTACTAAGGTTTCTTCCACCACGTTATCAGACGTACAATTTTGCAAAATATCCGCATTAAATTCGTAGTTGTGGATTTCGATATCCTGATCATCAATGCAATCGCCCGTTAAAGTATCAATACTTTGTCCTTGATAGTGGGATAATGGATGTAAACGTACTTTAACCTCGCCTTGAGCACAATCGCTTAGATCTTCACGCATTGTGCGTTCTACGCTAGCAAAATCAGCAAATTTACTTTGGTTAAAGCTGTTTAAATAGAGTTTAAAGCTTTTCGATTCAATTAAATTTTCACTGCGATAATCAATTTCTACATCAGCTATGGCGACTTGCGGCAAACCTTTTGGATTTAACCAAGAAATTTCGTAGGCTGTCCAAATATCGGCACCTTGGGTAAATGGCTGCTGTTCAGTAATGCCTAAGGCATCACGATTGAGTTTTCGAGGCACCGGTTGTAACAAAGTGCGGTCATAATTTGCTGCATATTCTGTTGCTTGACCGAGTTTTAAAGATTGAAGGCTTTTATCTTGATAGTTCATGTGTTTTCCTGAATAACGAAATCGCTATAAAAAATTCCACGACACATTCGAGACTAATCGACATGGGTCGCATTTAAAGTAAATTACATCAAATAGTGGCGCGTCTAATACCCAATCGCCACCACATTGTGGGCAACAGCGTTGCTGTTCTGACTCTAAAGAATGGCCTCCGACACGGTATAAATAATAATAGGTCGGTATGCCGTTTTCTTTTTCGATTTCAGCGGCAAGGTAGCGCCCATGTTTGCTGAGCGTGCTATTAACCTCAGAGATTTCGTTTAATGCTTCTTTTTCTAAAGCTGAACCATTCATTTGCAACTGATCGCAAGCTTGCCAATTTTCCTGCCATTTAATCAAATCTTGGCTTAAGTGCGGTTGATTTTTTAGCTGTTTATAGAGCGGAATTGGAGAAAAATCATCTCCGCTATGTAATGGCGAGCAAGATTGCAAATGTGTGGTATAAAGCATCTGCCATGCAGGATGGCTACATTCTGCGGTGCTGTCCGCATTTAAATCATCGGCAATAATTTGAAAACCTTGAAAATTTAGACCGCACTTTTCAGCATTTTCCATCGCCAGATTTACAGTTTGGTTATTATTCTCGGGTAAAAGGCTATCTTGCTCAGGGCAAATAACTCGCATTGCAAAACCTTGTTCGCCGTCTTCCTCCGTCAAATAAAGCGGGATTTCACGGCCGATAATTTGCCCGTTATAACGCCATTGGTCGATGATTGCATTGAGCAAACGGCTTTGTTGGCCAACATCATTTTCTAAGGCGGTCAATTTAAAAAAAGGTTCGATCAGATACATAATTGCAGATTGTGTAAGATTTCTTCGATTTGTTTTAAACCGTTTAAGCGGGTTTCACTTAAGCGAGAGGCAATACCAAGCTCATCAAAAAATTGGCGAATATTAAATTGTTGTAATTGTTCTTGGGGTTGGCCGTTGATGTTTTGTAACAACAACCATAACAAACCATTCATAATTCGCGCTTCGCTGTAAGCTTGAAATTGAAACGTATCGTCATGTTGTGGAATGACCATAAACCAAAGTCCCGCTTCACAGCCTTGAATTGATTGCATTTGAGCCAATTCATCTGGAGAAGGTTGAGAAAGATGTTTACCAGCTTGGATAATAAAACGGTAACGATCTTCCCAATTTTTTGCCTGTTTAATGTTTTCTAGCATGTTAATAACTCTAAGGATTTATCTAATGCCGCAAAAAAAACATCCACATCTTTCGGGCTATTATAAGGCGCAAAAGAAAGTCGTAGTGTCGTGCGCTCACCAAGGCGGGCTAAATAAGGTTGTGCACAATGTTCACCAATGCGTAACGCAATTTTTTGTTCGCTTAAGAGGGTAGCAAGATCGGATGCTGCAATACCATCAAAAACAAAACATACAACAGAACTTGCTTGCGGTGAATTGAATAAACGACAATTCGGATAGTTTTTTAACCGCGCTTTACTTTGTTCAGCAAGCTCAACGGCATGAGCTTCAGCTGCCTGAAAATCCCATTTTTTGAGCCAATCTAGCACCGCACCAAAACCAATCACGCCAGCAATATTCGGTGTGCCGGCCTCTAATCGATAAGGCAAGTCGGCAAAGGTAATACATTCATGGGATACTCGCTCAATCATTTTTCCACCGTAAAAAAGCGGTTGTAGCAGGGACAGTGAGCTTAATTTTCCGCTTAGTATGCCAATGCCGTTGGGGCCATAAATTTTGTGTGCAGAAAAGGCAATAAAATCCGCATCTAATGCTTGTAAATCAATCTGTATATGACTAATAGCCTGAGCAGCATCCACTAAAACGAGCGCATTGCTATGTTGACGGATTAGTCGAATTAAATGCTGGATATGTTGTTCTGTTCCCGTTACGTTGGAAACAAAATTGAGTGCGACTAATTTGGTTTTCTCATTTAAGGCTTTAATCAAGGCATTTTCATCAATTAGCCAATTATCCGAAATTGGCAGCACTTTAATTTTTGCTCCGCATTTTTTCGCTGTTTCGTGCCAAGTAACAAAATTAGCATGATGATCTGCTTGGCTAATTAAAATCTCATCATCAGCATGCAAAGAAGGGAGTAAACCATTAGCAACTAAATTAATGCTATGAGTCGTCCCAGACGTCCAAATTACCGCTTTTTCATCTTCCGCATTAATTAAGGTTTTAACTAAGTAACGAGCATTTTCATATTGGGCTGTCTGTGCAGCTTCATACTGACTACGATGTACGGAGCCTGCCGATTGATAGAAAGCACTCGTTGCATCAATTAATGCTTGAGGTTTTAGTGCTGTCGCCGCATTATCCAAATAGACCACGGCATTTGGCGATTTAAAATAAGGGAATTCATTTTTAAATGATTGATAATCAAAAGCCATGGTTATCTCCGTGTTTGACTGTTTTTTTCTGTTTGCGCCATTCATAAGGGGCAACAGGGTAGGGATCGCGCCATAAACCGATTTTTTGTTGTTGTGCAAAATCTTGAGCCTGAAAGTAGAGTGGATTTTTAGCATATTGCGGATAAACCCACGCCATGCCGTTTTTTACCATTTCTAAGTTGATGTTTTGTTCTTGCAGGTAAACTGTTGCCAAAATACGCTGGTAGCGATCGTAACCAGAAACCGACAACGTCACATTTTGTTTGAAAACCAGCTGGGAAAGATATTGTTTAGCTTTCTTTCCAAACGGTTGACCTTTTTCCGGAGCATCAATTTCTTGTAATCGCACTTTGAGTTGTTTTTTAGTGGGTAAGAGGCAAGTTAAGGTATCGCCATCACTTACACCAACAACCCAGCACGCCATTTGGCGTTCAGCCGATATTGAAAATGGCGTCCAAAGTGCGGTTAAAATTAGGGTTAAAAATAAGAAGAATTTTCTAATCATTTGGAATTTCTTTGATCTGCATCGCAAAATTTCGCTAAAATGGATGGGTAATTTTAACAAAAAAGCGTAAAATAATTTTTAATTATTATTAAAAAAGTTGATAGAGGAAATATGTTACTCCAAAAAGGCGTTCAACTCGCTCGTTCGCTCATCATTTTATACATTATGTTACTACTCGGCAATTTGATTTCTCACTACATTCCAGTGGGGATTCCAGGCAGCATTTGGGGCTTGTTATTACTTTTTTTAGGTTTAACGACTCATGTGATTCACCTAGAGTGGATTTATTTCGGTTCGAGCTTATTAATCCGCTACATGGCGGTGCTTTTTGTGCCGGTGAGCGTGGGTATTATCAAATATTATGATTTACTCGTGGCACAGTGGAAAATTTTACTCATTCCAAATATTCTTAGTACCTTTTTAACACTTTTTGTGATTGCATTTATAGGAAACTATTTATTTTACAAACAATCTTTTAGCCATAAACGTAAAAAAGTATTGGAAAAACGTAATCTTCAAGCAGACTAAGGTTTTATTATGCAGTATGCAATTTATCTTTATACCGGTTTAACGATTTTCGGATTTTGGCTCGCACTACAAATTAGTAAACGTTGGAAATCGATGATTTTCAATACTTTTGTGCTAACAGTATCCATTCTTGTGCTAATTTTAGTGGTTAGCGGTATTCCTTATGATGATTATATGGCAGGCAATGCGCCGATTAATAATTTATTAGGATTGAGTATTGTTGCTCTGGCATTACCGTTGTATGAACAAATTCGTCAAATTGCGAAACAATGGAAAATTATCCTTTCAGTAGTCGCATTGGCCTCAATATTCTCCATGTTTACCGGGGCTATTTTTGCTATTATTTTAGGTGCAAGCCCTGAAATGGTTGCGACGGTATTACCAAAATCAATTACTACGCCAATTGCAATGGAAGTGGCTTCACATTTAGGCGGCATTCCTGCCGTGACGGCGGTAGGTGTGGTTGTCGCCGGTTTACAAGGGTCAGTTTTTGGTTATCTCATCTTGAAAAAAGTTGGGATTAAACAACAAGAAGCGGTCGGTTTATCTGTTGGTGCGGTTTCTCACGCATTAGGTACGGTAAGTTGTATGGAAGCCGATCCAAAAGCGGGTAGTTATAGTTCGATTTCTTTGGTACTTTGCGGTATTATGAGCTCCATTTTAGCACCCTTAGTATTCCATATTATTCGTCTATTTTTATGAGAACCCAATTAGCTGATTTTTGGACTGAACGTTTCCTTCCTGATCCGCCTCGCGAAAAAGATCATCGACCACCATTTCGTCGTGATCGCGGGCGGATTTTACATTCTGCTGCTTTCCGTTGTTTGCAAGCCAAAACACAAATTCACGCGGTGGGCGAAAATGATTTTTATCGTACTCGTTTAACCCATTCCCTTGAAGTGGCACAAATCGGCAGCAGCCTTGTTTCCCAATTAAAATTTGCGGAAAGTTATGTTGCTATTTCAGACCAGCTTCATATTGAAAAAAGTGAATTACAGAAACAACTCAAACCTTTATTACCAAGCAATGATTTAATTGAAAGTTTGTGCTTTGCGCATGATATTGGCCATCCACCATTTGGTCATGGTGGGGAAGTAGCCCTCAATTATATGATGCGGAATCATGGCGGCTTTGAAGGCAATGCGCAGACATTTCGTATCATTACTAAACTTGAGCCTTATACTGAAACGGCAGGGATGAATTTAACGCGTCGTGCTATTTTAGGCGTGGTGAAATATCCGAATATTTTAGACTTATCTTCCCCTCAATATGCCCAGTTGCCGCGTACTGAAAGCGCTGATCCGCGTTATGTCAAAATTAGTGATTGGAAACCAGGAAAAGGGTTATTCCGTGATGACGTCACAATGTTTGATTGGCTGTTGCAAAATCTTTCTGAAAATGACCGCACTTTATTTGGCTCATTTCAAAAAGTGCGGTCAAATCCTGCCGAGTTTTTAAAAACACAATTTAAATCGTTAGATTGCAGCATTATGGAATTGGCAGACGA
The DNA here is from genome assembly GCF_014931395.1 of Haemophilus parainfluenzae. Classification (NCBI taxonomy): domain Bacteria; kingdom Pseudomonadati; phylum Pseudomonadota; class Gammaproteobacteria; order Pasteurellales; family Pasteurellaceae; genus Parahaemophilus; species Parahaemophilus parainfluenzae. The sequence continues at coordinate 1,742,913 of NZ_CP063120.1, read as the reverse complement.
TATTGCCTATGGCGTACATGATTTAGAAGATGCGATTGTGACCGGTGTCGTAAATCAACATCAGTGGCAAGAAGCCTTAGATGAACTTAAAACGATTCCTTCAGATTGGCTAGCAAAAAATATAGAGCAAGTCAGCCAACGATTATTCTCCAACCATCATTTCGAGCGTAAAAATGCCATTGGTGCATTAGTGAATTTCTTTATTACTCATGTGCGTTGGAAAGTCACCGGCAATTTTGATGAACCTTTGTTACGTTATAATGCAGAACTACCGCAAGATGTGATTGCGGCATTAAATGTGTTCAAAAAGTTTGTATGGAAATATGTGATTCGTCATGTGGAAACGCAACGTATTGAATATAAAGGCCAACGCATTCTCACGGAAATGTTCCAGATTTTTGAGTCTGACCCCGAACGTTTATTGCCAACGAATACCGCTAATCGTTGGAGAAATGCGCCGGAGCAGGGTAAAAAACGTATTATTTGTGACTATATCGCTGGCATGTCAGATGCTTATGCCTTAAAGGTTTATCATCAGCTCTAAAGCGCGGTTATTTTTATTGATATTTTGAATTTATAGGACAATTTTGTGGCATTAATTAGTTTAACTAACGCTTATCTTTCTTTTAGTGACCATCCCTTACTTGATCACGCTGAACTGCATATTGAACCGAATGAGCGCGTGTGTTTGGTGGGGCGTAACGGGGCAGGTAAATCAACGTTATTAAAAATAATTGCACAGCAAGTCACCATGGATGACGGCAAAGTGCAGTATGAAAAAGATTTAGTGGTTTCACGTTTAGAACAAGACCCGCCTCGCCACGCCGAAGGTAATGTTTTCGATTATGTAGCGGAAGGGATTGAGCATTTAGCGGATTTGTTAAAGGAATACCATCATATTTCACAAGAGTTGACACAAAATTACAACGAGCAAATTCTTAATCAACTGGCACAAGTGCAAGCTAAATTAGAGCATGCCAATGGTTGGCAGTTTGAAAATAAAATCAATGAAGTCCTGCAAAAGCTCGAGTTAAATCCTGATACTAAATTAGCGGATTTATCTGGTGGTTGGTTGCGTAAAGCCGCCCTTGCTCGTGCGTTGGTGTGTAACCCCGATGTCTTGTTATTAGATGAACCGACTAACCACTTGGATGTGGATGCAATCGAATGGTTAGAAAACTTCTTATTAGAATTTACCGGAAGTATTGTATTTATTTCCCACGACCGTTCTTTTATCCGCAAAATGGCCACTCGTATTGTGGATTTAGACCGCGGTAAATTAGTGTCTTATCCGGGTGATTATGATTTATACCTCACCACGAAAGAAGAAAACTTACGTGTCGAAGCGTTACAGAACGAGCTTTTCGATAAGCGTTTAGCACAAGAAGAGGTTTGGATTCGTCAAGGTATTAAAGCGCGTCGTACGCGTAATGAAGGACGTGTGCGCGCCTTAAAGGCCATGCGTGAAGAACGTCGTCAACGTCGTGAAGTGATGGGTACTGCTAAGTTACAATTAGATAACTCGAGTCGTTCAGGCAAAATTGTGTTTGAAATGGAAGATGTGAGCTATGAAATTGAAGGCAAACAACTTCTCAAAGATTTCAGCACGACCATTTTACGTGGCGATAAAATTGCTTTAGTGGGGCCAAATGGCTGCGGAAAAACCACCTTTATTAAACTTTTATTAGGTGAAATAAAGCCAACTAGCGGCCGCATTCATTGTGGTACAAAATTAGATATCGCTTATTTTGACCAATATCGTGCTGATCTTGATCCAGAAAAAACGGTAATGGATAACGTTGCCGATGGCAAGCAGGATATTGAAGTCAATGGTGTAAAACGTCATGTATTAGGCTATTTGCAGGACTTCTTATTTCCACCAAAACGCGCTATGACACCCGTCAAAGCGCTTTCTGGTGGTGAACGTAATCGCTTGTTATTAGCAAAATTATTACTGAAACCAAATAATCTACTGATTCTTGATGAACCAACCAATGACTTGGATGTAGAAACCTTAGAATTATTGGAAGAAATCCTCACCGATTATCAAGGCACCTTATTGATTGTCAGCCATGATCGTCAGTTTATTGATAACGTCGCGACGGAGTGTTATTTCTTTGAAGGCGACGGCGTATTGAATAAATACGTGGGTGGTTTCTTTGATGCGAAAGGACAACAAGCCAATTACTTTGCGATGAAAGCAGAGCAAGAAACGCAAAAAGTCAAAAAAGAAGCACCAAAAGTACAAGAAAGTGCGGCTAAAAATGACGTTGTTTCTCAAAAGCCGAAATCCGTTAAACTTTCTTATAAAGAACAACGTGAGTTAGAACAGCTACCACAATTATTGGAAGAATTGGAAGAGAAAATCACCGCACTTCAAGCTGAAATTGGTGACCCTCACTTTTTCCAACAAGCCCATGATGTAACGGATACGAAGCTTAAGGAATTAGCGGATACCGAAGCCGAACTTGAAACGGCATTTATACGCTGGGAAGAATTAGAGGAAAAGAAAAAACAAGCAGAAGAAAAGTAACAGAGTTCTGTATATTTAATTAAATAAAAGTGCGGTCATTTTTAGGAGTATGTTTAAAACCTAGGAAATTTTGACCGCACTTTTTGTTAAATCAGGTTTAAAATAAAAAGCTTATAATCACTGATTATGTCTCTTTGCCAATTTCTTAAATCAACGAAAGATCTTAATTGCATAATCTTTTTCTATATTAGCTTTATCATGACCAATAACTAAACCCTCATTTGGACTTGATAATAAAATAATACTTTTTTGACGGTCACATTCTGTCATTAGAATAGGATAAAAAGTTAATTTATCTTTTTTAAATAATGCTGTTTGTTCTTCAATTATTTTTAAAAATAATTGTTTATTTTCTGTTTTCTTAAATAACGCTTTTTGGAGTTTGGGCAAGTCTTTATGAATTTCCCTCCCATTAGAAAAATTAAATATCATGCTATATGCATGGCCATTGCAGGATTTTGTATCTGGTTCAAAAATAAATTGAGCAAGTTCTATGGTTTCTGGAAGATTTTTAGCGGCTGGATTTTGGCTATCATATTTCCAAATGCCACCAAAGTATTCTTCTGTAATTTTATTGTCTTTAAAGTCGGCAAAAATATTGATGCTAACTAGTGATAATATGCTGATAAGCATTATTTTCTTTAGGGGCATAAATTATCCTGTTAATAAAATCATGAAATTAACCGAATATTTCAACTTCGGTTAGCTTTTCTTAAGAGCTTCACTGACTTAATTAAATAAGGTTACTGATAAAAATCACCAAAATAATCACTGGAACCACAAATTTGACATAGTTAAACCAGATTGTGGTGAAAAGTGAATTTGGCGTTGGTGATAGCTCTTTTTTTGCATCGTCTTTTAACACAAAACCAACGAAAATCGCACAACCAAGTGCGGTCAACATAAAGAGAATATTTCCGCTGACGAAATCGAAGGCATCAAAAATGCTTTTACCGAAGATAGTGAAATCTTTCCAAAGGTTATCACCTAGAATAGACGGCACGTTACCTAATAAGAAAATCCCCATCAAGGTCACAAAAATTGCTTTACCACGGCGCATTCTGAGTTTTTCTTGTAATGCGGTGATGATGACTTCGTAAATCGTAATTGATGTGGTTAATGCGGCAATAAGCAATAAACCGAAGAACACGATAGCAAAGAATTTACCCGCCCATAAATGTGAGAATACAATTGGTAAACTTTGGAAAACCAAGGTTGGGCCAGCGTTAGGTTCAATACCGAATGTGAATAATGATGGGAAGATCATAAAACCACATAACACGGCGATAATGGTGTTAGTAAAGCCAGTAATAACGGCTGTCTGGATAAGGTTTTCTTCCTTGTTCAAATAGCTGGAGAGGGTAATCAACACACCGAAACCCAGGCTTAATGCGAAGAATACTTGGCCTAATACGAAGATGAATAATTTAGGTGTGATTTTGCTGAAATCTGGTTTTAAGTAGAAAGTTACACCTTCCATTGCACCAGGTAAGGTAAGGTTACGAATCACCATGCCAATGAGGAAAATAAAGAGTAATGGCATTAAATATTTCACGGAACGTTCAATTCCGCCAATGATACCTTTAGCCAAAATAATGTAATTCACCGCCACGAATAGGAAGGTGTAAAGCATGATTTCCCATGGGCTGTTGCTGATGTGTAAATCGTAGAAATCTTTGGCCACTTCTTTTGTAATTGGGGCGCTAATATCAAGGGTGTTATTCATCAGGCTGATGATATAAGACATCACCCAACCACCTAATACCATGTAATAAGCCATGATACCAAATGCGCCAAGAAGCCCCATGTAACCAAGAATCTTCCAATATTTGGAGATATTTTTACCTTTATCTTGGATTTTGTCGCCAAAGGCATCAATGGAATTCACACGCAAACGGCGACCAATAACGTTTTCTACTAAAATCATCGGGATACCAATGACAATCATCGCGATACAAAAGAGGAGTACGTAGGCACCACCGCCATTTTCACCCACTAAATAAGGAAAGCGCCATGTTGCCCCAAAGCCAACTGTCGCACCTGCAACGGTGAGCACATAAGTTAGTCGGCTAGACCACGTTTGGCGAGATTGATTGTTTGTTGTCATAATCTATTCCGTTTGATTTTATTCGTTTAATATTCTGTTTTTTCTTTGTATTCGCAGAGATCTTCAATAATGCAAGCACCGCAGCGAGGTTTGCGCGCGGTACAAGTATAGCGCCCATGTAAAATAAGCCAGTGATGTACATCTACTTTAAATTCTTTTGGCACAACTTTGAGTAGTTTTTCTTCCACTTTTACCACATCTTTGCCCGGGGCGAAATTTGTGCGGTTGCATACGCGAAAAATATGGGTATCCACTGCGATAGTCGGGTGACCGAATGCTGTATTTAACACAACATTCGCCGTTTTTCTGCCGACACCCGCAAGGGCTTCTAAGGCTTCACGGCTTTCAGGTACTTCGCCGTTGTGTTTCTCAACTAAATCACGGCAGGTTTTAATGATATTTTCCGCTTTGCTGTTATAAAGCCCGATGGTTTTAATGTATTCTTTTAACCCCTCTAAGCCGAGCTCTAAAATAGCTTGTGGGGTATTTGCCACAGGGAATAATTTTGCCGTCGCTTTATTCACGCCTTTATCGGTCGCTTGAGCCGATAAGATCACCGCGATGAGTAGTTCAAAAGGCGAATTATACTCTAATTCCGTAGTGGGATGCGGGTTTTGCTCCCGAAGTCGAGTGAGGATTTCAATTCGTTTAGCTTGGTTCATTTTTTCATATCAATTCGGTTTTTAATCGCCAGTAGGATGCCTAATCCAATAAACGCACCTGGCGGAAGAATAAAGAGTAAAAAGCTGCTGTCAGCGTGATAAATATGTAATGTAAGGAATTTGGCGCCTTGACCAAATAGATTTTCAATCCCTTCAAAAAGGGTACCTTGGCCTAAGATTTCACGTAACGCACCTAATACGGTGATACTTAATGCCATACCTAATCCCATCGAAAAACCATCCCAGGCAGCATGTGCTACGCTATTTTTAGAGGCAAAGGCTTCTGCACGACCGATGACGATACAGTTAGTCACGATTAAAGGAATAAAAATCCCTAGCGCTTGATAAAGTGTATAGGTATAAGCATTCATCAATAATTGCACCACGGTTACGGTGGTGGCAATAATCATCACATAAATCGGGATACGGATTTCATGAGGGATTTGCTTACGAAAGAGCGAAACAACGGTGTTTGTACAGGTTAAAACCAACATAGTCGCCAAACCTAAACCTAATGCATTTGTTGCAGTACTTGAAACAGCCAACAGCGGACAAAGCCCCAATAATTGCACGAGGGTAGAGTTGTTTTTCCATACGCCTTGAATAAAGATTTCTTTCCAAACAGAAGGCGTTTGCATTATTTCTTCTGAATTTTCAACCGCACTTTGCTCATCAAGTGCGGTCGTTTTTTCGGTTAAATCAGTCATAATAAATATCCTATTGCGCGTATTTTTTTGCCATCTCGTTGAGTAATGCCTCATTTTCAAGCATCACGAGAGCAGAACGTTTTACTTGATTTACAATCGCGCGCGGCGTAATGGTTGCGCCGGAAAATTGGTCGAATTTACCGCCATCTTTTTTGACCGCCCAATCTTTTAGGCTTTCCGGTACGATAACTTGGTTTGTAAAACTTAAAATCCAGTCAGAAATGCGAAGTTCGATTTTATCGCCTAATCCAGGGGTTTCATGATGTTCAATGACACGCACACCTAAAACTTCACCTTTTGGTGTAATCCCCACTAATAAACGGATATTCCCTGAATAACCATCTGGTGCCGTTGTTTCATAAGCATAGGCAGTTGGTACATGATCTTTAATAGCAAAATAGAGTTTTTGAATGCCTTTGAGTTTATCTTGCTCAGGCGTTTCTACGCTTTCAAGCAAGTTATTATTAAAATAATTTTGTGGGATGACTTGGAGTAATAACGCTTTTTGTTGTTCAGCCATGGCTTCATCAATTTTATCTTTTGTCAGCATATAAATGCCAGCAGAAACAGCAGTACATACAAGCGCAATAAAACCTAATAACAAACCAAAACGGGAGGTGACTTTAAAAATACCCATTATTTTCTCCCTTTTGCAAAGTGTCCCGCTACGCGAGGACGGGTGTAGTAGTCGATAAGTGGCACACAAATATTACTTAATAAAATCGCAAATGCCACGCCGTCAGGGTAGTTTCCAAAGTAACGAATGAGGTAGACCAATAATCCGACCAAGGAACCAAATACAAGCTTACCGCGAGGTGTAATAGAGGCTGTGACAGGGTCAGTCGCAATAAAGAATGCACCAAACATCATCGCGCCGCTAAAGAGTTGGCTAATCATACTTAAATGATGATGGCCTGACATCGCAGTGATTGTTGCTAAGGTCACAAAGGTCACGAGCATTGAAACGGGAATTTGCCAGTGAATTTTTTTCTTTAAGATTAATATAATTCCACCCAGCATGAATGCCAGATTGACTTGCCACCAACCTTCAGCAAAGTCAGTCCCATTTTGTAATAAAATCGGTAATTTTATAAAATCATGGAATACGCTTTCATCGCCTTGATGCAAGTTATAGAAGATTTTTGCACTGTCTAATGGCGTTGCTTGTGTAATGCCATCAATGGAATGGACAAGTTGACTTAAGCTAAAACCGTCAGTGGTTAAGCCAGTGAAAACTAAAGAAATGGAGTCTGCAAATGTTGGAGGTTCATTCAATAATGAAATAGGCGGCATCCAACTTGTCATTTGTAGTGGGAAAGAAATCAATAGCACCACATAACCCACCATAGCTGGATTAAACGGGTTTTGTCCCAAGCCACCATAAACGTGTTTGCCTAGAATAACAGCGGAAAGCGTACCGATTAAAATCACCCAATAAGGTGCATAAGGCGGAATTGCCATGGCTAAAATTAAGGCGGTAAGCACCACACTAAAATCTGAAATATAGACTAGGTTTGGCTTATTGCGCAATTTGGTCACAATAAACTCAAGCACTAATGCGAAAGAAATAGCCAAAGCGGATTGCACCAAAACACCCATTCCAAAATAATAAATCTGTGTGAGCAGGGCAGGCAGCATGGCTGCAATCACCCACAACATAATACGGGCGGTTAATTTGCCTGAATGAGTATGAGGCGAACTCACCATTTTCTTAAACATAATATTTTCCTGCGTTATTCTGTTTCTTTGGCTGCTTCAGCCGCGGCTTTCTTCGCTTTGGCTCTTGCAATGGCTGCAGCTACTGCGGCTTTTTTCGGGTCAAGTGCGGTTGGGTTTTCATCTGTTTTTTCGACAGCACTTTCAGTTGTATTTGTCGTAACCGTTTCACCTTGAGCAGCAGCTTTCTTAGCTTTGGCTCTTGCAATAGCAGCGGCTACTGCAGCTTTTTTCGGATCAAGTGCGGTTGGGTTTTCATCCGTCTTTTCGACCTCACTTTCAGTTTCATTTGTTGTAACTGTTTCACTTTGAGCAGCAGCTTTCTTGGCTTTGGCTCTCGCAATGGCTGCAGCTACTGCCGCTTTTTTCGGATCAAGTGCGGTTGAATTTTCATCTGTTTTTTCGACCGCACTTTCAGTTTCATTTGTTGTAACTGCTTCACTTTGAGCGGCAGCTTTTTTTGCTTTTGCTCTTGCTAGAGCTGCAGCAACAGCTGCTTTCTTCGCCTCTTTTTCATCGGTTTGTGACGTTGTTGCATCCGTCACAGTGCCTGTATCTGCTTGTGCTTGTTGTTTAGCTAGTCGACGGGCTTTACGTTGTTCCATGAGATCATGGTTATCCGGTAAGATTTCACCTTTCTCAGATACGATAGTTTTTGTTTCTTTGGTTACTGATGAGTTTGCTTGTTTAGCTTTTAAGCGTTCTAATGCCGCTTTAACCGGGTCTTCACCTTTTTGTTTTGCAAGTTCTTCACGGCGAGCTTCTGCTGCGCGTTGTGAACGTGCTTTACGTTCTTGCTCCTCACGTTCCATACGAGCTTGTTTTGCTTCAAAACGGATTTTGGCTTCTTCGGCTTTTTTCGCTTTTTCTTTAATTTCCCAAATTTTAGCTTTTTCTTGTCGGAAATATTGAATAAGCGGAATATGGCTTGGACAAACATAAGCACACACGCCACATTCAATACAATCTTTTAAGCAATATTCTTCTGATTTTTGGTGATCCTCACTGCGAGCATACCAATAAAGTTGCTGTGGCATCAAATTGACAGGGCAAGCATCAGAACAAGCGGAGCAGCGGATGCAAGATTGCTCTGGTTCGGGTTTACCATATTCAAAATGATCAGGTGCCAATAGACAGTTAATTAATTTAGTGACGGGAGCATTTAGATCTGAAAGTTGCAATCCCATCATTGGTCCACCTGCGAAAACAGGGAAACGTTCGTCATATTGATAGCCAACTTGTGCTAATAAGTGATCAACTGGTGTGCCTAAGCGAACCCAGTAATTGCCTTTCTCGGAAATTTTATCACCCGTAAGCGTAACGACACGCTCAATTAAAGGCTCATCATTAATAACCGCTCTTTTTATCGCAAAAGCCGTACCGACATTGTGCATTAATACGCCAATATCGTAAGAACGTCCGCCACTTGGTACTTCCATGCCGGTAAGCAAATAAATCAGCTGTTTGGCTGCACCGGATGGATATTTAGTCGGAATAACGCGCAATTCAATGTCATTTGCACCATGTAGTGATTGTTGAATAGCCTGAATCGCCTCAGATTTATTGTCTTCAACCGCAATCACCACTTTTTCAGGGCGTAAGATATAACGTAAGATGCGAATACCTTCGATCATTTCATCGGTGTAATCACGCATTAAGCGGTCATCACAGGTAATATAAGGTTCGCATTCCGCGCCGTTAATAATTAAGAGTTTAACTTTCTTTTCAGCCGATTGGATTTTGGCGGCAGTCGGGAATACTGCACCACCTAAGCCAGCAACCCCCGCTTGGTAAATGCGATCAATGAGTTGTTCGACAGGTTGTGTGAAAAATTCTTCAAGTGGAAATTGCTCACGCCATTTATCCAAACCATCCGCTTGAATATGAATCATATCCTCGGTTAAACCAGAAGGATGAGGCGCAACATGTTTTCCGATAAATTTTACCGTACCAGAAGTCGGTGCATGAACAGGCAAGATTCTTAAGCCATCACATTGTGTCAAAGGTTGGCCTTTTAGGACATAATCGCCTTCTTTAACTAACACATTTCCTGCAGTGCCGGCATGTTGTTTAATCGGCACATAAAAATCATGAGCAAGTTCTGATTGCTGAATAGGGGATTGGTTTGATTGAGATTTCATTTCAGGTGGATGAATACCACCTTTAAAATCCCAAATTTTGCCGGAGTTAAATCTTGTTAATACATCAGCCATGTGACTCCGACTCCCCAACCACTAATTTTTTCTCAATTTCTGTGGTATTTACGACTGGAATGACTAATTTAGGATCAAACTTCCAGTCCCAATTATCAATATCTTTTTTCACTTTAATCATGGAAATACAATCTGTCGGACAAGGTGCGACGCAAAGTTCACAGCCAGTACAGAGATCGGGAATAATTGTATGCATGGCTTTGTTTGTACCGATAATGGCATCAACAGGGCAGGCTTGAATACATTTAGTACAGCCAATACACATATTTTCATTAATGAAGGCAACCATTTCTTCTGGTTCCGCCACATCATCCATTGCGGGTACATCAACACCCATGATTTCGGCAATTTTTACCACCGTTGGACGACCACCAGGCACACATTTTGTGATAACGTCACCATTGGCAATTGCTTCGGCATAAGGCTTGCAACCAGGATAGCCGCATTGCCCACATTGGCTTTGCGGTAAGATGGCATCAATTTTTTCGACGATAGGATCGGCTTCAACTTTTAATTTAATCGAAGCAAAACCTAAAATCGCACCAAAAATTAAAGCGAGAACGGTTACTGAAATTAAGATAAACATTATTTTTTAGTGTTATTCCAAAATAAGCCGAGAAAAATCACTGTTACAGTAATAAACATCAAGAGATAAATCATTTTACTAACCCGGCGAAGCCCATAAAGGCGAGAGACATTAAACCGGCCGTAATTAACGCAATAGACGAGCCACGAAACGTAATGGGTACATCTGCAGCAACAAGACGTTCACGTAAGGCTGCAAATAAAACTAAAACTAGTGCAAAACCTAAAGAGGCGCCAAAACCATAAATGACGGATTCAGTTAAATTGTGTGCCAAATTGACGTTTAATAATGCCACACCGAGTACCGCGCAGTTTGTGGTAATCAGTGGTAAGAAAATCCCTAATAATCGATAAAGTGATGGGCTTGTTTTATTGATTACCATTTCAGTAAATTGAACTACGAAGGCAATCACTAAAATAAAAACTAAAGTGCGCAAGAATGTGGCGTTTAGCGGCATTAAAATATAATTATCGACTAAATAAGAACACAGTGACGCTACGGTTAATACGAATGTCGTAGCAAGCCCCATACCAATTGCCGTTTCAATCTTTTTGGACACGCCCATAAATGGACAAAGTCCTAAGAATTTGACCAAAACGAAGTTATTGATTAATGCAGTACTGATAACGAGTAGAATATAATGTGTCATTGCGTCTAAATTTATTTTACATAAGTGGCGTATTATCGCTATTTATCGCCTTGAGAACAATAAAAAATTTGGGTTAGTGCGGTCAGTTTTTCCTTTGTTTTTATTTGATCATTGGTTCTACCTGGCTATGTTGGAAATAGCGATATAGCTGAGGTAGCAACTGAGAAATCAAGTTAAGTTGCTGGTATGGCAACGCAAAGACCGAATTGTTTTTGGCTTGGGTTTCATCCCACTGAATTTTTTTAAGGCTTTGTTCAATACTATTTTGGAGTTTTTCAAAGACTTCTGGACGAAGCTTTTCAATATTTTCCAGTGCATATAAAACCTTTTTCGCAACAGGATAAAAATCTGATAAAAACTCGGTAGTTTGTTGTAATTGCGCCATTTTATTGCGATATGCCCCTAAAGCAGAAATATAGCTCAATAGGGAATAATTCATTTTTAACAAGTCAAAACCTTCCTGCAAATAGGCCTGATATTTCTTCGGCTCATTATTCATATTGGAAAGCGTTGTGCTTAATGCTGCCGCATATTGATGAGCGTTACGGCGTGCAATACGGTATTTTAAATTATCGCTTTTACCAAATTGTAGTTGGCTAATAATGTGTAAGAAATATTGTGCATCACTTTGAATCGCTTGGCGGCTCACTTTATCGAGTTGCAGATATTTCCAATCCGGCCATAAATAAGATACAGCAAACCATGCAATGGCTGAACCTAATACGGTATCAATCAGGCGAGGGAAGAGTGCTGATTGTGTGTCAAATCCCATTACATCGAAACTGATCAATACTTGCAAGGTAATAAAGAACGTGGAGAAACTGTAATTATTACTACGGAAAAAGAAAAAGAGCGTACTGGTCACCACCATTAAGCCAAGTTTCATCTCTAATGTTGGGTTGAGGTAAGGTAATAAAGAGCCAATAATTACCCCTAAAATCGTACCAATGATACGCTGACGTAACCGCACTTTGGTTGCCGAATAGTTTGGCTGACACACAAAAACCGCAGTAAGTAAAATCCAGTAACCTAAATTAAATTGGAAGAATTCAACAATAGCGCAACACAAAAACACCACGATAGACAAACGCACGGCATGACGGAAAAGTGGTGACTCAAAGGTGAAATTACTTCCAATAACAGACAGAATATTTTTTAATCCTGTAATTTGTTCAGTATGGATCTGTACAGTTTGCTCATTTTCACTGGTTTCTTGCTCAAGCTGACGTAGCTGCCAGTTAATGCTTTGCAGGTTATCAATAAGTGTTTGCAGGGCTAGTAAAACATTGTTTTGATTGGTATGTTCTTTGCTATAAAGCTCAAGAGATTGAATTGTGCCCATTAACGCTTTTTCTACGCGAATATTATAGTGATAAGGCGTATTTTGACGAAGGCAAGCCGTAATATCATGGCAGGCTTGTGCTTGTAATTCGAGCAAACGCTGAATGCGGAAAATTAAGTCTGTATTTTTGAGCTGTTCCGCAATTTGTCGATAATCAAAATGTGTTGAATTTGCACGCTCATGAATGTCTTGCGCAGCAAAATAATAGCGGATCATGCGTTGTGTGCGAACATGGCGATGTTGTCCACGTATACGATAGAAAAGTGCTGTTCTGGCTTGATTGAAAGCCTCCACCACATTGGTGTTTTTCATCGCAAAATTAAGATGTTTTTTCTCGATTTCATCAATTTCATCAGGATCAAAAAATTCGGATTTGGCATCTAAATAATTGCCTAAGGCACAAAACGCTTTTGCCACACTTTCTTGTACAGGACGATTTGGAAAAAAGAGATAGACAATGATGGTCACAATACTGTAGAGCAAAGTACCTAATAAAATCATCACAGGATTGATAAACCAGCTTGCAGAATTTCCCGGTATATAAGTGAGGGTGGTATAAATGGCTACTACCAGCGTACCAAACGCAATGGTGCGATAACGTTCACCAACAGCGCCAACCATCGTAAATAAAAAGGTGATGATGGTCATCAACAATACGTATTGAATGGGTTTACCAATATTGAGTTGAACGATAAAGGTTGAAATAGAAAAGGCAATTAATGTGTAAAAAATATTTTTTAATCGTCCGGTAAGACGATTATCTAAATCAACTAAACCGCCTGCAATAATCCCTAAAATTAAGGGCATAGATTGCGTAGAAATATCAAAAAACCAGACGCCAAACGCTGCGATATTCACTGCAATAAAAATAGGTATTGAAGCGATTACTTTTGCATTAAGCCATTGATTCATGTTGATATCCTTGCTTATTATTTTATAACTAAAAAATGGATGATAAAAAAGTGAGCGGGAAGGCTCACTTCTTTATCAAAGTGCGGTTAAAAAACGATTATTTTTGTTTTTTTGCCCAGTTTAAGAAACGAGTTTGGGTTTCTTTATCTGCTTGTTGGAACCAGTATTGTAATTGTTGTTCAGCAACGTTTTCACCTTGCACAACGACTTTGCCTTTCGCTGCTTTTCCTGATGCAGCAGGCATCATACCTGCTGTAGGTGCCGCTAAAGCTGAAACCGCTGCGGGTGCGTTAGATGCATTATACTCAGCAAGATCATTCACAATATTCGCTGATGGGAATAAACCTTCTTGTTTTAAGGTATCCACTTTAGCATCAATCACATTACCTGATTTTGTTTTAACGGTAATTTGTGGTTGTGCATTAAATTTTTCGCCATCTTCTTGCGAACGAATTTTTTCTGCAGATACGATAACATCATCAGCCGAACCTTTGAAGGTCACAATAATAGGATTAGACTCAAAAAGTCCTTGGCTAGAACCAGTACCGACGATCTCACCTAAACGTACTACAACTTGTTGTGTTTGGTCAGCTTCAGCATTGAATGATTTTTTTTCTTTTAGAAGGGATTTGCTGGCTTTTTGGCCGTTGATTGCAAGAAACTCAAGGTTGGATGAGGTTGTGACCGTACCGGCTAAACTGCTCGCACTGATTGCAAAGGCAACAACACCTAAAGCAAACTGACATAATTTCATAATTACTCCTTTTATTTTTTGAATGAAATTAGATGGTTGTAATGCTATGCTAAATTTTAAAAAATGGGAATAGGAAAGTGCGGTTAATTTTTAAAAAGTTTTTGTAACAAAGGAGCAAATCATGGCAAAACGATTTGTCGTATATGGTCGAGTTCAAGGTGTCGGGTTTCGCTATTTTACGTGGAAAGAAGCAGAGAAAATTGGAATTAAAGGCACGGTAAGAAATTGTGTAGATGGCAGTGTGGAAATTATTGCCGAAGGCAACGATGACCAACTGCAACACTTTTATGATTGGTTAAAAGTCGGGCCAAGAACTGCAAGTGTTGAACGGGTCTTAGTCGATAATATTGAAGATAAACGGTATTCTGACTTTTCGATTATTCATCGTTAAAACTGACCGCACTTTACAGCGTGAATTGATGCTCGTAGAATACGCCGCTTGTTTATAAATAGGGGAAACCATGCGTAATCAAACAAAACTTCATCTTCAACAATTACAACTTGCTATGCAAAAACTTGATTTATGGCAAGCCGTTCCTCCTTCACAAGAAGCCTTTTTAAGTGAAGAGCCTTTTGCTATTGATACTATGTCACCAGAAGAATGGTTGCAATGGATTTTTATTCCAAGAATGTTTGCCTTACTTGAAAGTGGCGCTGAATTACCCTCAAAAATTGCGGTGTCGCCTTATTTAGAGGAAGCGTTTAAAGAAGCAGAAGAAGATTTTTTAGTTGAATTATTAACACCGTTACGTGAATTAGAAGCCTTATTACAAAATCAATAAATGTTAGAGATCTTATATCAAGACGAATATCTTGTCGCCGTTAATAAGCCTGCAGGCATGTTGGTACATCGTAGCTGGCTTGATACTCATGAAACGCAATTTGTGATGCAAACCTTGCGCGATCAAATCGGGCAGCATGTTTTTCCTATTCATCGATTAGATCGCCCCACATCAGGTGTTTTGCTGTTTGCTTTAAATAGTGAAATGGCGAATTTAATGTGTCAGCAATTTGAACAGAAAACGGTGCAAAAATCTTATTTAGCGATTGTGCGAGGGTATTTGCAAGGAAAAGGGCAGATTGATTATCCTCTTAAAATCCAATTAGATAAGATTGCAGATAAGTTCGCACAAGAAGATAAAGCCCCTCAAGAGGCGGTAACGGATTATGAAGGCTTAAACATTGTGGAAATGCCTTATGCGGTAGGGCGTTATCAAACCACGAGATATTCCTTGGTGAAACTCATTCCTCAAACAGGCAGGAAACATCAGTTACGACGTCACATGAAGCATATCTTTCATCCTATTTTAGGGGATACACAATATGGTGATTTGCATCAAAATCGTGCATTGACGGAACATTCAGGCTGTCAGCGTTTATTTTTACATGCCGATACACTTATTTTTGAGCATCCTATCCATTCAACAAAAATTGAAATTAAAGCTAATTTAGATGAGCAATGGATGAAAGTGATGGAATTATTTAATTGGTCTATTTAACGAGAAAAAATCATGTTAGATATTAATTTAACCCACGAACAGCAACAAAAAGCAGTAGAGCAAATTCAGGAATTAATTGCACAAGGAATTAGTAGCGGTGAGGCCATTCAAATTGTGGCAAAAGCATTGCGTGAAATTCATCAAAAAGGTGAGAAAGAGGCTTCTGATGATAGTAAATAATAAAAATTTTTGTGATCAATGTATCATTTTTAAAGTTTCCTTGTTGCATAAAAAAATAAAATGTTTGAATATATTTCCAATTGAGGTGATAAGGCATGAGTCTTATTGTTTTTAAGTATTAAGGGCGAAGCCTATAGAGGTCTACTATGGAAATTGGTGTAGTAAAATGGTTTAATAACGCAAAAGGATTTGGATTTATTTCTGCAGAAGGCGTGGATACAGACATCTTTGCACATTATTCAGCAATTGAAATGGATGGTTACCGTTCATTGAAAGCGGGACAACGCGTGCAATTTGAAGTGATTCACGGCGACAAAGGATCTCACGCCACAAAAATTATTCCGATTGCGGAATAGGCGAAACGCTAAAACGTTTCAAAATCTTCTCTATTTAGCATAATCAAAAGCCAAGGTTTCGGCCTTGGCTTTTTTTCATCTTATTTATTAAGCAAATTTTTCAACCCAGCTTTCATCGCTGTCATTTGGCTTTCATATAATGCTTTGCTTTCACGTTCATCAATCATATAAGTGATGGTTTCAGAAAGCGTCATTTTCATTTTTCTTGAATATTTAGACAAACGAAGCCAAACGCCATATTCTAAATCAATAGACTTTTTCTTCGTTGATTGTTTTTCTGCATTAAAAAAGCGTTTACGTCTTGCACGAATAGCCTGATCAAGCTTAATAGGTAAATCAAGAGAAAGGTGATTTTTAATCCATTCCTCGATTTTTTCAGGATAATTCTGACATTCTATTAATTCTTGAACTTTGCTTTCTTCTAAGCTTTTTTCTTCGTAACGGGTAATTTTTTCCCCTTCGCGATGTTTGCGAATAAGATAAATCCATTTCCAGTTTGCTTCTTGGTTTTCTAATTTTTGGTATTTCATCGTTTTATTATACTTTTTAGTGACGTGGTAACCTCGTAAATATACGCTGTTTAAATAAATTTTTCCAGTAGATTTTTCTAACGGATTTTCACTCAGGATGAAGTGTGCGATAATACCGCCAATTTAATTAAAGCGAGATATGTCGTGACTTCAACATCTTCGGAACAAGCCTTAAATTGGCAAGCCTTACAACCAGAATTATCGATTACTGAACTTTCAGCTGAAAAGGCTGATTTTTGGTCATTACAAAAACATGCCACAAAAGCGATTTCTTTATTCTTAAAACAACCTCGTCGTTCTTTGTTAGTTTTAAAAGCAGATGATCAAGCAGAATATGCCGATTTATTAGCAGAACTTATTCGCCAAGAACAGCCAAAAGAGCGGTCAGTTTTTGGGGTGAATTATGTGGTTGAGCAGGGAGATTCTTTTTCTTTCCCTCACATTTATACCGAGCCAGCTCAATCTCTCGCTGATAATTTTGCCGCACAAGGTGATGTGCTGAAGGCATTACATGCCGATCAATTTAGCCTTTTTGGTAGTGTGCGTGTTCATCCGAGTTCGCAAGATATTTTGCTTACGCCGGGTTTAGTCCATCAAGCCAATGGGGGCGTTTTGATTTTGAGCGCAGCAACGATGCTAAGCCAATTTGATTTATGGCAACGCTTAAAACATATTTTACAAACGCAAACTTTTGATTGGTATTCAGCCCATCCATTTAAAACCTTGCCTTGCGATATTCCAAGTTATCCACTTAATTTAAAAGTAGTGATTTTAGGCAACCGTACTGAAATTGCGACCTTAGGTGAGTTAGAAGAAGATCTTTATAGCTTGGCTGATTACGCGGAAATTGAAAGCTATTATTCTGTTGCACAACCGAAAACACAAGAAAATTGGGCTAATTATGTGTTGGCATTAGCCTCAAAATATGAGCTCGATTTAGATTTAACTGCATTAAATAAACTCTATCAGTTACTGGTGCGTGAGAGTGAAGATCGCTTTTTAATTAACATTTCACCGTTAAAAATAACGGAAATGTTACTCAACGCTGCGACGTTGTCACAAAAACAAACCTTAAGCGCGGTTGATTTTGAGCAAGCTTTTAAACAAAAGAACGAACAGCATGGTTTCTTACGTGAACGCACTTATGCAGATATTCTCAATGAACAAATTTATGTGGAAACCAACGGTGAAATTGTTGGGCAAATTAATGGCTTGTCTGTTATTGAATATCCAGGCACTCCGGTTTGTTTCGGTGAACCTTCTCGTATCAGTTGCTTAGTGCAATTTGGTGATGGTGAAGTCGTGGATGTGGAGCGTAAAAATGAATTAGCCGGCAACCTCCACGGTAAAGGCATGATGATTTCTGAAGCTTGTTTGGCAAGTATCTTAGAGTTGCCATCACAGTTACCATTTTCTGCGTCTTTAGTATTTGAACAGTCTTATGGTGAAATTGATGGTGATAGTGCGTCTCTAGCTATTTTCTCCGTATTGGTCAGCGCGTTATCTGATTTGCCGTTGCCACAAAATATTGCGATTACCGGTACCATTGACCAATTTGGTTTGGTGCACGCAGTAGGCGGCGTGAATGACAAAATTGAAGGCTTTTTCACTATTTGCCAACGTCGTGGTTTGACGGGTAAACAAGGGGTGGTTATTCCCGCGACAACAATTCAACAACTAAGCTTATCTGATGAAGTGGTTGAAGCTGTGAAAAATGAACAGTTCTTTATTTATCAAGTCGAAGATATTTATCAAACAGCCAAGATTCTATTTGACCGCGATTTATTAGAAGAGAAAGAAGAATATGCCAAAGGCAAAGAACCTATTGCACGTTTAATTCAAAATCGAATTGCTTTCCGTTCGGAAACGCCGAAAAAAAACTGGTTAGATTTCTTTAAATCTTAATTTCTTTAAAGCGAACCTTGGGTTCGCTTTTCTTTTATGTGAATTTTACTGACTGATCCGACAAGTTGAGCTAACAAGTGTTCGCTGTTTACATTTCTTATAAATCCCCATAGAATCTTCACTTATTGTTTGTAATCAAGCAAAACTATATATACAAGGAAATAAAGAATGGAAAACACCTGTACACCCAACATCAAAAGCAGCTACACTTATGAAGATTTATTAGCTTCTGGTCGTGGTGAATTATTTGGTAAAGAAGGCCCGCAACTTCCAGCACCAACCATGTTGATGATGGATCGCATTGTAAAAATGACCGAAGACGGCGGTGCGTTTGGTAAAGGGTATATTGAAGCGGAATTAGATATTCATCCAGATTTACCGTTTTTCGGTTGCCACTTTATCGGTGACCCAGTCATGCCAGGCTGCTTAGGTTTAGATGCGATGTGGCAATTAGTGGGTTTCTTCCTTGGCTGGGTAGGCGGTAAAGGTAAAGGCCGTGCATTAGGCGTAGGTGAAGTGAAATTTACCGGACAAATCTTACCAACCGCGAAAAAAGTGGTTTACCGTATCAATATGAAACGCGTAATTAATCGCAAATTAGTAATGGGAATGGCCGACGGTGAAGTAGAAGTCGATGGTCGTGTTATCTACACCGCAACCGATTTAAAAGTTGGCTTATTCCAAGATACATCAAGTTTCTAATTCAAATAAACACAACATCATATAAAAATAATAGCCCGATTCATTCGGGCTTTTCTTTTTCTATTCTTCGTCAATAATATCGACAAATTCGGCGTTCAGTAATTTAGCTAAATCTTGGGGCGCTAATTCGACGCTTAATCCGCGTTTTCCACCTGAGACAAAAATCGTATCAAAATTAAGTGCGGTTGAATTTATCACTGTTTTTACCCGTTTTTTTTGACCTAATGGA
Source organism: Haemophilus parainfluenzae (assembly GCF_014931395.1). Taxonomy (NCBI): domain Bacteria; kingdom Pseudomonadati; phylum Pseudomonadota; class Gammaproteobacteria; order Pasteurellales; family Pasteurellaceae; genus Parahaemophilus; species Parahaemophilus parainfluenzae. Next base: position 1,723,331 of record NZ_CP063120.1, on the reverse strand, counting down.
CTAATGCCACCGACTAAATATCCCGTACTTTTTTGTGCCGCATCTTTATCGGCCATTTCAACCTTTTTCACACCAATGGCTTTTGCTGCTTTCTTTAAACTCAACATATTTGCCGTGGAAAGTACAAAACACGCCAATTTTTTCTGATCACCATTTTCAGCGACTAAAAGTGTTTTAAAGGATTGGTGCGGATCAAGTCCAAGTTTTTCAGCGGCTTCATCACCAAAATGGGTATTGTTTGGATCATGATCATAAGTATGGAGAGTAAAAGGGACTTTATTTTTCTTTAATAAATCAATTGCAGGTGTCATCTGATTTCCTTATGTATTTATGCGTCTTTTTTCTGTAGAATGAATCGTTTAAAAATATTTTACAGCGGAGAGAAAAATGGACGCAAGCCTAAATATTGCTATTGCAGCAGAATTTGATCTATGTGAAAAAATTGCCGAAGCACTTGAACAAAGTGAGCTAGATGTTGGCAAAATTTCTATCGTAGAAATTTATCCTTTTGAAGAAGAGCAAGCGGTGCGTTTTCGCAATAAAGCCGTTGCTCAATTAGCCACTGATGAGATTGAGTGGGATAGCGTTAATTATCTTTTCTTCGCAGGCCAAATTGACCAAGCGCCTTTATTAGCACAAGCAGCAGAAAGTGGCTGTGTGGTGATTGATTTAAAAGGGATTTGCTCAGCATTGTCTGATGTTCCTGTTGTTGTCCCGACAATCAATGAAGAAAATCTGGCTGAATTAAGACAACGTAACATTGTGAGTCTGCCCGATCCGCAAGTGAGTCAATTAGCCTTATCTCTACTACCAATTATTCAACAAACGAATTTAACTCAAGTCTTTGCAACGTCACTTTTACCCGCTTCTTATACGGATGGGGAAACCGTAAATAAACTTGCGGGACAAACTGCTCGTTTACTGAACGGCATGCCATTAGAAGAAGGTGAAACCCGTTTTGCCTTTGATGTGTTTCCACAACAAGCAGCTAATTTAAATCTGCAATTACAAAAAATCTTCCCGCAGTTAGACAGTGTTATTTTCCATCAAATTCAAGTGCCTGTCTTCTACGGCATGGCGCAAAAAGTGACCGCACTTTCAGATTATGAATTTGATTTCCAACCACAACAAAGCGAATTGATTGAATTACACGATAGCCTTGTTACCCCCGTGATTAACGGTGAAAACGAAAACGGTGAAGAAAGCGTAAAACTACATATTAGCCAACAAAGTGCGGTTGAAAACGGTATCGAATTTTGGACGGTTGCCGATGAGCAACGTTTCAATATCGCCTTATTAGGTGTGAAATTACTTGAGTCGATTTATCACCAAGGTTATTAATTAAGTTAAGGAAAAAACATGCAACAATCTTTACTTGAACGCCTTTTTTCGATTAAAGAAAAGGGCAGTACCACCAAAACCGAAATTATCGCTGGTATCACGACATTCTTTACCATGGTGTACATCGTGTTTGTGAACCCATCCGTATTAGGTGATGCAGGAATGGATAAACAAGTTGTTTTCGTGACCACTTGTTTAATTGCTGCACTGGGCACCATTGCGATGGGATTATTCAGTAATTTACCTATCGCCCTTGCGCCTGCAATGGGACTCAATGCGTTCTTTGCTTATGTAGTCGTTGGCAAGCTTAGTTATTCTTGGGAAGTGGGCATGGGTACCATTTTCTGGGGCTCGATTGGTTTATTTGTTCTCACCTTATTCCAAATCCGTTATTGGCTCATGGCGTCTATTCCGCTTTCACTTCGCGTGGGAATCGGTGCGGGCATAGGCTTCTTTATTGCCTTAATTGGCTTTAAAAATATGGGATTGGTTGTAGCAAATCCTGCAACCTTAGTGGCATTAGGCAATTTACATGATCCGAAAATTCTACTCGGTGTGTTAGGCTTTTTCATTATTGTGGTGCTAGCGGCACGTAATATTTTCTCTGGTGTTTTAATTTCTATCGCGGTAGTAACTGGATTAGCGCTTTTAATTGATGACCAAGTCACTTTCCACGGCATTGTTTCTATGCCACCAAGTTTAGGTGCAGTTGTGGGTAAAGTGGATATTGCTGGTGCGTTAGATACCGCATTACTCGGTATCATTTTCTCCTTCCTTTTAGTCAACTTATTTGACTCGTCAGGCACCTTATTAGGCGTGACTGATAAAGCGGGCTTTAGCGATGAAAAAGGTCGTTTCCCCAAAATGAAACAAGCTCTTTATGTAGATAGCGTGAGTGCGGTAGTAGGGTCTTATATTGGTACATCCGCTATCAGTACCTACATTGAAAGTGGTGCAGGGGTTTCAGTTGGCGGTAGAACAGGTTTAACAGCAGTAACAGTTGGTGTTTTATTCTTACTTACTATTTTCTTCTCGCCACTAGCTAGTGTCGTACCAGCTTATGCAACAGCTGGAGCTTTAGTTTATGTGGGGATTTTAATGGCATCCAGTCTTATTCGTGTACACTGGGATGATTTAACTGAAGCAACACCTGCTTTTATCACCGCTGCGATGATGCCATTTACCTATTCAATAACTGAAGGTATCGCATTTGGTTTTATTAGCTATTGCGTCATGAAGGCATGTACAGGTAGAATACGCGAGGTCAATGCCCCTGTGTGGGTAGTGTCTTTACTGTTTGTAGCCAAGTTCGTTTGGGTTGGCTGATTTCATAAAGGCGTAATTATTACGCCTTCATTTTTATAGTATTGTAACAAGGAGTGCGTTATGCAAAATATTCTTTTTATTGTCAATGATTCCACATATAGCGGAGAAAAAACGTTCAACGCTGTTCGTTTCGCCATCAATATGAAGGAAGAGCACAGCAAGGATGTGAATATTAAATTATTCTGCTTTTCTGATGCGATTTTATGCGGTATTGCTGGGCAAAATCCAAATGAAGGTTTCAATATCCAACAACTTATCGATATTTTAGCGGCACAAGGTGCTGAAATTAAATTATGTACCAGCTGCGTAAAAGCACGTGGTTTATTAGATGCTAAATTAATTGACGGCGTGACCCTTGGTACTTTAGATGATGTTTCTGAATGGACATTATGGGCGGATAAAGTTTTAACGTTCTAATTTCAGATAAAACTGACAAAATAAAAAGGTGTAATCAATAGATTGCACCTTTTTAATTCTATATAGTCGGTTTAAGTTTTTAAACCTCGCCACCAATCCCAACAAATTTCTCAACAAAGACAACAATCTTTTGGAAAATGCTTTGTTTTTTCGTGAGATATTGCGGATTAAGCGGGCTCATTTTCGGTAGGGCATCATTTAAATCCGTACCTTGTTCGCTAGCATATCCGCGTTTTAAGGACACGTTAATATAACGCTTCGCGGCATCAATATTCAGCCCTTCACTGCTAATTAATTCGTCAGCTTCTTTCTGTTGCTCTTTTTGGGCAAATTGGAAGAAAGATTCAATAATATCGGCTTTATCGACTATGCTATCTAAGTCAGTTTGATTGATAAAATCTACGATCAAACTTTCTTTGGCTCGATTACCTAGGCTCGCTCGGATTGTGGTTCGAATTTCATCAATCAGTTCAGCTTTATTTTTCATTTTTTTGTTGTGTTCAAAAATCAATTCTAAGATGTAATCTAGATTGATTTCTTGGGATTTTAATAAATCCACTTCAAATACCACATCATCCCAATCAATGGTCGATTTTGCTTTTTCCTCGTCATCTTTTTGACGACGTAGCCAATCCCGAATATCGTTGTAAGTTGAACGGTAATTTTGAATGCTACGTTCGCTTGGCATATCAATAGGTTGCATTTCAGCAAAAGCTTCATCCGTTAAATAATATTTTTCTTTAAAGGCTTCAACAGCTTTTGCATCACTGGTATCGAGCGATTGAAATGCTTGTAAAGCAGCGAACTCATCATAGTTTTGCAGAATATTTTCAACTCGCAAATATTCACCAAATAATTTTACAAAGTCTTTCTTGTCTTTTTCCGTTTGAATTACATCTGGATCCGGGAAGCGTTCTTGCAATTCAGCAATAACCTCTAAATACCCGCGACGGGCGACACCTGCATCGGTAAAACCTTCCATATATTCTTGGTAACTTTTTTCTAATACGATATTGCGCGTATTAGATTTACCAAAAAGGGTAATCGCATCAATGGTATCTTGTTCCAAATCACGGAAAGTGACGATATTGCCAAAACTTTTGGTGCTGTTGTAAATGCGGTTTGTACGAGAGTAAGCTTGAATCAAACCATGGTAACGTAAGTTTTTATCTACAAATAACGTGTTTAAGGTTGGGGCATCAAAACCGGTTAAAAACATTCCAACGACAATCAGTAAATCCACTTCTTTGTTTTTGACTCGTTTGGCAAGATCACGATAGTAGTTTTGGAATGATTTCGCATCCACATCATAATTGGTGGCAAAATAGCCGTTGTAATCATCAATGGCAGATTTTAAAAATTCCTTAGCTGAGGAGTTCATCGCCTCTACTTCAAAACTTTCATCAACAATATCGCCAATCGCATCTTGCTCTTCATTCGCGGCAAACGAAAAGATTGTTGCAATTTTAAGTGGATTTTTTACCGCACTTTGTAACTGTTTAAAAGTTTGATAATAAGCTTTGGCCGCATCCACGCTACTTACTGCAAACATGGCATTAAAGCCATTGTTACCAGCATTAAAGCGATGGGTCTTTTGTTTGAAATTATCTAAAACATATTGGGCAATTTGCTCAATACGTTTAGGTTGTAAAAAGGCTTGTTTTTTTTCGAGTTTTGTCAGCTCTTCAAGATTCTTTTCAGTTTCAATGCTCTTAAATTGTGGCCGTACATCATTGTAATCCACTTTAAATTTCAGCACTTTTTCGTCACGAATCGCATCGGTGATAATATAAGAGTGGAGTGGGCTTCCAAATACACTTTTTGTTGTATCCTTACCTAATGCGTTTTCTGGGAAAATCGGTGTACCAGTAAACCCAAATTGATAGTATTTTTTGAATTTTCTCGTGAGATTTTTTTGCGCTTCACCAAATTGAGAACGATGACATTCATCAAAGATAAACACGACCTGTTTATCGTAAATCGGTAATTTATCTTCTGATTTCATTAGATTATTGAGTTTTTGAATGGTGGTAACAATGATCTTATTATCGTCTTTTTCGATATTGCGTTTTAGCCCTGCCGTACTTTCCGAACCATTCACACTATCGGGTGAAAAACGTTGGTATTCTTTCATAGTTTGATAGTCCAAATCTTTTCTATCTACTACGAAGAATACTTTTTCAATAAAGTCTAATTCCGTTGCAAGGCGTGCGGCTTTAAAGCTGGTAAGCGTTTTGCCTGAGCCTGTAGTGTGCCAAATGTAGCCACCACTGTCTGTATTGCTCCAATTTTTCGCCAGATACGAACTTTTAATTTTCCATAAAATACGCTCGGTAGCGGCAATTTGATATGGGCGCATAATCAATAGAGTGTCAGAAACATCAAATACACAGTAATTCACCAACACATTGAGTAGGGTATGTTTTTGTAGGAATGTCGCCGTAAAATCCTTTAAATCTTTAATCAGAGTATTTTTTGCCGTTGCCCAATTCATTGTGAAGTCGTAGCTGTTCTTATCGCGTTTGGTGGTATTGGCAAAATAACGGGTATCCGTGCCATTAGAAATGACAAAAATCTGAATATATTTAAAGAGAGAATTTTCTTTATTGAAACTTTCTTTGCTATAGCGGTGAATTTGATTAAAGGCTTCACGAATAGCCACACCGCGTTTTTTCAGTTCGATGTGCACAAGTGGTAAACCATTAACCAAAATTGTCACATCATAACGATTATCATAGCTGCCGGTTTGTTCAAATTGATTGATAACTTGCACGGCGTTATTGGCAAGATTTTTCTTATCTAGCAGATAGATATTCTGAATTCGCCCATTATCAAATACAAAATCATAAATATAGTCATCATGAATTTTGCGGGTTTTCTCAATCAAACTATCGCTCGGTTTATCCAAATATTCCTCTAAAAAACGTTGCCATTCCGCATCGGAGAAAACTACGTTATTTAAGCGTTGTAATTGTGCCCGTAAATTTTTAACCAATGCATCATGATTATTGAGACCTTGTAAATAATCATAGCCTTGTGCCTGTAAATCACAAATAAATTCACGCTCAAGGCTCCCTTCTGTTTGATAACCAGCATTGGGTTCTTCCATAACAAACTTTTTGTATTGATCTAAAACGATAAAATTATTGGATTCAGCGATGATGGAGGAGTAGTTGATCATAGGTTTTCCTTATCTATTTAATCCTTACCAAGTTTAATAAATTTACTTCTAAAATTATATTTTGTATTTATATGTTCGACTAAACCTTTAAGAACGCGTTTGTCATTATCTGAAATGAGTATAGTTTCTTCTCCTGAATGTTTTGAATGACTTGATAGGTTAACTATACGATTCATATATGGGTCTGGTCCACTTCTATCTTGAGGAAGCATATCTTTCATTTCTTGGTATCCAAGAAATGTAGCAAGTTTTTCTAGAATGTTTCTAATTAAATTAAAATGATACTTTTCTACTTCACATTCTTTTATTTCTTTTTCTTTAAATAAGGATAGTGTAAATTTATCTCCAACATAATTTTTTCTAATATAAAAAAGACTGCTCATTGTTCGATTGCTAATCAATCTATAAAATTCAGATAGTTCATTATCATTCAATGCATCTTTTTTTAGTATGGTTTCTACTTTGTTTTTATATCCATGTTTTATTTCTTTTAGAAACTCCTGAATTTGTATTTCCTGCTTAAATATGCTTTCAAGTTTATCTATTAAGTGAACTTGATATGCAAAAGGTGAATCATTACTTTGACTACATAAATTGTGATTATTGTCTTCCATTTTTTCTAATCTAAACTTTCTACATCCTTTTTTTAAGTTCCTAAATTCGTTACATAGAATATTATAGAATAGAGGATTATGAGTCGTGATAATGAACTTTAGATCTGACTCACTCTCTTTAATCAGGCAGGATATATTAACAGCTAGTTCAATTAAATGATTTTCATCTAAGGAGCTCACAGGGTCATCAATAAATATATATTTTAGATTATTAAAGTCTTGAGTCTCTCGTTGTGTTGGTTCAACAATATTAAGAACGGATATTATTTGTTCAAAGAGACTGTAAAAAATACTCCAAATAAAGCAACTTTCTTCCCCTTTAGAAATTTTAATATTATCTTCTTTTACATCATTTCCTCTTTCAAATGAAAAAGTAACCTGAGAGTAGTTTTCATTGAATTTAGGAGTGAGTTTATCATTTGTGTAGCGTTGAAAATTACTAATAATATTATTTTCTTGACCTTGAACTCTTAAAATCCAGTCAGTAAATTGATTTGGTTGTATGTTTAGGGTGCGGGTAGAATCTTTCTCTAAATCATTATTCCAGAAAAATAAATCTTCTGTAAATGCACTAAAATAAATTATTTTCTTATCTTTAAAGCCAAGACTAATATCTTCTTCATTTTTAGGTGATATTAAGTTTTGAAATTCTTTTGATAATCTAGTCTTACCAGAACCATTAAATGCATAAATCAGGTTAACTTTTGAAGTTGAGTGTTTTTCTGTTAATTCCTTTGCAATATCTTCTAATTTTTTACTCATATTATAATTTTCCTTTTTTTAGAAATTTAAGAGAAGCTCTCTGTAATACTCATACCGCTTTTGGCTTTGTTGAATCGCCAAAGGTAAGCCTTCAGTGATGGAATGGGTTAAAGTTTCAAATTTATCTAGTATTGAAGCAATACTCTGTTGTTCTGAAAATGAGGGAACTGGGATGCGTAGATCCTCGATCATTGGTTTCGTTAGTTGAGGAATACCACTTTCAGGAACTTTATAATTTTTTTCAATCATTTTCATAAAATGGTATGCATATTTTAAATTTAATTCAATTTTTGGCGTTAATACAAGCAATCTCACAATTGGATAGAATGGTTCTTCACGATAACTTGTCCAACCAATTGTGCCTCTAGCTGAAATTGTTAAGCTAGGTTTATTAATTTTTGCTTTATTTGTCCAACCATATAAAGATTTATTACCAGTGCCGTTTGATAAAATAGGAATATTGAATTCTTGAGTTTTATGTTGAGAATAAAATTCCTTAGGAACATCCCCCCCTGCAAAGATATTAAAAATATTTTTTAAACATTTCCACTCAAACCCAACCTTCCCAAGTTCTTCTTCACTTAACAATTTCTCCCGATAGTATTCATACTGCTTCCGACGTAGTGTAAGCTCGCTGGTAAGCTCGCTGGTAAGCTCGCTGGTAAGTGCTGTCAATGCGTCCAAAATTTTTACGATTTCGGTTTGGACGGAGAGTGGGGGGATGGGGATTAGAATTTTTTCCATCTGGTGGCTCATTAGTTTAGGATTTCCCATACCTGAATAAACATGATTCTTTGCTTCAATTGAAAGCCAATAAAATAAAAATTTATAGTTTAGTTCAAGGTTATTTTGAATTTTTATTAAGCCACAGACATTTGTGATTGAGAATTTTCCTGACCGATAAAATACTGTTCCTGCATTAGCACCATCAGTAGTCCAACTAACAAATTCTCCATCAAAGTCGAATGAGTTAATTTTCCCAATTTCACCATTATTTACAGTTTGAGAACTATATACCGGATAATCTCCTAAATTATTAGCTAAATACTCCTTTGATATAACTCTCCCTCTTGTCAAAGAGGCTACGTTAATTAAGGGCTTCCACTTCACCTCAGCCCCATCCAATAATTTCTCTAAAAAAGTGCGGTTGTTTTTCATGGTGTTTTTACCCCTCAATCTCCGCCACAATCTTGTCAATTTCTGCACGCAAGCGGTCGATGTTGGCAACGGTTTGTTTAATTTCTGCGTTGAGTTTATCGATATCAATCACTTCTCGGGTGTCTTTTTGTTCCACATAAGAATTCACCGCAAGGTTATAGCCATTTTGTGTGATTTTTTCAAAGGACACGGATTTAGCCAAATGCGGCACATCTTCTTTATCGGCAAACAGTTTGATAATTTGCTCAATATGTTCCTCTTCCAAAATATTGTTATTGGTGGCGGATTTAAATAAACCGCTGGCATCAATAAATTGGGTTTGGGTATTGGGTTTATGTTTGGAAAGCACCAAAATATTCACCGCAATACTGGTGCCGAAAAATAGATTGGGCGCTAAGGCAATTACCGTTTCTACATAGTTATTATCCACCAAATATTGACGAATTTTTTGTTCCGCACCGCCGCGATAAAAAATGCCGGGGAAGGAGACAATCGCTGCGCGACCTTTTGCCGAAAGATAACTTAACGCATGCAAAACAAAGGCAAAGTCCGCTTTAGATTTTGGTGCGAGTACGCCAGCAGGGGCGAAGCGTTCATCGTTAATTAGAGTTGGATCGTCTGAGCCAATCCATTTCACGGAGTAAGGCGGATTAGAAACGATAGCATCGAAGGGTTTATCGTCACCAAATTGCGGATTCATTAAGGTGTTGCCAAGGGCGATATCAAACTTGTCATAGTTGATGTTATGTAAAAACATATTCATACGGGCAAGGTTGTAAGTGGTGTGATTAATTTCCTGCCCGAAGAATCCCCCTTCAATGATGTGTTCATCAAATTGTTTTTTAGCTTGCAATAATAAAGAACCCGAACCGGCAGCAGGGTCGTAAATTTTATTGACCTTGTCTTGTCCATATAGAGCCAGTCGAGCAATTAGCTTGGAAACGCATTGTGGTGTAAAGAACTCGCCACCCGACTTACCAGCATTGGCGGCATAGTTGGAAATTAAAAATTCGTAAGCATCACCGAATAAATCAATATGATTATCTTCAAAGTCACCAAAATCTAACTCGGCAACGCCTTTTAATACGGCGGCTAGACGGCTATTTTTATCGGCAACGGTATTACCCAAGCGGTTGCTGGTGGTATCAAAATCAGCAAATAAGCCTTTGATATCCTGTTCGGAAGGGTAGCCTATGGCGGAGTTTTCGATATCTGTAAAAATGCTTTTTAAATCTGTATTTAAATTCGGATTAGTATTGGCTGTCGCTACGATATTTTTAAATAATTGGCTTGGGTAAACAAAATAGCCCTTGGTTTTTACCGCATCTGCTTTAATTTCTGGCGTGATGATGTCATCAGATAAACCAGCGTAGTTAACGCTTTTATCACCACCTTCAATGTAGTTGGCAAAGTTTTCGCTGATAAAACGATAGAAAAGCGTACCTAAAACATATTGTTTAAAATCCCAACCATCGACGGAACCGCGAACATCATTAGCAATTTGCCAAATGCGGCGTTGAAGTTCTGCGCGTTGTTGAATTGCTGCTGCCATAAAATCCTCAGAATATTTTGTGTCACTATTAAGATATAAATGCTCAAAATTATACAGGAAATAAATAATAACTAAATGAATTTCTATGGAAATTCCTCTACAATAAGAACACACTAATGTTTCCAAAAAAATAAAAAATGAGCCAAAAATCAACCGCACTTAATGCCATTTCGTTACCTTTAAATCAAGTCAATTTAATTGAAGCTTCAGCAGGTACAGGGAAAACCTATACCATTGGTTCTATCTATCTTCGTTTACTTTTACAAGCTGGAGAAAATTGTTTTTCTCGTCCATTAAATGTGGAAGAAATTTTGGTGGTAACCTTTACTGAAATGGCGACGGAGGATTTAAAACGTAAAATTCGGGAACGTTTAACCGCGGCAATTTCGGTTTTTTCTGAATATTATGAAAAGCAAGATAAAGCGATTTTTACTGGAGAACATCAATTTTTAGCGGAGTTATTACCTTATTTAGAGGATATTCCGACCGCACTTCGCCGCTTAAAGCTGGCCGAGCAAAATTTAGATTTAGCCTCCATTTATACCATTCACGGTTTTTGTCGCCGAATGCTGATGCAACATGCTTTTAATTCAGGTGTGCATTTCAATTTAAAACTTCTCAAAGATCAGTCTGATTTACTCAAACAATTTGCAAATGAATTTTGGCGAGAGCATTTTTATGATTTACCTTTCCATTTGGCTGCATTTATCTCAAAAGAATTAAAGTCGCCAGAAGAGGTATTGAATGATTTAGGCTCAAATATTGGGAATGATTTTTCTATAAAACTGGATAAACCAGAACTATTAGAAGTGTCATTAACAGATTTTTTGCAAAAAACTATTGCTAAAAATGCGGAAATTATTGAAAAGATTAAAGATACTTGGTTAGAAAGTGCGGTTGAAATTCGAAACCTTTTTGATGAAGAAGTCGTGAAAAAAGAGAAATCTTGTTTAAATGGAAAAACACATTCAAGTAAAACAATTTTATCTCTTGTCGATGAGGTCACCTCATGGGCAAAAAATAGAGCAGATATCACCTTAAATGAAACGCTAGTAAAAAAATTTACGCAATCGGCTTTAGATAACGCGGTCAACGCACCTTTCAAGAAAAAAGGGGTGAGAATAACGCATCCAGCCTTTGAAGAGATTGAAGCTTTAATTGAAGAAATTCAACCAAGTGATTTATTTAAAAAAATCATTCTCTATCACTATCGTCAAGGTATTCAAAAGAAACTCCTTGAATACAAAGCGAATCATCCTGAAAAATCTTTTGATGATTTATTACGCTTATTGAAAGAAGCACTATATGGTGAGGGGGGAGAACAGTTAGCGGAGTTAATTCGTTTTCAATATCCTTTTGCCATGATTGACGAATTCCAAGATACGGATGCGTTGCAGTATCAAATTTTCTCGAAAATTTATCACAATAAAACCGCGTCCGGTAATGTTGGTTTTATGATGATCGGGGACCCAAAACAGGCGATTTATCGTTTCCGTGGTGCCGATATTTTCACTTATTTAAAAGCAGCGGACGAAGCGAGCGAGCGTTTTAATTTAAGCATAAACTACCGTTCATCCAAAGCTTTAGTGGAAGGGGTAAATCGATTATTTGATTTTAAAAATGAGCCTTTTATTTATAAAAACATCGAATTTTTAAATGTCGGCGCAGCCAAGAAAAATCTTGTTTTTCAGTTGAATAATAAACCTGAACCAGCCTTCCGTTTTTACATTAACGATAAAGAAAAATCCACCCTGCAAGATTATGCGAAAGCTTGTGCGACATCGATTCAGCAATGGTTAAAAAGTGCGGCTGAAAATCCGGTTGTTTTTCCGAATGAAAGCAAAGCGGAAAATAAAACATTGCGAGCAGAAAATATTGCCGTTTTGGTGCGTGGTTATACCGAAGCGGATCTGGTGAAAAAAGAATTGCAAGCACTCGGTATTGCTTCGGTTTACCTTTCGGATAGAGGAAATGTCTTTGAGAGTAACACAGCAAAAGAACTGGCTCTGATTTTGCAAGCTTGTTTGAGTGTGACGGAACGCCCAATTTTGAATGCCATTGCGACCGCACTTTTCGGCTTAAATGCAGCTGAAATTCACCAAATTCACCAGGATGAAATTCAGTGGCAACGTTGGGCAGAAAAATTTGCAGAGTATCAACAAATTTGGCAACGCCAAGGCGTATTGCCGATGTTGCACCATTTACTTTTAGCTGAAAATATCACAGAAAAACTCTTATCTCGGCCTGATGGCGAGCGCAAACTGACGGATTTATTACATTTAGCTGAAATTTTACAGCAAGCAGCCGCATTAAATGAAAGTGAAGCAGCATTATTGCGCTGGTTTGAAAAGCAAATTCAAGATAATGGTCGTCAAGAAGCACAAATTCGTTTAGAAAGCGAACGTCAGTTAGTGAAGATTGTGACTATCCATAAATCCAAAGGCTTGGAATATGATTTGGTTTGGTTGCCGTTTTTAGGAAATGCGGCGAAAGACCCAACTAAAAAGAAACTATTTAATTTATATTACGATAAGAAACAAAACAAAACTTTGTGGGATATGCAAGATCAACACTTGGATGATTTAACAGAAGAAGTTTTTGCGGAAGAATTGCGTTTGCTTTATGTAGCATTGACTCGAGCAAAATACCAAATGGCCTTTGTGTTACCGAAAGCCTTTGATAAAAAATGGAATGCTTTATTGTATGTTTTAACGCAAGGTGAAATTGGTCGAAAACTCGATTTGCCAGCTAATTGGGATACTCAACCGTTATTGGAAAAATTTAAGCAACTTTTACCTAATGATGTAGAGATTGAATCAACCGATGTGTTACAAGCCAGTGAACCACTTACCTTAAATGTTTCTCAAGAAAATTTAAGTGCAGAAGTTTTTCAAGGTGAAATTGAACAAGATTGGCGAGTGACGAGCTTTAGTGGCATTGAACAAACTCATCAACGTAAAGCTTATTTGAATGAAAGTGCGGTGAAAAAATCGCTCATTTTTGATGATGCGAAAGATTATGATACATCGATTTTAATAGAAAATATCACTGAAAATCTGACCGCACTTGCTCATGATAATGATGAAATGGTTTTAGATTTCCCTCGGGGAACACAAATCGGTACGTTATTGCATCGTTATTTTGAAAAGGTGCCTTTTGCTCAACTGGCAGAGAAAGAAAACATTGAAAAATTATGTCAGGATTTGAATCTTGCCGAAGAGCAGTTTGCAGCAGTTCAACAGTGGTTTGCACAAATACTCAGCACACCAATTTTGCCAAATAATGATCTTACCCTTGCTCAAATTAACGAAAAACAATGCTTAAAAGAGTTGGCGTTTTATCTCAATATCACAAGCCATTTTGATGTCGCAGGTTTTAATCGAGCGTTAGCAACCTTACATCATTTGCCATCAGAACTGTTACAGTTTGATAATATTCAAGGCATGGTGCGGGGCACGATGGACTTAGTTTTCTGTCATCAAGGTAAATATTATTTGCTTGATTACAAATCGAATTTCTTAGGTGAGACATTAAAGGATTACGATCAAGCTGCATTGAAAAAAGCCATGTTAGAGCATCACTATGATTGGCAATACTTGTTGTATGTGGTGGCATTACACCGTTATTTAAAAACACGTTTACCTAACTACGATTACAACCGAGATTTTGGTGGTGTGGTCTATGCATTTTTACGTGGAATGAATGGTTCGCCGCAGTCGGGCATCTTTTTTGATAAACCAGATTGGCAATTAATCCAACAATTAGAGGAATTATTTTAATGTTAAGCCTATTAAAATCCTTGCAAGAACAAGGTGTGATTACTCAAGGCGATTATTATTTTGCTCAATTAATTGCTGATAAACAAAAAGATAAAGGCTATGCCGAGCCCGTACAAAATTTAGCGATTTTATTAGCCGCACTTTGCAACTGGAGCTATACGCAAGGCAATACTTGTTGTGTGTTAGATCGTTTCTTAGAACGTAATTTATTTGGTTTGGCTTATCGTCATACTGAAACAGATTTTTTGCTGCTGATCAATGAAAAGATCGGTTCACTTCCTGTATCAAAATGGCAATCAGCCTTAGTGGGGCATATTGCTTTTACACAAGATCCTGAAAATCAGATTGCGCCTCTCGCATTTCAATTTGGGGCGATTTATTTCTATCGAGCTTGGCAAGATGAATTCCGCGTTGCGCAATATATTAAAAACGCATTGAAAAATGACCGCACTTTATCGGTAGAACCGCAACAAATTCGAACCTTATTAGATCGTTATTTTCCTCAACAACAAGCACAAGTTGATTGGCAAAAAGTAGCAGTCGCAACGGCAGTAAAAAGTCCATTTTCTGTGATTACAGGTGGACCAGGAACAGGGAAAACCACGACAGTCACTCGCTTGTTATGTGTATTACAGGAATTATTTGGTGGCAAACTTCACATTAAATTGGTCGCACCAACGGGAAAAGCCGCGGCTCGTTTAACGGAATCTATCGAAAACGCTTTGGCACAAATGCCGATTTCAGATGAATTACGTGCATCCATTCCTAAAAGCGCAGAAACGTTGCATCGTTTGCTAGGTGTTCGACCTTTTACCGATAGCGTAAAATATCATGCACACAATCCATTGCAAATTGATGTATTAGTGGTGGATGAAACCTCAATGATTGATTTGCCTATGATGGCGAAACTGGTGCAAGCGTTGAAACCCGAAACGCGTTTAATTTTATTGGGTGACCAAGCTCAATTGGCTTCTGTGGAAGCTGGCGCGGTATTAGGTGAAATTGCACAATTTTTAACGCAAGATTATAGTCCTGCTCAAGCTGATTATATTCATACAACAACAGGCTATACCGTTCCAATTTCAGATGAACATAGTCCGCTGCGTGATGCTATTTGCCATTTAACCTTTAGTCGACGTTTCCGAGACGATTCTGGTATTAAACAACTTGCTGAGCAAATTCAACAGGGAAAAGGTGAGGGCAGTGTAGCAACCTTTGTGGAATATCCACAAGAGTTACATTTTCATCATTTTGATGAAGAACAAGACGTTAAAGAATCGGTTCGCCAAGTAGTGAAAAGTGCGGTTGAAAATTACCGTGTTTATTTAACCCAACTTCAAACTTATTTTGCTCAGAAGAAAGATCTCAATGCAAAATTTATAGATGAAAAGGGCAACGAAAAAACTTATGCAGAAGCGATTTTAGACAGTTTTAATTCGGTGAGATTTTTGACTGCACTTCGAGCTTCGGCATTAGGTGTGGAAGAATTAAATCGTGAAATTGCTTTAGCATTACGAGCGGAGAAATTACTTTGGTTCCGTCAAGAAGACGATTGGTATATTGGTAAGCCAATTATGATTACCGAAAACGATCATAACGTGAAACTGTATAACGGTGATATTGGCTTGTGTTTAGCTAAAGGCAAAGTATGGTTTGGCAATCGAGAAGTTTCTACCAGTCGTATTCCTGCTCACGAGCCTGCATTTATGATGACAATTCATAAATCCCAAGGTTCGGAGTTTGAACATACCGTCATGGTGTTACCAACAGAACCTAATCCAGTGCTTTCACGAGAGCTGGTATTTACCGGTGTCACCCGTGCGAAAAATCAGCTTTCCGTATTTGCCAATGAAAAAATCTGGCAAAGTGCGGTCAGAAATACCGTAAAACGACAAAGTGGATTAGGAAAATTATTACAGGAAAAAGAGGAGTAAAAAATGAAATTATATGTTTACGATCATTGCCCGTTTTGTGTGCGAGCCCGCATGATTTTCGGTTTAAAAAATTTACCGGTAGAACTTGTAGTGCTGGCAAATGATGATGAAGCAACGCCAATTGGTTTAGTGGGCAAAAAGGTTGTCCCCATTCTTATCAAAGAAGATGGTACCGCGATGCCAGAAAGTTTGGATATCGTGCATTATGTAGATGAGCATTTTGGTGAAAAAATCCTATCTGAACAAGTTCGTCCTGAAATTGAAGCATGGTTAAAAGAAGTCGGCAGTTATTATGGTCATCTTACGACTGCACGCTTTACGCAAATTGGCTTAGCAGAATTTGAAACCCAAAGTGCGGTCGATTATTTCACTAAAAAGAAAACGGAATTTATTGGGGATTTTGCTGAAAATATCGCGAAGACAGAAACCTATCTCGCTCGCTTAAAAGGCGATTTAGAGAAATTAGCTGTATTAATTCAATCTGAAAATGCCTTAAACGGCCAACTTTCTCTTGAAGATATTATCGTTTTCCCGGTATTACGAAATCTGACTTGTGTGAAAGGAATCGAATTCCCACCAGCGGTTTTAGCTTATATCACGAATATGGCTAAGTTAAGCGATGTGCCATTGTATTTTGATAAAGCTATTTAATCTCAGCTGATTAATAGGGCTTTGAAATACTGAAGTTTTGACTTGGATCATAGGTGCGGTCATTTTTTCAGTATTTTTTATTCATCGATCTATAATCTCTAACGTTTACTTTAATAAGAGCGCAGAGATATGGATCAGGAATACCAACGAGCGGTTACCCGTATTTGTGTGGAAACCGCTTTGTTACTGTTACAGCATGGAGCAGAAAGTGCTGTCGTCGTACAAATGGCACAGCGATTAGGTGTAGCTTTAGGCATTGAAAGCGTAGAGTGTGCTTTAACGGCAAATGCCGTCTTATTAACCACACTTTCTAAGCAACATTGTATTACCACCGTGCGGAAGAATGTCGATAAAGGCATTAATATGCAAATTGTTACGGATGTTCAGCACATTGTGGTTGCCGTAGAGCATCACTTGTATGATTTGTCCATGGCTCAAAAGAAACTGGATAAATTAAAACCATTAAAATATAACCGTTATTTGGTGGTGTTTATGATTGGTTTATCTTGTGCCTCTTTTGCTCACCTTTCTGGCGGAGATATCACAATTTGTGCAATCACCTTTATTGCTTCTGCCATTGCCATGTTTGTTCGACAAGAAATTTCTAAACGTCATTACAATCCACTCATCGTTTTTGCCATTACCGCTTTTGTTGCCTCACTGATTTCCGGTGTCAGTTTGAAATATAGTTTAGGTAATGATCCTCATATCGCATTAGCTTCTAGCGTTTTATTACTCGTCCCAGGATTCCCATTAATTAATTCACTTGCAGATATTTTAAAAGGGTATGTCAATATGGGAATAGGACGATGGACCATCGCTACGGTTCTCACTTTTGGTGCTTGTTTAGGTATTGTCTTTGCATTAGATCTTTTAAATATTGTTTCGTGGGTGGGGTAATAGAATGTTTTTACTGAATTTACTCGACGATATGCTTTTTGCAGCCATTCCAGCAGTAGGATTTGCCTTAGTATTTAATGTTCCACCTAAAGCCTTAAAGTATTGTGCTATTTTAGGCGCGCTTGGGCATGTCACGAGAACTTTATTATTGCACTTTGGAGTCCCGATTGTTTTTGCTACGTTTTTCGCCACTTGTGTGATTGGTTTTATTGGCGTGCATTTATCTCATCGTTATTTAGCCCATCCAAAAGTCTTTACCGTCGCGGCAATTATTCCAATGATTCCGGGTGTTCATGCTTATAAAGCGATGATTGCTATCGTACAAATTCATCATTATGGCTTTTCCGATACATTATTTGAGCAAATGATCAGCTCTTTTATCAACACCAGCTTTATTTTGGGTGCCCTTGTTTTGGGCCTCGCCTTACCAGGATTATTGTTCTATCGACAAAAACCGGTCGTGTAAAAGAGAAGTGTTTTGATGAAATGATTGAATGGTTTTTTGTATAAGATGTATTAATATCCCTACCTATGATATCTAGAAAATATTCATAAATAAGAGCCATGTGGATAAAGCTAAAACTTTTATCGTATTATCAAGACAGATAAGTAGAAGTAGAAATATAATTAGAACTAATAGAAGCAAAAAAATCAGATTTATATATTTTTTAATATTTGCTCCAAATTTAAACCATACGTTTTGTTACCTCCCCAAAAGAAAAAACCGCTACTCAAAACTTGAATAGCGGGGAGGTCTTAATTTATAAGAAACTTCAAAAAGATAACTGCAATATGCAGTGCACTAGCAATGTATCAGACTGTGTGTTTTTGAAATAGTTCGATATTTTTGAAAAAATTTTTAAAAATATCAAAATTAAACCAAAATGAACGAATTTAGCCCTTTATAAAGGCAATAATTTGCTCTTCAATCCCTTTTTCATCTAATTTAATTTCAGCAAGCGCTTCTTGTTGTGTACCTTGAGGAATAAAGATATCAGGTAAACCAAGTTGTAAAAGTGCGGTTGTTTTTCCATGAGAATTTAGCACTTCGGAAACAGCAGAGCCTGCTCCACCTTGAATCGCATTTTCTTCCAATGTCACAATGAAGTCGTGGGTATCCGCCATTTCTAGAATGCGAGATTCATCAATTGGTTTCACAAAGCGCATATCGACAACAGTTGCATTGAGTTTTTCTGCCACAGATAAAGCAGCAGGTAAGAGTGTGCCAAAATTCAGAATCGCGATTTTTTCACCCTGACGAACTATTTTTGAACGACCAATTTCTAATTCTGCAAGTGGGGTTAATTCTACGCCGATTGCATTTCCACGCGGATAACGTACCGCAGCTGGTTTACCACATTTATAACCAGTATAAAGCATTTGGCGACATTCATTTTCATCACTTGGGGTCATAATGATCATGTTCGGAATGCAGCGCATAAAGCTTAAATCAAAAGCACCTTGGTGAGTTTGACCATCAGCACCTACAATACCAGCTCGGTCAATGGCAAAAAGAACTGGTAAGTTTTGAATGGCAACATCGTGAATAAGCTGATCATAAGCACGTTGTAAGAAGGTAGAATAAATTGCCACAACAGGTTTATAACCGCCAATTGCAAGACCCGCTGCAAAGGTAACAGCATGTTGTTCAGCGATGGCAACATCAAAATATTGTTGCGGGAATCGTTCTGAAAATTCTACCATGCCAGAACCTTCACGCATTGCAGGAGTAATACCGACTAATTTATCGTCTTGTTCTGCCATTTCACATAACCAATCACCAAAGATTTTTGAATAAGTTGGTTTGGCATTTGATTTAGGAAGTTGACCGCTTGTTGGATCAAATTTTGGTACGCCATGGAAACCAATAGGGTCTTTTTCTGCAGGCTCGTAACCTTTTCCTTTTTTGGTTTTGATGTGTAAGAATTGTGGGCCTTTAAGATCGCGCATATTGCTTAAGGTAGCAATTAATTCATCAATATTATGCCCATCAATTGGTCCAATATAGTTAAAACCGAGCTCTTCAAAAAGCGTACTTTCTGGAGAGAACATCACGCCTTTCATGTGCTCTTCGGTTTTCTTCATAAAGTTTTTAACAGTTGGTACTTTATCTAAGATTTTTTTACTGCCGTCACGAACGGTTGAATATAATGAACCAGAGAAAATACGCGCAAGGTGATTATTTAATGCACCGACATTTTCAGAAATCGACATTTCATTGTCATTTAAAATGACCAACATATCAGTATGTAAAGAGCCCGCATGATTTAAGGCTTCAAATGCCATTCCCGCAGTGATTGCACCATCACCAATTACACAAACAGTTTTGCGACCTGCATTTTCACGTTCTGCCGCAACAGCGATACCCAGTCCTGCACTGATTGAAGTAGAAGAGTGGCCAACACTTAATACATCAAATTCACTTTCTTCACGCCAAGGGAAAGGATGAATTCCGCCTTTTTGGCGAATGGTGGACATTTGATCTCGACGCCCAGTCAAAATTTTGTGTGGATAAGCTTGATGGCCCACATCCCAAATTAATTGATCAAAAGGAGTTTTAAAAATGTAGTGTAATGCAACCGTTAATTCAACGGTACCAAGACCAGAAGCTAAATGACCACTGGTTTGACTAACGGATTCCAACAGATAACTCCGTAACTCCTGACAAAGTTGCGGAAGCTGATCTTTATTTAAAAGACGCAAATCTTCCGGCGAATTAATTAAGGATAAAAGAGGATAGTTGTTCATATATTCGTTAGTCCTAAAATGTGAAAAAAGTGACCGCACTTTGAGAAATTAGAGTCTGTGCTGTCACCATTAACTTTTACGATTGACAATAAATTCAGCTAATGCACGCAATGCAGTGGTATCAAAAGGTAAATTGTCTAATTCATGTAAGGCGGTTTGATAGAGTTCTTGTGCTTTTTGTTTCGCGCCCTCTAATCCTAACAGTTTTGGATAAGTGCTTTTATCTAAGCCTAAATCAGATCCCACCGGTTTACCGATTTCTGCACTGTCGCCTTCAATATCTAAAATGTCATCTTGTACTTGGAAAGCTAAACCAATAGCTTGTGAATAACGTTCTAGTTGTTGCTCTAATTCTTTGTTTTCAAAGTGAGGCGAACAGATAAAACCCAGTTTCAATGCGGCCGTTAGCAATGCACCCGTTTTATTGCGATGAATAAGTTCTAATTCGGCTAAATTAACTTGTTTATGCTCAGAAATTAAATCTAAACTTTGTCCTAAACACATGCCTTGTACGCCAGATGCTTGAGCTAAGACTTTCACTAATTGCAATTTTTGTTCAGCAGAAAGAGAAGGGGCTTCAGTAAGAATTTCAAAGGCAAAAGCTTGTAATGCATCGCCAGCTAAAATAGCCGTAGCTTCATCAAAAGCGATATGACAAGTTGGTTGACCTCGACGAAGTTCATCGTTATCCATTGCAGGCAAATCATCATGGATTAAAGAATAGGCGTGAATAGATTCAATGGCTGCCGCCGCGTAATCTAAAGCAGGCGTTTCAGCACCTAGCATTTTACCCGTTGCATAAACAAGGAAAGGACGAACGCGTTTTCCACCTAGTAATAAGCCATATTTCATGGCATCACGCAAAGGGGCATTATAAGAGTCAATTTCTTCAAATTGATTGGCTAAAAACTGATTAATACGATCTTGAACTTGTTTGAGTTCAGTGCTGAATTGGTAACTCATGGATTACTCGTCCCCTTGATAATCATTTAATGGGGCGGTTTCGCTTTTTTGTAACAAAATTTGAATACGTTGTTCTGCTTGTTGTAAGCGTTCTTGACCAAGTTGAGCCAATTTAATGCCGTTCTCAAATTCTTTCAGCGCATCTTCCAATGGTAATTCACCGCTTTCAAGTTTTGTCACAATGGTTTCTAATTGTGCAAGTGTTGTTTCAAAATCAGGTTCAGCATTTGCTGGTTTACGCGCCATTAAATTATCCTTTTCAGATGAATAAATTGCTCCGTATTGTACTTGATTTTTATAGGGATGTTAAAAACTTATTTCAAAGTGCGGTCAGTTTTTCGTGAGAATTTGAACTTTGTGGGATCTGGAATTTAGCGTACAATACGGCCATTTTTTATTATTCACTGATTATTATGAAATTTATCGTTAAACTTTTTCCTGAAATTATGATTAAAAGCGAAACTGTGCGTAAGCGTTTCGCAAAAATTTTGACCTCTAATATCCGCAATATTTTACAAAAATATGATGAAGAAACAGCGGTTGTTCGTCATTGGGATTACATTGACGTGCGGTCAAAAAATGAAGCCAATCGTGAAGAGTTGATTGCGCTTTTAAAACGCATTCCAGGGATTCATCATTTTTTAGAAGTGGAAGAAAAACCGTTTACCGATTTACATCATATCTTTGAGTTGACCTTAGCGGATGTTGCAGCTCAACTTGAAAACAAAACCTTTTGTGTACGTGTAAAACGTAAAGGGAAACATGATTTCAGTTCTATTGAAGCAGAACGTTATATTGGCGGTGGTTTAAATCAGCATATTGAAAGTGCAAAAGTACGCTTAAAAAATCCTGATGTGACGGTACGTATTGATATTGAAGATGACAAAATGATGCTGGTAAAAGCTCGTCATGTTGGCTTAGGCGGTTATCCAATTGGGACGCAAGAAGATGTGCTTTCATTGATTTCAGGGGGCTTTGACTCTGGCGTATCTAGTTATATGCTTATTCGCCGTGGTTCACGTGTGCATTATTGTTTCTTCAATTTAGGTGGGGCAGCCCATGAAATTGGTGTGAAACAAATGGCTTATCACATTTGGAATCGTTATAGCTCATCTCATAAAGTCCGCTTTATTGCGATTCCTTTTGAAGGCGTAGTGGGCGAGATTTTAGAGAAAGTCGATAACGGCCAAATGGGCGTCGTGTTAAAACGAATGATGGTACGCGCTGCAAGTAAAGTTGCACAACGTTTTGATATTCAAGCCATTGTCACCGGCGAAGCTCTCGGACAAGTTTCGAGCCAAACCTTGACCAATTTACGTTTAATTGATGAAGCATCTGATGCGTTAGTATTACGTCCACTTATTACCCATGATAAAGAACAAATTATCGCAATGGCGAAAGAGATCGGTACAGATGATATTGCTAAATCAATGCCTGAATTTTGTGGGGTGATTTCTAAAAATCCAACGATTAAAGCCGTACGTGAAAAAATTCTTGAAGAAGAAAATCACTTTGATTTTGGTGTGTTGGAAAGTGCGGTTGAAAATGCACAATATTTAGATATTCGTCAGATTGCAGAAGAAACAGAGAAAGAAGTGGTGGAAGTGGATACCATTTCAGTGCTTGGTGAAAATGATATTATTTTAGATATTCGCAGCCCAGAAGAGACAGATGAAAATCCATTTGAATCAGACGAGCATCAAGTGATGCAATTGCCGTTTTACAAATTATCTTCGCAATTCGGCTCATTAGATCAAAGTAAAAACTATGTGCTTTATTGTGAACGAGGTGTGATGAGTAAACTGCAAGCGCTTTATTTAAAAGAAAATGGTTTCACGAATGTGAGAGTTTTCGGGAAAAAATAAGCCAAAAATGACCGCACTTTAACGTGCGGTTTTTTTATTCGTAATCTAATTCACCCACTAATTCATCGATAGCTTTGGCAAGTAATGTTCGATCGTGACGATAGCTGACATCATCTGCATTTAAACGTTTAGCTAAGATTTTAACAGAAGAAATGGCAGACAAATCGACCGCACTTTTTTCGCGATAAGGGGTAATGACACCATCAATGACGGGTTCGCCAACAATTTCATGAATTTTCTGAATGCGATCAGACAAGGAAAGCTGAGAGGCGGCGCCAATTTCCATGCCTAAATTATCTATAAAAATCACTTTCGCTTTGCTATCACGCAGGGCAGTCGCTAATTCAGGTAGCAATAGCGGAGGCATAATGCTCGTCATGAAACTTCCTGGACCAAGCAAAATGACTTCCGCTTGCTCTAATGCTTGGATGGCTTCTTGTGCCGCTTTAACCATTGGCACTAAGAAAAGTGATTGAGGTAATTCCGTTAAATTATCAATGCTCACTTCACCGACAATACTGGAGCCAAAACCTAAACTCGCAGCAAGATGAACAGGCTCTTCTGACATGGGAATAATGTGAGATTTTACTTTGAGTAATTCACGAATCAAGTTAATGGCTTCAATAGGGCGAATATGCATATCTTCTAAAGCTTTAAGCATTAAATTGCCTAAATTATGCCCAGAAAGTTCACCTTCGCCAGTAAAGCGATATTCAAATAATGCGGAGGCCGTGCTTGGCTCAATGATGATTTGGTTTAAGCAATTACGTAGATCGCCCCATGCGATACCACCTCGTTCTTGGCGAATGCGACCTGTTGAACCGCCGTTATCTGTGGTGGTGACAATACCGGTTAAACGCTCTTTCATAAAACTAAGCGCCGATAATACACGCCCTAATCCATGGCCACCACCAATGGCAACAATATGTTTGATTTCGTCTAAATGTTCATGACGGCTGTGACGAGATAAATCAGACATTTTTCTTCCTTTTTTACCTATAAATTATTATAAGAAACAATGTTATATATTTTATTATATAAGTTAATGCTGTTATTTTTATCAATATAGTGAGGTTATTCTATCAAATTATTGCTATTAACCGCTTGCTTTTATTACAATACAGACATAATTTATTTTTAACGCATAACTCCGAGCTTGTTTAGCCTAAGTTTCACAAGAAATACGGCGGCAAGCCAATAACGCGGTATGTTATTCAGGGATACGCTGGAAACGGTTTATCCTCTCCATATTTAGAAAGGTGTAAAATGCAATCCATTCCTATTAAAAACGTGGGAGAGTCTCGCTTGGTCGATCCTTTCCAACGTCAATATTACTATCTACGACTGTCGATTACCGACCAGTGTAATTTTCGTTGTACTTATTGTTTGCCGGATGGCTATCAACCCGAAGCTAACAAGCCAAGTTTCTTAACGTTAAAAGAAATTACACACCTAGCTCAAGCCTTTGCTGAAATGGGTACTGAAAAAATCCGTTTAACCGGCGGCGAGCCTACGTTACGCAAAGATTTTATTCCAATTGCAGAAAGCATTGCGAACATTGATGGCATTCGTCAATTAGCCGTTACGACAAATGGCTATCGCATGGCAAAAGATGTGGCTGATTGGAAGAAAGCAGGGATTACATCTATTAACGTTAGTGTTGATAGCTTAGATCCGAAAATGTTCCATCAAATTACGGGTATCAATAAATTTGATGACGTGATGCGTGGTATCGATCGTGCATTTGAAGTGGGCTACAACAAAGTCAAAGTCAATTCAGTTTTGATGAAAAATTTGAATGACAAAGAGTTTGAACAATTCCTTGTTTGGGTGAAAGATCGCCCAATTCAAATGCGTTTTATCGAACTCATGCAAACAGGCGAAATGGATAGTTTCTTTGATAAATTCCATCTTTCAGGACAAGTATTAGCGGATAAATTGCTGCAAAACGGTTGGCAATTACAACATAAATCCCATACTGATGGTCCAGCTAAAGTATTCACGCATCCTGATTATGCAGGTGAAATTGGCTTAATTATGCCTTATGAGAAGAATTTCTGTGCAAGTTGTAATCGTCTCAGAGTGTCAGCGAAGGGCAAACTTCATCTTTGTTTATTTGGCGAAGAAGGCATTGAATTACGTGATTTATTGCAATCACATGAGCAGCAAGATATTTTGCAAGCCCGTATTTTTGCCACACTTCAAGGCAAACGTGAACATCATTATTTGCATATCGGTGATAGTGGTGTAAGAAATCATTTAGCTTCTATCGGTGGCTAAAAGTAAATAAGTGAATAAACTATTCACTTATTTTGCTTTTGTCACACATGTAAAATATTCAATATTTTAACCGCACTTTATTTTATTATGACTACATTTACGCATATTAATTCTCAAGGCGAAGCCAATATGGTGGATGTTTCTGCAAAGGCAGAAACTGTTCGTGAAGCTCGAGCTGAAGCCATTGTGACTATGTCAAAAGAAACGCTTTCCATGATCGTGGAAGGCAAACATCACAAAGGCGATGTATTTGCTACTGCTCGTATTGCTGGCATTCAGGCCGCGAAACGTACTTGGGAACTTATCCCGCTTTGTCATCCCTTATTACTTTCTAAAGTGGAAGTGAATTTAGAACCGTTACTTGAAACCAATCAAGTTCGCATTCAATCTCTTTGCAAATTAACCGGAAAAACCGGCGTAGAAATGGAAGCATTAACGGCTGCAAGTGTAGCAGCCTTAACCATTTACGATATGTGTAAAGCCGTACAAAAAGATATTGTGATTGAACAAGTTCGTTTATTAGAAAAGAGCGGTGGAAAATCTGGTCATTTTATTGCGGAGGAAAAATAAGATGTTAAATGTTTTATTTTTTGCTCAAACTCGTGAATTAATTGGTGAAGATTCTATTCAGCTTGAAGGCGATTTTGCGACAGCGGAAGCGGTGCGTGAACATCTTGCTCAAAAAGGTGATAGATGGGCGTTAGCATTAGAAAAAGGGAAGCTTTTAGTCGCTATCAATCAAACTTTGATGCCTTTAGAAAGTGCGGTAAAAAATGGCGATGAAATTGCATTTTTCCCACCGGTAACAGGGGGCTAAATGACGGATATTCAGATTTCAGTACAAGAACAACCTTTCGATCAAAATGCCGTTTACCAATGGCTTTCTGAACAACATTCGGTTGGCGCAACGGTTATTTTCGTGGGTAAAGTTCGCGATCTTAATTTAGGTGATGAAGTGTCCAGCTTATACTTAGAACATTATCCCGCCATGACAGAAAAAGCCTTACGTGAAATTGTAGAACAGGCGAAAGCCCGTTGGGATATTCAGCGAGTGTCTGTGATTCATCGTGTGGGAATTTTACATACTGGCGATGAAATTGTTTTAGTCGGCATCAGTTCTGCTCACCGAGGTGATGCTTATCATGCTAATGAATTCATTATGGACTTCTTAAAATCCAAAGCGCCATTCTGGAAAAAAGAACAAACCAATCAAGGTGAACGTTGGATTGAGGCAAGAGAGAGCGATAAAGAAGCGTTAGAGAAGTGGTAATTCAATATAAAAAAATGGTCACTTATGTGACCATTTTTTATTTATAATGAAATAAATATTTATACGAAATATAGCTAATTTATTTTCTACTGATATTTTAAAATATAATTTAATATTGGTTATAATTAGTGTTATATTACGATAAAGGAATTCTATTCAAAATCATTTTTACTTGAATTTTGATGATAATAATATTACTAAGGAATTTATTATGAACCATATCTTTAAAATCATTTGGAACACTGTAAGTCAATGCTGGATTGCTGTTTCAGAACTAAGCAAATCTGTTGGAAAATCATCTCAAACAGACAAACGTAAAACATTAACTGTAATCATTGGTACTGCAGTTTTAGCAGGTGTAAGTACAAGCGCAATGGCTGAAACCAATATTGTATTAAATAATGATGGAAATATTGTTGGTGGTACTGATGTTAGTGCTGTTGCTGGAGTCGGTACCACAGGAGATTCTGTCGTTTTAGGTAAAAAAGCAAAATCAGAAGCAGTGGATAGTATAGTTATTGGTAATAACGTAACAAATAAAGCTCGTTGGTCAATAACGTTAGGAAATAATGCCACAAGCCAATCTGGATATGGTGTAACCCTTGGTGAATATGCATCAAGCGGCAAAGGCTCAAATGCAGTTGCTATCGGAACAATGGCAAAAACTTCTAATGAGAGAGAAGGCGGAAATAGCCAAACAGCAGTGGGAGCAGCATCTTATGCAGAAAGTGAGGCAGCTTCAGCCTTTGGTGCTAATGCCAAAGCAACGGGTGCGCTATCTACAGCTATTGGTACTTCAGCTAAGGCTACAGAAAAAAGTGCTTCTGCTTTTGGTGATAGTGCATCAGCTTCATCATGGGGCGCAACAGCATTAGGTCGTGGTGCATCGGCTAGAGCAGATAATTCTATTGCTGTGGGCTCAGAAGCAGTGACAGAAGGACGAGAATCTACAGCATTGGGACGTCGTTCTTACGCTGGAGCCCAAAGTGCCACAGCTTTAGGTACTTTAGCAAATGCAAGTGCAATCGTTTCGACCGCTGTAGGTAATGGTGCTAAAGCAAGTGCTATTCAAGCTTCGGCATTAGGTAACGGTGCAGAAGCTACTGGTGGAAGCTCAATAGCTATAGGTGCTAAAGCAAAGGCTTCGGGTAGTGATGCATTGGCATCTGGCTCTAATGCTAGCGCTTCATCAATGAATGCCGTTGCGGTTGGTAAAGATAGTAATTCTTCTGCGGTTAATTCCATTGCTCTTGGTACATCTAGTAACGTCTCTGGGGTTAGTGCGGTAGTGATTGGTAATCAAGCAAAAGGTACGCATGAAAACTCTGTGACATTAGGTTCTTATTCATCCAGTGTGGCAAATATTTTTGATAATACAGCGAAGACTTTATCTTCTTTTGATGATACTGCTACAAATACAAAGATTAACTATAATGGCACTTCTTCAACTCAAACCGGTGCTGTTTCTGTCGGTGATGGAAAACTTGTACGCCAGATCCAAAATGTAGGTGCTGGTCGAATTACGGCTACTTCAAATGATGCGGTAAATGGTAGTCAGTTATATCAAGCATATTACAATGCAGGCTTTAACATTCAAAACAATGGTACAGAAACATCACGTATTAATACCCATGGTAAAGTAAATTTTGTGAATGGTGAAAATACCGAAGTTGTTGTAAAAGATGGTGAGAATGCAGCAGATATTAAAGTGAATGCAAAAGACACTTCAGCATCAGTTGAAGCAGGCTCAGATGCAATTACTGTAACAGTGGGCGAACCAACCAAAGTTACTGGAAAAGATGGTGTAACTGTAACTACAGTAACCAACTATAAAGTGGATCTTTCACAAAAAACTAAAGATGAAATTAAAAATGCAGCGGGTCGTGGATTTAACGTGACAGCAAGTGCATCTGAAGGTACTGTTGTAAATGAAGTGACAGAAGAAACAGTTCAATCTACTGCAACCAAAATGGATAAGTTAACACTTGATGCGGGTAAAAATATTAAATTAACCCACAAAAAAGGAAAAGTGTTAAGTGTTGCAGTATCGGATACACCAACATTTACCAATGTCACAACAACGGGTGATCTTAACGTTGGAGGTACAATCCATGCACATGGTGGCTTGGATGTTCACAATAATCGTATTGTGAATGTAGCCGATCCTAAAGACCCAACTGATGCAGTAAATAAACGTTATGTTGATAATGCAGTGAAAAACATTAATAACAACATTAATCGTTTAGACAACAAAATTGATCACGTTGATCGTAAATTACGTGCAGGTATTGCAGGTGCGACAGCGATTTCGTTCTTACAACGTCCAAATGAAGCAGGTAAAAGCTTAGTTTCTGTTGGTGTTGGCGGTTATCGCAATGAAAATGCATTAGCAGTTGGTTATGGTCGAAATTCTGATAATAATAAGGTTTCGATTAAAGTTGGTGCAAGTATCAATACCCGTAGTGATATGAACTGGGGTGGAAGCATCGGTTACCAATGGTAATTGTTTGATAAAAAGGCAGAGTAAAATCTGCCTTTTCTTTTGATATGTAGAAATAAAAAAGTGCGGTCAAATTTAACCGCACTTCTTATTTTTATTGATTAAAGCACTTTAACGATGCTTTCGCATAAATAACGAACATTGTCTTCAGTGATACCAGCTACGTTGATACGACCAGAACGAACAGCGTAAATTGCAAATTCTTCTTTTAAGCGATCAACTTGTTCAGGTGATAAGCCGCTGAAAGAGAACATACCGTTTTGTTCCATAATAAAGCTGAAATCTTGTTCTGCACCATATTCTTTTAATAACTGAACGAATAAATGACGCATTTTTTTGATACGTTCACGCATTTCAGTTAATTCATTTTCCCATTCTTGACGAAGTTGTGGATCATTTAACACTGTCGCTACGGTCGCCCCACCGTGAGACGCAGGGTTAGAGTAGAGTGTACGAATAATTGATTTCACCTGTGTTAATGCAGTTGAAGCAATTTCTGCATTTTCTGCCACAAGGGTAAAGGCACCGACACGCTCATTGTATAAACCAAAGTTTTTAGAGAATGAACTCGCCACTAATAATTCTTTATGATTTGCCGCAAAAGCACGTAAACCGTAAGCATCTTGGTCTAAGCCATTGGCTAAACCTTGATAAGCAAAGTCAAAGAGTGGTAACCAGCCGTTTTTCGCTGAAAGTGCGGCTAATTCTTGCCATTGTTCAGGGGTTGGGTCAATACCAGTTGGGTTGTGGCAGCAACCGTGTAAAAGCACGACATCGCCTTCGCTTGCTTGGCTTAAATCTTCAAGTAAATGTTCCCAGTCAAGGGCTTTGCGTTCAGCATCATAATAACGATATTCACGAATTGTCATGCCCACTGCATTAAAAATGGCATTGTGGTTTGGCCATGTTGGCGTACTAATCCATACATTTTGTGCTTTGGTTTGGCGTTTGATGAACTCCGCAGCAATACGTAATGCACCTGTACCACCTAAGCTTTGTACCGTTCTTGCTCGATTCGCTTTAATGACCTCTGAATCTTTACCGAAAAGGAGTTCTTTTGTGCGTTCGTTATAATCGGCAATACCATCGATAGTTAAATAGTTTTTCGTTTTTTCGTTATCAAATAAGCGTTTTTCGGCTTCTTTTACCGCACGCATAATTGGCGTTGTACCTTGTGCATCTTTATAAACGCCAATACCTAAGTTGATTTTATTTTCACGTGTTTCAGATTTGAATGCTTCGCCTAAGCCTAAGATAGGATCGGCCGGAGCCGCTTTGATATGTTCAAACATAGCTTTTCCTTATGTATGTGTTGTGAGATGAGTAATTTTATACTTCAGTCAATGGATTTTATCAAGAAGAACCTAATAAAAATCAACCGCACTTTGATGTTTTTAGATATTCATCAAAAAGTGCGGTTATTTTTTCGATTATTTTAATTTCTTAATCGCCCAATTTAAATCGGATTGATAGTCTTCAGGGAGTTCGTGACGAAGTTTTTCAAGCTGTTGGATAATGATTGTTTTATCAGGATGCGTAATATTAATATGACCTAATTTTCTACCTGGACGAACTTCTTTACCATACCAATGTAACTGGGAGAAAGGCGTGTTCAACCATTGTGGATTATGCTCTGTACCAATCAAATTGACCATGACACTTGGTGCAATAGGTTGTAATGACGGTGTAGGTAAATCTAATAAAGCACGTAGATGCAATTCAAATTGACTAATAGCGCACCCTAGTTGTGTCCAATGTCCACTATTATGCACACGAGGGGCAAGTTCATTAATTAATAATTTATCACCCACCACAAAGCATTCCATTGCCATTACGCCGATATATTCAAGCTTATCCATGATTTTTCCAAGCATAGATTCAGCCTGAATTTGTTGGCTTTGTTGTTGCGGGAATGAAATATCTGTCACACTGTAACGTAAAATACCATTTTGCTGTAGGTTATGTGTCACTGGATAGAAACGTTTTTCACCGTTTTTAAATCTTGCACCCACGATAGACACTTCGTAATCAAAAGGAATGAATTTTTCTGCGATAACTTCACCAAATAAATCGTCCGTAATGTCACGTTGATTACTTTCAGTAATAATCCATTGGCCGCGACCGTCATAACCACCTGTGCGACGTTTTACCACGACTTTTTCGCCCACGTTTTTAAATACTTCAGTCCATTGAGTTTTATCTTTTAATAAACACCATGGCGAGGTAGAGAGCTTGAGTTCATCCAGTAAAGATTTTTGGGTAAGGCGATCAGCTAATAAGCCAAAAACATTCTGATTAACGAAATTTTTATGATGACCTAATAATTCAGTTAACGGTGTTTTTTCCCAACGTTCAATTTCTGCGGTAATGATGGCATCTTTAGGTAAATCAAATACGGGCGCATTAAACTCAAGTGGTTGAACATGAATGTCTAATGGTGCGCCGGCGTAACGTAACATTCTGCCGAGTTGACCATTACCAAGCACATAAACGGTAGGATAGAGGGTAGAGTTTTGCATAAAATTTCTCATCAAATCTAGCTAAAAAAACAACCGCACTTTAAAAAGTGCGGTCAAATTGAAAGGTGTTTTATGTACGTGGATCAGGATTATCCAATACCATATTAGTTTGATTTTCGCGGAATGCTTGTAGGCGAGCGAATAATGCATTATCCCAACCAGCAAGAATTTGTGCGGCGAGTAATCCTGCATTCGCTGCACCAGCAGGGCCAATTGCTAAGGTACCGACAGGAATGCCTTTAGGCATTTGCACGATAGAATAGAGACTATCAACACCGCTTAACATAGAGCTTTTAACAGGGACGCCCAATACGGGCACAAGCGTTTTGGCCGCAATCATACCAGGTAAATGTGCTGCACCACCTGCACCTGCAATAATCACTTTGTAACCATTCTTTTGTGCATTTTCAGCAAATTCAAACAGTTTGTCGGGGGTTCGATGTGCGGAAACCACTTCAACATGATATGCCACATTGAGTTCATCTAAAATTTGAGTTGCTTCTTGCATGGTAGCCCAATCGCTTTTAGAGCCCATAACAATAGCAATTTGTGCGGTATTTGACATATTTTTAAAAATTTATCTGATAAAAAACGATGCGTAGAATAGCATATTCAACCACTTTTAAGCAATCGTTTGCTATGCAGTAAAGACTGAAAATTACATTGCAAGTTTTGTCATAAAATTTTATCCTAATAGGAGTTTTTTTCTTAGAAATAGAGCAGATTATGTTAGCTAAAGCGAAATATAGAAAAGATTACAAACAACCTGATTTTACAGTTACGGATATTTTCCTTGATTTTCAATTAGATCCTAACCATACCGTTGTCACTGCAAAAACAACCTTCCAACGTTTAAACGACGAAGCAACACACCTACGATTAGATGGTCATGGTTTCCAATTTGCTTCTATCAAATTTAATGGCAAAGATTTCAAACATTATCATCAAGACCACGAAAGTTTAACGTTAGATTTAACCAATCAAAGTGCGGCCAATTTTGAACTTGAAATTGTGACGAATCTAGAGCCTGCACAAAACACCTCTTTACAAGGGCTTTATCAATCAGGTGAAGGCATTTGTACTCAATGCGAAGCAGAAGGTTTCCGTCAAATTACCTATATGCTTGATCGTCCTGATGTATTAGCTCGCTATACAACCAAAATTACCGCAGATAAAACTAAATATCCTTACTTGCTTTCTAATGGTAACCGCATTGCAAGTGGCGAGTTAGAGGATGGTCGTCATTGGGTTGAATGGAATGACCCATTCCCGAAACCAAGCTATTTATTCGCTTTAGTGGCTGGTGATTTTGATTTATTACAAGATACCTTTATGACAAAAAGTGGTCGTGAAGTAGCTTTAGAGCTTTATGTTGACCGTGGCAATCTTGATCGTGCCTCTTGGGCAATGGAAAGTCTGAAAAAAGCGATGAAATGGGATGAAGACCGTTTCAATTTAGAATACGACTTAGATATTTACATGATTGTTGCCGTGGACTTCTTCAATATGGGCGCCATGGAAAATAAAGGGTTGAATATTTTTAACTCTAAATTTGTGTTGGCAAATCCACAAACAGCAACCGATGATGATTACCTTGCCATTGAAAGTGTGATTGCACACGAATACTTCCATAACTGGACAGGGAACCGTGTAACTTGCCGTGATTGGTTCCAATTAAGTTTGAAAGAAGGTTTAACAGTTTTCCGTGATCAAGAATTTTCATCTGATACAGGTTCTCGAGCAGTCAATCGTATTAATAACGTGAAATTCTTACGTACGGTGCAATTTGCCGAAGATGCAAGCCCAATGTCACACCCAATTCGCCCTGAAAAAGTCATTGAAATGAATAACTTCTATACCGTGACCGTATATGAAAAAGGGGCTGAAGTGATTCGTATGTTGCACACTTTATTAGGTGAACAAGGTTTCCAAAAAGGGATGCAACTTTATATTGCTGAAAACGATGGTAAAGCGGCAACCTGTGAAGATTTTGTGTCTGCAATGGAACGTGCGAATGATGTTGATTTAGCACAATTCCGTCGTTGGTATAGCCAATCAGGTACGCCAGAATTATTGATTAGCGATGCCTATGATGAACAAACTCATACTTATCGTTTAACGGTTTCACAATCCACACCGCCAACTGCGGACCAAATGGAAAAAGTAAACTTACATATTCCATTGAAAATTGCACTTTATGATGCCAACGGCACGAAACAAATGTTACAGCATAACGGTGAGTTGCTAAGCGATGTGCTAAATGTGACAGAAAAAGACCAAGTGTTTGAGTTCCATGGTATTTATGGTCGTCCAATTCCTGCGTTATTATGTGATTTCTCTGCACCGGTAAAACTTGATTATGATTACACCACAGAGCAGTTATTAGGTTTACTTAAATTCGCTGATAACCAATTTGCTCGTTGGGATGCAGCACAAATGCTGTTTACTCAAGAATTGCGTCGTAATGTGGCTCATTTCCAACAAGGTGAAGCCTTTGACATTTCACCTGATGTTTTGACCGCACTTGCGCATGTATTGGAAAATTATGAACAAGATATTGAATTAGCCACATTAATTCTGACCTTGCCAAAAGACATTGAGTTTGCAGAAAGCTTTAAAACGATTGATCCAGATGGCATTGCAGCTGCAAGAGAATTTATGTTGGTGCAAATTGCAGAATACTTAAAAGAAGATTTATTGCGTATTTACACCCATATTCGTCTTGAAGATTATCGAGTAACACAAGAAGATATTGCCTTACGAGCAATGCGTAATCTTTGTTTAAGTTATTTGGCTTACACCAATCTTGGTAATAATGTAGTCCAAAAACATTACAATAATGCCAATAATATGACAGATATGTTGGCGGCATTAAATATGGCAACCAAAGCGGCATTATCTTGTCGAGATGCCTTGTTAGCGGATTTCGAACAAAAATGGCAACATGATGGCTTAGTCATGGATAAATGGTTTGCTTTACAAGCAACTCGTCCTGATGAAAACGTATTGGAAATTGTACAAGCATTAATGGATCACCCAAGCTTTAACTTCAACAATCCAAACCGTTTACGTTCATTAGTGGGTAGCTTTGCAAATCACAACTTAAAAGCTTTCCATCATATTAGTGGCTCAGGCTATCGTTTCTTAACAGATGTTTTAATTCGTTTAAATGAAACAAATCCACAAGTGGCTGCACGTTTAATTGAGCCATTAATTCGTTTCTCACGTTTTGATGCACAACGTCAAACCTTAATGAAACGCGCCTTAGAACGATTAAGTGCTGTTGAAGATCTCTCAAAAGATTTATTTGAGAAGATTGAAAAAGCCTTGCAATAATCTCTGAACAGATACTTCATAAATTCAATACGGGATGTCTAAGACATTCCGTATTTTTTTCAAATTTGTTAACTATATCAATCTTTTCTTTTATTGCCTTTGATAGAATGATTAATGGCATTTCGCCATATTAGTTAATAAGGATTTTATATGAAAACATACAAAACATCAGTGCTGGTCAGTATGATGCTTGGCATTTTTTCAACAACAGCATTTACAGCCACTGTGCCTGCTGGTACAACACTTTCTGAAACACAGATTTTCCGTCAAAATACACATAGTGATCCCGGGTCACTTGATCCTCAATTGGTGCAAGAAAATACAGCTGCACAAATTGTGATTGATTTATTTGAAGGATTAATTTGGTTAGATGAAAATGGACAAGTACAGCCAGCGCAGGCAGAGAAATGGACAGTCTCTGACGATGGTAAGATTTATACTTTTTCATTACGTGATGCAAAATGGTCAGATGGTACACCGGTAACGGCTCAAGATTTCGTGCTAGGTTGGCAACGAGCAGTTGATCCTAAGTTTGGTAGTCCAAATGCCAGTTATTTGTCTAAAGCACATGTTTTAAATACAGAAGATGTGATGCAAGGTAAACAGCCTATAAGTGCGTTGGGTATTAAGGCGATTAATGATAAACAACTTGAAATCAAACTAACCCAAGCCACACCTTACTTCTTACAGCTACTGGCATATCCAACAATGTTCCCTGTTCCCCATCATAAATTGACACAATTTGGAGATAAATGGGCAACCCCTCAAAATATAGTGAGTAATGGAGCTTATAAATTAAAACAATGGACAATTAACGAGAAAATTACAGCGGAACGTAACCCATTTTATTGGAATGATAAAAAGACGCTCATTAATACTTCAGAATATCTATTTCAAGAAAGTTTGGCTTCAGCATATCAACGTTACCAAGCTAAAGAATTGGATTTAACTTGGATACCAGTGGAGCAAATACCACATATTCAGAAAAATACGCCAAGCGCGTTACTTGTGGTCCCGAGACTAACGACTGAATTCTACACGTTCAATGTGGCGAAACCACCATTTGATAACGAAAAGGTACGCAAAGCGCTATATCTTACGTTAGACCGACCATTAATAGCAGAACATATTATTGGCTTGCGTAAACCTGCTGCGACATTAACCCCACCTGAAGTCGATGGTTTTAATGCGCCGAATATTGTTGAGTTGAGTCAACCATTAACGGAAAGGGTTGAACAAGCTAAAAAATTATTAAATGATGCAGGATATAATGAAAAACATCCGCTCCAGTTTGAGATTTTTTATAACAAGTATGCGACACATGAAAAAGTTGCGTTAGCGTTAGCTTCAGAATGGAAAAAACAATTAGGTGCAGATGTGAAATTACGTACGATGGAATGGAAAACCTATTTAGGCGAACGCAATATGGGAAATTTCCAATTGTCTCGTATGTCAATTGATGCGGAATATAATGAGCCATCAGCATTTCTTAATTCATTAGTTTCAACATCTCCCGAAAATGTGGGGCTGTGGAAGAATGAGAAATTTGATCAAATCATGAAAGAAGCACAAAGTACTTTAAATGATAAGACGCGTGCTGAATTATATCGTCAAGCAGAGCTGATTATTGCGGAAGAGACGCCTCTAATCCCGATATTCTATTCACCGTTGATCAAAGTAATTAATCCAGCAGTAGGTGGATTCCCAATGCATAATCCACAGGATTATGTTTATACTAAGGAGCTTTATATTCGCAAGTAGAGTTATCTAAGTACCTTTCGTTGCATATACTTTGCTTTCATTTTAAAATGCAACACAACTTTTCAACAAAAGTGCGGTAAAATCAACCGCACTTTCCATTTACAGTGAACTATCCTGAGAGATAAACGAGTATGTATTCTTTGATCCGTAAAGCCATCTTTTCCCTTGATCCTGAAACCGCCCATGATTTAGTGATTAAATTATTGCATTTAGCGGGTAAATCGCCTTGTCAATTTTTATTGAAGCAGCTTTTGGCTTGTCCACAAGGTACGCCTAAGCAAGTGATGGGCATTACCTTTAAAAATCCTATTGGGTTAGCTGCGGGGGCTGATAAAAATGCCGAAGCCATTGATGGATTTGGTGTGATGGGATTTGGTTTTATTGAAGTAGGAACGGTTACGCCTTTGGCACAGGAGGGAAATGCGAAACCTCGCCAATTCCGTTTAGTGGAAGCGGAAGGGATTATTAATCGTAATGGATTCAATAATTATGGCATTGATTACGTGGTCGAGAATGTTAAAAAGGCAAAATTTGATGGCGTAATTGGGATTAATATTGGCAAAAACAAAGTCACACCGCTTGAAAAGGGTAAAGATGATTACCTATTTTGTCTAAATAAAGCCTATAACTATTCGGATTACATTACGGTAAATATTTCATCACCGAACACGCCGGATTTACGCCAATTACAGTATGGTGATTACTTTGATGATTTATTGCAAAGTATAAAACAGCGTCAAAAAGTATTAGCTGAGCAATATAACAAATATGTACCGATTGCAGTAAAAATTGCACCTGATTTATCTGAGAGCGAGCTCGTCCAAATTGCAGATACCTTACTTCGTCATCAAATGGATGGGGTAATTGCGACGAATACGACGATTTCACGTGACAACGTCGCAGGTTTGAAAAATGCTGAGCAACAAGGTGGCTTAAGTGGAAAACCGTTACAGCATAAAAGCACAGAAATTATTCGAAGATTGCATCAAGAACTGAAAGGGCAAATTCCGATTATTGGGAGTGGTGGTATTGATGGTGTACAAAATGCACAAGAGAAGATTGAAGCGGGTGCTGAATTGTTACAAGTTTATTCAGGTTTGATTTATCACGGTCCAAGCTTAGTTAAAGAATTAGTGAAAGCGATTAAATAAATGACAAAAAAATATGATTTACATTGCCATAGTACGGCTTCAGATGGTGTTTTAACACCTACAGAGCTTGTGCAACGTGCTCATGAACAAGGTGTCAATGTGCTTGCTTTGTGTGATCACGACACAGTAATGGGCATTGATGAAGCTAAAATTGAAGCAAATAAATTAGGTATTGAGTTAATTAATGGCGTGGAAATTTCAACGAATTGGGAAGGTCGTGGCATCCATATTGTTGGACTAAATTTTGATAAAATGCATCCTAAAATGACCGCACTTTTAGCCGAACAAAAATCACTGAGAGAAAAAAGAGCGGTTGAAATTGGCCATAAATTAGAAAAAGCAGGCGTCCCCAATGCCTATGAAGGCGCAAAAGCATTGACCAATGGGGAAGTAACTCGTGCGCATTATGCGCGTTATTTGGTACAAATAGGAAAGGTTTCAAATGATGGGCAAGCCTTTAAGCGTTATCTAGGCAGTGGAAAATCGTGTTTTGTCAAAGCTGAATGGGTAGATATTCCAACAGCGATTGATACGATTCATGCAGCTGGTGGTGTTGCCGTCATTGCCCATCCTATGCGTTATAACATGACAGGAAAATGGATTCGTCGATTAATTGTTGATTTTAAACAATGGGGTGGTGATGGCATGGAAGTCGCGGATAGTAGACAAACGAAAGATCAGCGTCAATATCTTGCGCGTTTAGCCAATGAATATGACTTAGCCGCCTCTTTAGGCTCGGATTTTCATTTTCCTTGTGGATGGATTGAATTAGGAAAAAATTTGTTTTTACCTGAAGAGGTTAAACCAATTTGGGCATTATTTGAATAATAAAGGGCGGTCAATCCGCCCTTGTTTTTTATATTTGACTGTTCTCACACAAACCGAGGCTCGCGAGAAATTCAATAAATGCACGAACTTTTGCTGGTAAATGACGACGGTTTGGGTAAACCACATAAATATCTAAAGGTTTTTGTTTATATTCAGACAAAATTTCAACTAACTCACCTGAAGCAAGCGCATCTTTGACAAAGAAGCTAGGTGAATTACTGATGCCCAATCCCGCTTTTGTCATTTCTAACAATGCCATACCATTATTGGAAACCACTTTAGATTGAATTTTATACCGTTGAATTTGATTGGCTTTTGTTGATTGCCAATGCACTTGATTTAATGATGATTTATAAAGTAAACCTTGGTGATATTCTAAATCGTCAGGTGTAAGTGGTGTGCCTCGTGCTTCTAAATAACTTGGAGAGGCAACAAAATGCATAGGGGAGCTACTAATTTTACGCGCAACAAGTGAGCTATCTTGCATATAGCCAATCCGTAATGCTAAGTCATAGCCCTCAGCAACAAGATCGACACGTTTGTCTTCAAATTCAATTTCTACGTGTAAATTGGGATGAAGTTCAATAAATTTAGGCAGGTTAGGCGAAATATAAAGTAAGCCAAAATCACGTGGCACAGAGATTAATAAATTGCCTTGTAAGCTCGTCGCCATATTACTAATGCTAGAATCAGCCTCGCTTAAATCTAATAAAATGGCTTGGCAACGTTGGTAATAAAGCATACCAGCTTCAGTTGGTACAATTTTTCGTGTTGTACGTTGTAATAATCGTGTTTTTAAATGTTCTTCTAATTGTGAAACTAGTTTACTCGCCATCGCTACAGAAATATTCTGTTGGTTTGCGGCTTGTGTAAAACTTTGCGTTTCGATTACTTTACAGAAAACCGAAATTGCATTGAGTTTATCCATTTATAAATCCTTTTTGAAAAAAAGCTTGATTTTATCGGCGTAAGTTTGCAGTATATCGCCAATTTTACAGAATTCTAGTTATATTTTAGGTAAGCAAATGAGCAAATCTTTAGTGATTGTGGAGTCGCCAGCCAAAGCGAAAACCATCAATAAATATTTAGGTAGCCAGTATGTGGTGAAATCCAGCGTAGGGCATATTTGTGATTTGCCTACTGCAGGGAGTAGCACAGGCGAGAAGGCTAAACCCGTTTCCACTAAAGGATTAAGTGCTGAAGAGAAAAATAAAATTAAAGCAGAAAAAGACCGCGCAGCCTTAGTGAAACGTATGGGGATTGACCCCTATGACGATTGGAAAGCCAATTACCAAATTCTACCAGGCAAAGAAAAAGTGGTAGCCGAATTAAAATCCCTTGCTAAAAAATCCGATCATATTTATCTCGCAACCGACTTGGATAGAGAAGGAGAGGCTATCGCGTGGCATTTACGTGAAGTCATCGGTGGCGATGATAGTCGTTTTAGCCGCGTTGTATTTAATGAGATTACGAAGAAAGCGATTGAAAAAGCATTCCAACATCCAGCTCACATTAATATGGACCAGGTTAATGCTCAGCAAACCCGTCGTTTCTTAGACCGCGTGGTAGGCTTTATGGTGTCGCCATTATTATGGAAAAAAGTGGCGCGAGGTCTATCTGCCGGACGTGTGCAATCTGTTGCCGTGAAATTAGTGGTCGAGCGTGAACGTGAAATCAAAGCATTCCAACCAGAAGAGTTTTGGGAAATTGAAGCGCTAACCCAAACGAGCAAGAAAGAAGACTTACGTTTGGATGTTGTGCAATATAAAGGCAAGAAATTTGAGCCTAAAAATGAAAAAGAAGCCCAAAGTGCGGTCGATTTCTTAAACAAATCGCATTACGTTGTCAC
This sequence comes from Haemophilus parainfluenzae, assembly GCF_014931395.1. Lineage (NCBI taxonomy): Bacteria > Pseudomonadati > Pseudomonadota > Gammaproteobacteria > Pasteurellales > Pasteurellaceae > Parahaemophilus > Parahaemophilus parainfluenzae. The sequence continues at coordinate 1,682,646 of NZ_CP063120.1, read as the reverse complement.
AGATTTAGAAACAAAACCAACAGGTTCTAAACCAAGAGCACCATTTATTACTTCAACCTTACAACAAACTGCAAGTACGCGTTTAGGTTTTGGGGTGAAGAAAACCATGATGTTGGCACAACGTTTATATGAAGCCGGTTACATCACTTATATGCGTACGGACTCAACCAACTTGAGCCAAGATGCATTAAATATGGCACGCTCTTATATCGAAAGCCATTTTGGCAAAGATTATTTGCCCGCTAAACCGAATTTCTATTCGAGCAAAGAAAATGCACAAGAAGCGCACGAAGCGATTCGTCCTTCTGATGTAAAAATGCTTGCGGATCATTTAAGTGGCATGGATAAAGATGCCGTGCGCTTGTATGATTTAATCTGGCGTCAATTTGTAGCCTGCCAAATGCCGGCTGCACAATATGACAGTACAACGGTTACCGTAATGGCGGGTGATTATGAATTGAAAGCTAAGGGCCGTATTTTACGCTTTGATGGTTGGACAAAAGTCTTGCCACAATTAGGTAAAAATCCCGAAGACCAAATTTTACCGGCTGTGAGTTTGAACGAAACATTAGCACTAAAAACAGTTTCGCCAAGCCAACACTTTACCAAACCACCCGCTCGTTTTACCGAAGCAGCATTAGTTAAAGAATTGGAGAAACGTGGTATAGGTCGTCCTTCGACTTATGCGGCAATTATTTCGACTATTCAAGAACGTGGTTATGTACGCATTGAAAATCGCCGTTTCTATGCCGAGAAAATGGGCGAAATCGTTACTGATCGCTTAAATCAATCTTTTACTGATTTGATGAGCTACGACTTCACTGCCAACATGGAAAACGTACTAGACCAAATAGCATCAGGTGAGAAAAATTGGAAGGCTGAGTTAAATCAATTCTTCAAAGATTTTTCTACCCAACTTTCTACGGCTGAATTAGATGAGCTAGAAGGTGGAATGAAGCCGAATAGCCTTGTGCTCACCGATATTGATTGCCCAACTTGTGGCCGAAAAATGGCGATTCGCACAGCAAGTACAGGTGTCTTCCTTGGTTGTTCTGGTTATGCATTACCACCAAAAGAGCGTTGTAAAACAACGATTAATCTCATTCCAGAAGCAGAATTACTCAATGTATTAGATGAGGCTTCTGAGACCAAAGCCTTAATGGATCGTAAACGTTGTCCGAAATGCGGTACCGCGATGGATAGCTACATCATTGACCCACATCGTAAATTACATATTTGTGGTAACAATCCGAATTGTGATGGTTATTTGGTTGAACAAGGCCAATTCAAAATTAAAGGCTATGACGGTCCGATTGTAGAATGTGATAAATGCGGTGCTGATATGCACTTAAAACTCGGTCGTTTTGGTAAATATATGGGATGTACCAGCTGTGATAACACCCGTAAGATTTTGAAAAACGGCGAAGTTGCACCACCAAAAGAAGAGCCCGTTCATTTCCCAGAACTGAAATGCGAAAAATCCGATGCGTATTTTGTATTACGTGATGGTGCAAGTGGCGTGTTTATGTCAGCACATAACTTCCCGAAATCACGTGAAACTCGACCGGCAAAAGTGGCTGAATTAGCGCTTTATCGTGATCGTTTACCGGAAAAATTACGTTATTTAGCGGATGCGCCACAAAAAGACCCTGAGGGTAATGAAGCCATTATCCGTTTCAGCCGTAAAGAAAAACATCAATATGTGACTTCTGAAAAAAATGGTAAAGCCACAAAATGGATTGTGGATTATATTGATGGGAAATGGGTAGAACGGAAAAAGTAGGATGAACATCACGGTTTATTGCGGTGCAAGTTTAGGTAATGATTCAGCCTATCAGGCTGCCGCAACAAAATTAGGGAAATGGATTGCTGATGGTCAACATACTTTAGTTTATGGTGGCGGAAAATTGGGATTAATGGGCGTAGTTGCAGATACTGTACTTGCTCATCAAGGTAAAGTAATTGGCATTATCCCTCAATTTTTACAAGACAGAGAAGTTTCACATCCTAATTTAACTAAGACAGTAATTGTTGAAAGCATGTCTGAGCGAAAAAATAAAATGATTGAGCTTGGCGATGCTTATATTGCTTTGCCTGGCGGACCTGGCACTTTAGAAGAAATTGCTGAAGTGATTTCTTGGGCGCGAATTGGAAAAAATAACAATCCTTGTATTCTGTTTAATGAAAAGGGGTATTTTGATTCACTAAAGTCCTTTTTTAGCCATATGGTGAAAGAAGGCTTCTTTACTCAAGGTGATTTTGAGAAGATTTTATTCTCGAATAATCTTCAAGAAATCGAAACCTTTATTGAACATTACCAACCTCCAGCGTTAAGAACATATTAAAAAAGTGCGGTTAAATTTGACCGCACTTTTTTTATGATTAATGATGATGTTCTGGTTTTGGAGGGAGTTTAGCTCTAGCTTTACCAACAGGGAGAATTAACGTCGCGTAATTCGCTGAATGTTGACAAACTTTTTGATCTTCAAATGGTTCTTTATGAATCACTTTAAGTTTCCAAACACCTTCAATTAATGGAATAAAGTTAACTTTACCTTCTTTGTCTGTTTTACCAGAAAAGGCTTGCGGCTCACGGTGAGATGTCGCCGCTTCCATATCTTTCACAACAAATGTATCAGAGGTTGCGATAATCGTTTCGCCTGCAAGTGGTTGGTCTTTATAGAAAATCTGAACAGGGAAAGCTTCGCCTGCTTTAATTGTTTTTGGATCTTTGAGTGGCACAATTTCAAGTGGTAAGCCGAGGCGTGTCATAGCCATATCTGCATTTAATGGTTTTTTGCCCACTACAGTAAAGGCTTTACCAAACATTTGAGTTTGTTCGCAATAGAATGCATTTGGTGTACCTTGTAAGTTATCCATTTTCCAACCTTCATTATTTTGTGACCAGAAAGTTGGTTTATAAGTAGCTGTTACCCAATATGAACCGTCTTTTAACGGATTTTCTGATTGATATTGGTAGTTTTCACCTTTTTGTACTAATGTTTGCATTTCACCATTTTGATTGATGAGTTCCATCGGTGGAAAAATAGCGAGACGTTTTTCAGGAATTTTTTCAACATAGGGGTAGTCACCATAAGCTAAATCAGCTTTTAAAACGCTATTAGAAGCTAGTTGTGCTGGTGTTGCAACCCAAACTTCATGTGCTTGCGCGAGCGCAGAGAAGCCAAGTAGTGCCGCAATTAATGTTTTTTTCATTGTCTTTCCTTTTTAATCAATAAATCAATTTATAGAAAGTCTTCGATAGGGCGGACGAGTATAACGAAAAAGAAATGATGAGACGAATGAAAAAAGTTGATTTTGTGAGGAACTTCACATTTTTTTAACAAAAAAGCGCGGTCAATAAAACGATTGTTTTTCTGACCGCACTTATTTTAAATAAAAAGCTAAATAGGCTTATTTTTTAGATGGTTTAATGGCTAATAAATTGCAGCTTAATTTACTAATTACATGTTCAGCTGTATTACCTAGTAACGCTGCAGATAAACCCGTTCTTCCCACTGTGCCTAAAATCACTAATTCAGCTTCAATTTCTTTCGCCACTTCAGGAATCACCTCTTCAGGGAAACCTTCGCGTACATGGGTATGATCCTCATCAATACCAAATTTTTGACGTAAGGCTTTCATATTGATGAGGTGTTGGCCACGAATGCCATTTTCATAACCTGAAGTATTAAATTCAGGTAAATCAATCGCCATATTAATTGGTGCAACAGGGTAGGCTGCGACTAAATGTACGTTACCACGGTTTAAGTTTTCCGCTAAATTCATGCCTGTTGAAACTAATTCTTGATTGAATTCATCTTGATATTCTTGCTCACCGGATACATTAACAGCGACTAAAATACGGCGTTGGTGTTTCCAGTCACCATCACGTACCATTAATACAGGGATTGGACATTTACGTAACAATTGCCAATCTACCGGTGTGAAAATCAATGAAGTAAAGCTTTCTTCATCTTTAGTATATTTCACAACGAGGTCATATTGATTTTTTTCAACTTCTTCACGAATTGCATCTGCTTCATTGCTGCTCCATACAATGTGAGATTCAAATTCAATTTCCGGATCAGCATATTTATCTAAATAAAATTGCACAGCTTGACGTTGTTGTTCAACGGCTGTTTTATGCATTTCGCTGCGTTCTTCCGAGGAAAGAAGCGCAGACATTTCATAAGATAGGTCATAGACACTCAACAGAGTGGTGATTTTTACTTTTGTTTCATTTTGCTGTTCTTTTACAAGTCGAACAGCACGAGCAAGTGCATATTGTTTTTCGTTATCAGGATTGAGTACAACAAGAATATTATTAAATTTCATAAAACCTCCAAGATATGAGATATCAATAGGATAGAAAAGATTTTAAACGATGACAAGAACCGATTATCAAAAAAGTGATCTCGTGCAAGTTTTTTTGTTTCAAATGTTAAAAAAGCGTGAAAACTCACGCTTTTAAATTATTCTGCTAATTGGATTTTGGTTTTATGTACACCGGTTAAATCAATCAAGGCATTAATATCATTAATAGTAATGTATTTACCTTGAACAGAGAGTACACCCAATTTTTGGAAACGTCCAAGTAAACGGCTGATGGTTTCAACAGTTAAACCGAGATAGTTACCGATATCACTACGGGTCATGGTTAAACGGAATTCTTTCGCAGAGAAACCGCGAGCGGAGTAACGTTTTGATAGATTGTGAATAAATGCCGCTAAACGTTCTTCAGCGTTCATTTTAGACAGTAATAAAATCATTTCTTGATCGCTTTTGATTTCACTACTCATCAAACGCATAATTTGTTGACGAAGCTTAGGCATTTTTCCAGATAAGTCATCTAAGATATCAAATGGAATTTCACATACCATGGCGGTTTCCAAAGCTTGTGCAAAGCTTGGGTGTTGCATGTTCGTGATAGCATCAAAGCCAACTAAATCACCAGGTAAGTGGAAAGAGGTAATTTGTTCTTCGCCGGCCTCACTAATGGTATAAGTTTTGATGGTACCGGAGCGAATCGCATAAATAGAATTCAGTGTATCACCAGCTTTAAAAAGGACTTGAGATTTTTGGATAGGCTTTTTACGCTCAATGATATTATCAAGCTGATCGAGTTCATGTTCGTTCAATGTGAAAGGGATACAAAGTTGACTAATACTGCAATCCTGACAATGAATTGCACAACCACCTGATTGAACTCTGCGCCCTGATTTGGTCTCTGAAACGAAATTCTTCATTAGTTCCTCAAATCGATAAATATAGTGTAAAATTGATCTAACGCAATTATTCTACCACTAAATAGTAAATTAAAGAAGTTATCTACGAGTAAATAGGTATGGCAGCAGAAAAATTAACCAAAAAACGTTTAATACAAATTATTATTATGTTGATTATTTTAGTCAGTGCATTTGTTTGGAGATATCTATTGTAATGAGCGCGGTCAAATTTTTCGTTATTTTTAATCATAAAAAAGAGCCACAATTTTGTGGCTCTTTGTTTTAACGTGTAAGTCAGATTACCATTCGTAACCGACACCCGCACCCACAGTAAATTGACCGCGAGTATCAGCAGCACCGTTCACGTTGGTTGACCAGTGACCGTTATCAGAGTTACGAGACGCTTTAATTGCGATCGCGCTTTCACCACGGTGATGAGCAACGCCGGTTGATACCATGCTCTTGCCATCTTTACGTGCAGATGGCGCAGAAGCGATTGCTGCAACGCCTGCAATACCTGCGCGAGATTTACGGTCAACATCATTAACTTTCTTATTTAAAGTATTAAGTGCTTTAGTATTGTTAGCGATATTTTGAGTGTTTGTAGCAATATTTTTAGTATTGTTAGCCACATCAGTTTTCACTTTATTTAATTGTGAAACATTAACCGCATCGTTATCATTTTCACCATTTGCAACGTTGATAACTTTTTTGTTACCGGCATTAATTCCATTTTGATCAATTTTGATATTGGAATTATTGATGGTATAAGAATTTGCTTTGATGTCTTTTTTGGTACTAACAGTATAGGTTTTTACTTGGTTAGCATCATCGTGAGTTTCTTCTACATCGATGTTATCACCAGCTTTTACTTTTACATCACCTGTGCGAACTCGGATGTTCTCGATACGTTTTTTATTTTCACCAACTTGCTCGGCGACCATATAAAGTTGTGAACCATTGATTGCGTCAGTGGATATTTTGGAAATTTCACCCGCACCAACATTAACAATTTGACGAGTAAATTGTTCATTGCCTACTGAACCAACGGAGACTGTCCCAGTCGCATCTGTTCCAGCAAAGCCATTATAAGAAATACCATTTACAGTAGCGTCATTTACTGCAGCTGCCTGTTTTGTTTCTGAAGCATTACCTAACGCCACACTTGAGCCGTGAGTTGCACTTGCTTTATCACCAATTGCAACAGCATAACCTGCAGTTGCTTTCGATTTATCACCAACAGCTATTGATGCTATGCCTGACGAAGTTGCATTTGAACCTGTTGCAATAGCAGATAATCCTGCCGCAGTTGAGCCAACTCCAGTTGCAATTGAACCAATACCTGACGCCTTACTTTCATAACCAACAGAAATACCTTGATAATGTGCAGAGGCACCAGCTCCAATAGAAACCCCTCTAATTTCAGAACTTGTATTCGCACCAATCGCAATAGAATCCTCTGCTTTAGCTTTAGAATTTACGCTGATTGCAACGCTACGAACACCTGCAGCAGTTGAACTATCACCTACAGCAGTAGCAAAAATAGCGGTTGCATTTGTAGATTCTCCGACTGCGACTGAAGATTTAGCAGTAGCATTGGAATCATTACCAATTGCAACTGATGAATCTTCTTTTGCTTGTGCACCAGAACCAACAGCTAGAGAACTTTCACCGCCAGCTAATGATTTTGATCCAAATGCATTTGCATTAGCTTTAAGTGCTTTTGCTGATTCACCAATAGCAACTGTTTCCGCTGCTGTTGCCTCTGCACTTGTACCAATTGCAACTAAGTTACCTGGTTTGTTTGAATTTGCTGCTGCTGGGTTGGTTACATGAGCTTTAGCTCCTACACCAATTGCAAGTGCATTAATGCCATCTGCAGTAGATTGAGTACCAATAGCTGTAGAATTTTCACCATTTACATTATTGTTATTACCTAGAGCTAGAACTTCTTTTCCTAAAACGACATTGTTTAAACCAAATACACTTGCTTTACTTGTGTTTTTATCTACAACAACATCTTTTTCTGGTGTACCTGTTACACGTTGAGCACCAACTTTATTGTGAGCACCAAATCCAAGAGAATGATCGGCATAAACTTTGTTATCATCACCAACACTTTGGGTAAAATGACCATATGCATCATTCCCATCACCAATCGCATTTGCTTGTTCACCTTTCACCACATTTTGATTACCGATGGCAGAACTTGAACCTTGGCTTTCTTCAGCTTCAGTAGCAGGAATAGAATAGATTTGGTTTTGCTGACCAATAGCTGTATGTCCAGGACCTTTAACGTTAGTCTCTTCTATTGGTTTGTTTGCATTAACAGAATCTTGTGTCGTGATATTCAGAATGTTTCCATCAGCAGCATTCGCTACAGCAACATTCACCCCAATAATTAATGCTGTGATAGCATTAAATTTAAAATTTTTCATATGTCCTCGCTTGAGCTTCTTCTTTAATTACATTATGTAATTAAAGAATTTTATTAGAGTAGTGTAAATATACATAAATACTTATAGGTAGCATTGACGAATGAATTAACTATATGATTTTTAATCTCTTATTTTTCAGATATTGAAAATCTTATTTTTATCTATTCAGTAAACGATTGCGTACCTACACAAGATTATAGATAGGTTTTTTTGTATAGAAAAGTAAATAGCATGTTTATTTTGTAAAGAATTGTAAAGAGTTGTAAATATTATTTAAATATCGCTCATTTCTAAGGTTGAAATACGAAAATATATTTCCTTATTTAAATTAAGGATATTTTAAATTTAAAAAGAGCGGTCAATTTGCAAGAAGATTTTCAAGATTGAGAAAAAATCCTGTATAATCTCAGAAATTTTTTGTTCAATTTTAAGCTTTTGTAACCGAATGATCGAAACCTCACAAACCATTCCTGAACTCGTCTCATGGGCGAAAGAGCGGGAATTTTCGTTAAATCTGCCGACAGAGCGTTTAGTATTTTTACTGGCCATTGCCATTTATAACAACGAACGTTTAGACGGTGAGATGCTAGAAGCTGATTTAGTGGATATTTTCCGCCATACAGCCAATGCCTTTGACCAATCAACGGATGCGATTGCCACCCGTGCGAATAATGCTATCAATGAACTGGTGAAACAGCGTTTTCTTAACCGTTTCAGCAGTGAATTTACTGAAGGGCTTTCTATTTATCGTCTCACTCCATTAGGCGTTGGAGTATCAGATTATTATATTCGTCAGCGTGAATTTTCCGCGTTGCGTCTTTCCGTACAACTTTCTATTGTGGCCGATGAAATTCAGCGAGCATCCGATGCTGCAGAAGAAGCTACAGCAAAAGGGGAGAATGAGCACTTTTGGCGTCGTAATGTTTTCGCTCCGTTAAAATATTCAGTAGCAGAGATTTTCGATAGTATCGATTTATCACAACGCGTAATGGATGAAAATCAACAAAGCATTAAAGAAGAAATTGCCAATTTACTTACCAAAGATTGGCAGGCAGCAATTTCTAGCTGTGAACGTTTATTAGATGAAACCTCAGGCAATTTACGTGAGTTACAAGATACTTTAAATGCCGCAGGTGATAAGTTACAGGCTCAATTATTACGTATTCAAGATTATGTAATTGGTCATGATGAGCTGTATTTTATTGAACAATTAATTACCGATTTACAATCTAAGCTCGACCGCATTATTAGCTGGGGACAACAAGCTATTGATTTATGGATTGGTTATGACCGTCACGTTCATAAATTTATCCGTACCGCCATTGATATGGATAAAAACCGTGTATTCTCACAACGCTTGCGTAATTCTATCCACAGCTATTTCGATCATACTTGGTTCTTATGGACAGCTCAAGCGGAACGTTTAGTCGATCTGCGTGATGAAGAAATGGTATTACGTGAAGATGATGCATTGGGTGAATTACCTGAAGAGTTGCAATATGAATCTTTGGCTGATTTACATGATCAAATCGTCGAACATATGCAAGGCTTATTAATTCAATACCGTGAGAATAATCGTCCAATCGATTTAAGTTTAGTCTTAAAAGAACAATTAGAAGCTTATCCACTTTCTCGTCATTTTGATGTGGCACGTATTATTGTGGATCAAGCTGTGCGTTTAGGTATGGCAAATGATGATTTAGCCGGTATTTATCCGCAATGGCAAGAAATTAACGATTATGGCGCAGAAGTACAAGCGCATGTGATTGATAAATATTAATTTCGTGGCTTATTAAAAAACGAATTTATAAAATGAGAAATTAACCATGACAGATATTCAAGATGTAATTTCCCCGAAATTGGCAAATGCCATTGCAAATCCTATTTTCCCGGCAGTGGACAGCTTGTTGCGTTCAGGTCGCCATATCAGCACAGATCAATTAGATAATCATGCTTTTTTAATGGATTTCCAAAATGAGTTGGATGGCTTTTACCGCCGTTACAATGTGGAATTAATTCGTGCACCGGAAGGCTTTTTCTATTTACGTCCAAAAGCAACGACGTTAATTGCCCGTTCAGTGCTTTCTGAATTAGAGATGTTGGTAGGAAAAGTACTTTGCTATTTGTATTTAAGCCCAGAACGTTTGGCGCAGCAAGGTATCTTCAGCACGCAAGAAGTTTATGATGAATTACTGAATTTAGCGGATGAAGGTAAATTATTGAAAGCTGTCAATCAACGTTCCAGCGGCTCGGATTTGGATAAACAAAAATTAGCTGAAAAAGTGCGCTCTGCGATTGGTCGTTTACGCCGTTTAGGCATGATTCATACCGTGGGTGAACAACATAGCGGTAAATTTACGATTTCAGAATCAGTTTTCCGTTTTGGGGCTGAAGTGCGTTCCGGTGATGATCCGTTAGAAGCGCAAGCTCGCTTAATTCGTGATGGGGAAGCAGCAACACCACAATCTCTCGAATTGGAAAAACAAGCAAAAGCGGCGAGCAATGCTGATGACCTTGATGATGAAGAAAGTGCGGTCGAAATTGATGAAGAATTTGATGATGCAGGAGAACAAGAATAATGTCTGATGTATTAGAACTTGAAAACGAAATCTATCAAGACGAACCTGAGCAATCAACTGAACAGGTTGAAGAAGAATTTATTGCTCCTGTATTAAACCAACATAGTGGAGTAGAACGAGGTAAATTTCGTTCATTAACCTTAATTAACTGGAATGGTTTCTTTGCCCGCACCTTTGATTTGGATGAATTGGTGACCACACTTTCCGGTGGTAACGGTGCCGGTAAATCCACAACCATGGCAGGTTTTGTCACAGCATTAATTCCAGACCTAACCTTATTGCATTTCCGTAATACCACTGAGGCTGGCTCGACAGGCGGCTCTCGTGATAAAGGCTTACACGGTAAATTACGTCCAGGTGTGTGTTACGCAGTATTGGATACCATCAACTCTCGTCACCAACGAATTCTCGTGGGTGTGCGCCTGCAACAAATTGCGGGTCGTGATAAGAAAGTGGATTTAAAAACATTCTCGATTCAAGGTGTAGAATTATCCTTAAATCCGACCGCACTTTTCACCGAAACAGTCGGTGAACGTCAAGCGCGTGTACTCAATTTAAATGAATTAAAAGATAAAATTGAAAATCTTGGTGCACAATTTAAGCAATATCATTCCATCACCGATTATCATGGCATGATGTTTGATTTAGGTATTATTCCAAAACGCTTACGTAGTGCCTCAGACCGTAGCAAATTCTATAAATTAATCGAAGCTTCTTTATACGGTGGTATTTCCAGCGCCATTACCCGTTCTTTACGTGATTACTTATTGCCAGAAAACCTTGGTGTGCGCAAAGCCTTCCAAGATATGGAAAGTGCGTTACGTGAAAACCGCATGACCCTTGAAGCAATTAAAGTTACCCAATCTGACCGTGATTTATTCAAACATTTAATCACCGAAACCACTAATTATGTGGCATCAGATTATATGCGCAATGCCAATGAACGTCGTGGCAATATCGAAGCGGCTTTAGGTTTCCGTCGTGATTGGTATAAAGCAAAAGCTGAGCAAGAATTATCACAACATCGCTTAATTGACTTAAGCCGTGAAGCTGCAGAATTGGCAGAAAATGAACGTACTTTAGAAGTCGATCACCAAAGTGCGGCAGACCACTTGAACTTGGTATTAAATGCGTTACGTCATCAAGAAAAAGTATCGCGCTATCAAGAAGATGTGGCTGAGCTTACAGAAAAATTAGAAGAACAAAAAATGGTTGTGGAAACCGCAACCGAACAGCTTGAAGAAAGCCAAGCACAATTTGAGCAAACGGAACTTGAAATTGACCAAGTACGTGCGCAACTTGCAGATTATCAACAAGCATTAGATGCACAACAAACCCGTGCATTGCAATATCAACAAGCAATTGCCGCGCTTGAAAAAGCGAAAACCTTATGTGGTTTAGCGGATTTGAGCGTGAAAAATGCGGAAGATTACCAAGCTGAGTTTGTTGCTCATGCAGAAAGTCTGACCGAGCAAGTGCTTGAGTTAGAACATAAGATGTCTATTTCTGAAGCGGCAAAATCACAATTCGATAAAGCCTATCAGTTGGTATGTAAAATTGCTGGTGATATGCCACGTTCAAGTGCTTGGGAAAGTGCTAAAGAATTATTGCGTGAATATCCAACACAAAAAATTCAGGCACAACAAACCCCGCAATTACGTGCGAAATTACATGAGTTAGAGCAGCGCTATGCTCAACAACAAAGTGCGGTTAAATTATTGGCTGATTTTAATCAACGTGCTGATTTATCTTTAGAAACTGCTGATGAACTCGAAGCATACCACGTTGAACAAGAAGAACTCATTGAAAGTTTGAATGAAGAACTTGCTGAGCAAGTAGAAAACCGTTCAACCTTGCGTCAAAAACGTGAAAATTTGACCGCACTTTATGAAGAAAATGCTCGTAAAGCACCGGCTTGGTTAACTGCTCAAGCGGCTTTAGAACGCTTACAAGAGCAAAGTGGTGAAACCTTCGAGCATAGCCAAGATGTGATGCATTTTATGCAATCACAATTGGTGAAAGAACGTGAGCTGACTATTCAACGTGACAATTTAGAGAAACAACGTCAACAATTAGATGAGCAAATTTCTCGTTTAAGCCAACCAGATGGTTCAGAAGATGCTCGCTTGAATGTGCTTGCAGAACGCTTTGGTGGCGTATTGCTTTCTGAATTATATGATGATGTACCAATTGAAGATGCACCTTATTTCTCTGCACTTTATGGTCCTGCGCGTCATGCTATCGTTGTTCGTGATCTCAACACGGTACGCGAACAATTAGCTAATTTAGAAGATTGTCCAGACGATTTATATTTAATCGAAGGTGACCCAAATGCCTTTGATGACAGCGTACTTTCAGCCCAAGAACTCGAAATGGGCGTTGTGGTGCAAGTGTCTGATCGTGAATTACGTTATTCAAAATTCCCGCAAATTCCATTATTTGGCCGTGCTGCACGTGAAAAACATTTAGAAGAATTACAAGCTAAACGTGATGAAATTGCGGAAGAATACGCACAAATCGCCTTTGATGTACAAAAATGTCAACGTTTACACGAACATTTTAGTCAATTTGTTGGCTTACATTTAGCGCTTGCGTTCCAACCAAACCCAGAAGAGGTGATGGCGGAAATCAATCAAGAACGCAATGAAATTGATCGCGAGCTCAATCAATTCTCAAGCACCGAACAACAAATTCGCATTAAATTGGATAATGCCAAAGAAAAAATGCAATTGTTGAATAAGTTAATGCCACAGCTTAACTTGCTTGCTGATGAAGAATTACTTGATCGCATTGAAGAATGCCGTGAACAACTAGATATTGCAGAACAAGATGAAAGCTTTATTCGTCAACATGGCGTTGCGTTGTCACAATTAGAGCCGATTGCGAATACCTTACAAAGTGATCCAGAAAACTATGAACGCTTAAAAGCTGATTTAACCCAAGCGATTGAACGTCAAAAACAAGTACAGCAACGTGTATTTGCTTTAGCGGATGTAGTACAACGTAAAAATCACTTCAGCTATGAAGATGCAGGTCAAGCAGAAACGTCAGAGCTTAACGAGCAACTTCGTCAACGTTTGGAGCAATTACAGGCACAACGTGATGCTCAACGTGAACAATTACGTCAAAAACAAAGCCAATTTGCACAATACAATCAAGTATTTATTCAATTGCAAAGTTCTTACGACAGTAAAAATCAATTGTTAAAAGAATTAATTGCTGAGATTGGTGAATTGGGCGTGCGTGCTGATGAAGGGGCAGAGGAACGTGCAAGAAATCGTCGTGATGAGTTGTATCAACAACTTTCAACCAGTCGTCAACGTCGTTCTTATGTTGAAAAACAATTAACGCTTATTGAAAGTGAAGCGGATAACTTAAATAAACGCATTCGCAAAGCGGAACGTGATTACAAAACTCAACGTGAATTGGTTGTAGCTGCGAAAGTCAGCTGGTGCGTGGTTCTGCGTTTATCTCGCAATTCTGATGTGGAAAAACGACTCAATCGTCGAGAATTAGCTTATTTATCTGCTGATGAACTACGTTCAATGTCGGATAAAGCATTAGGTGCACTACGTACTGCAGTGGCTGATAATGAATATCTCCGCGATGCATTGCGTATTTCTGAAGATAGCCGTAAACCGGAAAATAAAGTCCGCTTCTTTATTGCTGTCTATCAACATCTTCGTGAGCGTATTCGTCAGGATATTATTAAAACGGATGATCCGATTGATGCAATTGAGCAAATGGAAATTGAGCTTAATCGCTTAACAGAAGAATTAACTGGTCGTGAGAAAAAATTGGCGATCAGTTCTGAAAGTGTGGCGAATATTATGCGTAAAACCATTCAACGTGAACAAAATCGTATTCGCATGTTGAACCAAGGTTTACAAAATATTGCCTTCGGCCAGGTAAAATCAGTACGTTTAGTAGTTAATATTCGCGATACACATGCGATGTTGCTTGATGCGCTGTCTGGTAAACAAGAAGAATATCAAGATTTATTCAGTGATAATCGTATTACCTTCTCAGAAGCCATTGCGAAACTTTATCAACGCATTAACCCGCATATTGATATGGGCCAACGCACAGCACAAACTATCGGTGAGGAATTATTGGATTACCGTAATTACCTCGAGCTAGAAGTTGAAGTATTCCGTGGTGCGGATGGCTGGTTACGTGCTGAAAGTGGCGCATTATCGACAGGTGAAGCGATCGGTACGGGTATGTCCATCTTATTAATGGTTGTACAAAGTTGGGAAGAGGAAAGCCGCCGAATTCGCGGTAAAGACATCGTACCGTGCCGCTTACTATTCTTGGATGAGGCTGCGCGTTTGGATGGTAAATCCATTTCCACCTTGTTCGAACTTTGCGAACGTTTGGATATGCAATTACTTATCGCAGCACCGGAAAACATTAGCCCTGAAAAAGGGACAACCTATAAACTGGTGCGTAAAATCGCCGGCAACCAAGAACAAGTTCATGTGGTTGGTTTGCGTGGCTTTGGCGCAACAGAGTAGTTGTACTATTATGTAAAGAAAGTGCGGTTAAAGATTTAAATTCTTTTAACCGCATTTTAATATTTAAGGAATAAATGATGAAAATTTTTACATCTCAAAAAGGAATTCTTGCTCAGCTTAAACAAGGAAAGTTTAAGTTAGAAAAAGATATACAAAATTTATTTGAGCATAATTTATCTCTGTTGACTGGATATATTTTCATTCGATCTGAATTTTCTATTAAAAATTCACGTACAGATACCTTGGCATTTGATCCTGAAGCTAAAGCGTTTGTGATAATTGAATATAAAAGACAGCAAAACTCTAGTGTGGTAGATCAGGGGATTTCTTATCTTAATTTAATGCTTGAATATAAAGCTGATTTTCTGATTGAGTATAATGAAACTCAAAGTAAGCCATTAAAAAGAAGTGATATAGATTGGTCTCAATCTAAAGTGATTTTTGTTTCTCCATCATTTAATGATTTCCAGATCCAAGCAACAAATTTTAAAGATTTACCAATTGAATTATGGGAAGTAAATTGCTTTGATAATGAAATTATAACTGTAAATCTTATCAATAAATCTAAATCAGCGCCCAATATTAAGACAGTCACAACTGAAGAAACAAAAGAACTTTCTACACTAAAAGAAATTAAAGTTTACCAAGAAGATGATCATTTGAATGATAAACCTGATTTTATACAAGAATTATATGAAACCTACAAACAGGCAATTTTAAATTTAGAACCTAATATTGAGGTTGTACCTAGAAAACGCTATATCGCGTTTAAAAAAGATAAAAATATTGTGGATATCGGAATTCAGAAAAAGGCTTTAAAACTATGGATTAATCTTCCTTATGGTGAATTAGATGATCCGAAGAAACTAGCTAAGAATGTAGAAGATACAGGCCATTGGGGAAATGGTGATTATGAGATTTCTACTGATAGTACTCAATATCTTGAATATATAATGAGTTTAATTAAACAAGCTGTTAAGGATTAAAATTATGCACAACCTTATTTTTGCCATTCTGTGTAGTGTTGCCGTATCGGTGTTACTCAAAGTTGCTCGCAAGAAAAATATCATTATTGAACAAGCGATTGCGTTTAATTATATCGTTGCTATTTCGTTAAGCTATTTTTTACTCAAACCCGATTTTAAAGGATTGGAATTTACCGAATATTTAGCACAAAGTGATAGTACACCTATTTTCCTGGCGTTAGGTATTTTATTACCAACCGTATTTATCATTATGTCTAAAGCAGTTGAATTTGCTGGCATCGTGCGTTCTGATGCTGCACAACGCTTATCGTTATTTCTACCGATTGTTGCCTCTTTTATTATTTTCCATGAAACATTAAGTCAGCCTAAAATTGTTGGCATTATTTTGGCATTCATCGGTTTATTCTGTATTTTGAACAAATCGAATGAACAAAGTGCGGTCACTTTTAAAGGTATTTTAGGCTTAATCGGTGTTTGGTTTGGTTATGGCACCATTGATATTTTATTCAAACAAGTGGCCAAAAGCGGGGGAGCATTCCCAACCACATTATTCATTGCTTTCTCATTAGCCGCTTGTGTCATGTTCCTGTATTTATTCCTAAAACGCACTCAGTGGACAGTGCCAAGCTTTATTGGTGGAATCATTTTAGGTGTATTAAATTTCTTCAACATCCTGTTTTACATTAAAGCGCACCAAAGCTTCGGACAAAACCCAACTTTAGTTTTTGCGGGAATGAATATTGGTGTTATTTGTTTAGGCACCGTCACCGGCGCATTTTTCTTTAAAGAAAAAATCAGCAAAATAAACTGGTTTGGCGTTCTTATCAGTCTTTCAGCAATTTTCTGTTTATATTATTTAGATAAAATTTTGGCTTAATTATGGCAAACGATTTTAGTTTTTTTATCTACGATTACGAAAGTTTTGGTATCAATCCGGCAAGTGATCGTCCTGCTCAATTTGCTGGTATTCGTACCGATGCAGATTTCAATATCATTGGTGAGCCTATTATGTTGTATTGCAAGCAAACTAATGATTATTTGCCAGCTCCCGAGGCCGTAATGGTCACAGGAATCACGCCACAAGAATGTAATGAAAAGGGGATTCCTGAACCTGAATTTGCCGCAAAAATTCTAGCTGAGTTTTCACAACCTAATACTTGTGTGATGGGGTACAACAACATTCGTTATGACGATGAAATGACTCGTTATATCTTTTACCGTAACTTCATCGATCCCTATGAATATAGCTGGAAAAATGGCAATTCTCGGTGGGATTTACTAGATTTGGTTCGAGCCTGTTATGCTTTGCGTCCAGAGGGAATTAATTGGGCTTATGACGATGATGGCATGCCAAGCTTTCGCTTAGAAAAACTCACTAAAGCAAATGGTATTGAGCATGAAAATGCCCATGATGCGATGGCGGATGTATATGCAACCATCGCTATGGCTAAATTAATCAAAGAAAAGCAGCCTAAATTATTTCAATTCTTCTTTGAGCATAGAGGTAAAAAGGAAATTGAGAAACTGATCGACACCGCGGAAATGACACCATTAGTGCACGTTTCGGGTATGCTAGGGAATTATCGTGGCAATTGTGCTTGGGTGGCACCATTAGCATGGCATCCAACTAATCAAAATGCTGTAATCGTCTGTGATTTATCAGGTGATATTGATAACTTGCTCAGCAAAAGTGCGGTTGATTTACGACAAGATTTATATACCAAGAAAAGTGAGTTAGAAGAAAGAGGTGTTTCATCAGTTCCATTAAAATTGGTTCATATTAATAAATGCCCAATTTTGGCGCCTGCAAAAACGTTATTGCCAGAAAATGCAGCTCGTTTAGGGATAGACAGACAACATTGCTTAGATAATTTAGCAAAATTGCGCCAATCCTTAGATATTCGCGAGAAAGTTATTGAAATCTTCTCAGAAGAACGCGAATTTGAGCCGAGTGATAATGTAGAAACTGAACTTTATAGCGGTTTCTTTAGCAACGCCGATAAAAACAACATGGCTATTTTACGCGATTTACCAGCAGAGAAATTAGCTGAGCATGGTTTAGCATTTGAAGATAAACGAATTCCAGAATTGTTATTCCATTATCGTGCAAGACATTTCTATAAAACTCTAAATCGTGCAGAGCAAATCAAATGGCAAAAATATCGCCAACGTAAATTAGAACAAAATGCGGTTAAATTTGAAGAAAGTTTACAGCAGTTAGCAGAGGAATATTCGGATAATCCAACCAAACTGAATTTACTGCAACAGGTTTATGAATACGGAGCAAAATTGTTATCTTAATCTAATACATATCGTGACATAGTCACACAAATGCCATTCATCAAAAACGTAAATCTTAATCCCTGAGATTTACGTTTTTCTTTTTTAAATCTGATGATATTCATCTCATAAAATAACGCAGAATTCACGTAGCGTTGTCATTGTTTGATATATATATAAACTTCTTTATTTTTTCCTTACATAACAACTTTAGAGTGTATAAATCATTATTTAATCTATTGTAAAGTGTTGTGAGGCTAGATTTCGCATTGCTTGAGTGGTATTTACAACCTGTGCATAACTTTGTGATTTTATTGATACGTAGCTTTCACTAACCTTGTAATTGATTTCGCATAATGTATATTATGTTAAATTGCATATATAAATATGTCACAAACCAATATAAGTGACTATCCTATTTCATGCATTACTCAAAATAAGGTGATTTTAGGTTGTGGATATAAAAGAAATAAATGGATGTCTTTGCAATGGAATAATTAGAATTAGTATGAAATTTGTAGATAACGCTATGTGAATTCTGAATACAATTGCGTACATCAATTCTGCAGATTTCATTATTCTTGATCTGATAATGAGAATTTATTTTACACACATCACCTAAATGAGAATAATTAACATTGATTTCTCTTTTGTTATTAGTGACTTATAGAAATAATTTAAAAAAAATACTTGACTATTCTCATTTGCGAGATTAGAATGCACACCGATGACAAGTTAAGCAGTCTTGTTTTTATTTTTAATCTCTACTTAATAAGGAAAGGAGTTGGTTTATGCTTAATAAAGCAATCGCAGATAAGTTAAATGAACAAATCAATTTAGAGTTCTACTCTTCTAATGTTTATTTACAAATGAGTTCTTGGTGTAGCAAGCACGGTTACGAAGGTGCTGCAGCATTCTTACTTCGTCATGCTGATGAAGAATTAGAACACATGCAAAAATTATTCAAATATGTGAGTGAAACAAGTGGTATGCCACTTTTAGGTAAAATTGATGCACCTAAAAATGACTACAAATCACTTAAAGAAGTATTTGAAACTACACTTGAACATGAAAAATTCATTACTTCTAAGATTAATGAATTAGTTGAAGTGACTTTTGCAAACAAAGACTATTCTACTTTTAACTTCTTACAATGGTACGTTGCAGAACAACACGAAGAAGAAAAATTATTTAATAGCATTATTGATAAATTTAACTTGGTGGGTGAAGACGGTCGTTCGCTTTACTTTATCGATCGTGATTTAGCAACATTATAATTTTAAAAGGAGAATACAAAATGTTATCATCAAACGTAATCAAATTATTAAATGATCAAATGAACCTTGAGTTCTACTCTTCAAACCTTTATTTACAAATGAGCGCATGGTGCGAACAAAATGGTTTTGAAGGTGCAGCTAAATTCTTATCAGCTCACGCTGCAGAAGAAATGCAACACATGCGTAAATTATTCACTTATTTAAATGAAACTGGTGCATTAGCGGTAATCACTGCAATTGAAGCACCTGCGCATGAGTACAAATCATTAAAAGAAATCATTGAATTAACTTATGAACACGAAAAATTGATCACACGTAAAATCAATGAACTAGTGGGTAAAACTTTTGAAGAAAAAGACTACTCTGCATTCAATTTCTTACAATGGTATGTTGCAGAACAACACGAAGAAGAGAAATTATTCAGCGGTATTTTAGACAAATTAAATCTTCTTGGCGAAGATGGCAAAGGCTTATTCTTAATCGATAAAGATTTAGGTAACCTTGCTGGTCAAACCGCTTAATTAGATAATCATAAAGCTTAGTAGAAATACTAAGCTTTTATTTTACCCATTTTTTGTGACAACGTATCAAATTATTTTAAACTTCCCTTTTATCTTTGAATACAAGTTGATGAAATTTAAAACAACCACACGTTTTTAATGAAATTTTACTTGCAACGAAGTAAGATAAACGTATAATTCAGAACAACCCAAATGCCTGGGTGGCGAAATTGGTAGACGCAGCGGATTCAAAATCCGCCGGTGAATAACCGTGTCGGTTCGAGTCCGACCCTAGGCACCAAATTATAATCCTCGCTCATTGAGCGGGGATTTTTCTTTTCTGCTTTTCTATTAATAAAATCAATGCTTTACAATACTTAAGTATCATTTCTCTACTCTTTTAATCTTATCCAGTATTGCCATTTTTTATGTATTTTTATATATTTTTATGCATTCATTACGCCAAAATTACGCCAAGCGGTTTAATTTATGGCTGGTTTTTACGTTTAGAGATTAAATAAAGTGGCAACAGTTAGAAAACGTGGTGATAGATGGCGTGTAGAGGTCTATCGAGACGGCAAAAGAAAATCCAAAACCTGCTCAACAAAGACAGAGGCTATCTTGTGGGGGGCGGAAGAAGAAAAGAAATTAGAGTTAATGGCTAAAGGTATGCAGCCAGAAACGCTATTTTCTGATGTGATTAAGCGTTATTTGAATGAGATTACGCCAACAAAACGAGGCGAAAAACACGAATTCAACCGCTTAACTCGTTTTCTACGCCACCCTATCACAGACAAGTATATATCTGATGTTACTCGCCAAGATTTAGAATTGTGGATTAAAGAGCGATTAGAAACCGTTAAGGGTGAAAGTGTTCGCAGGGAGCTTTCCACTATCGGACATATTTTCAAAGTTGCCGTTGAGCGTTGGGGATATATTCAAAACTCACCTATGACTGGACTACAACAGCCACAGGCAAGTAAACCAAGGACACAAAGGTTCACACAAGAAGATATAGACGAGATTGTCAAGATTAGCGGATATAATGAGAGCTTAAAAACCGCTAAGGCTCGCACAGGTGCGGCAGTGCTATTTGCTGTTGAAACTGCGATGAGAGCTGGAGAAATATGTAATCTCACTTGGAATAACGTTAATTTAGAAAAAAGAACGGCATTTTTACCGATAACCAAGAATGGCAGCTCAAGAACCGTACCTTTAACTAAAGCAGCGGTGAAAATACTGGAAAGATTAAGAGATGAGATTGAGCAAGGCGATACTTGCTTTCAGGTGAAGTCTAATATTCTAGATGCAACGTTTAGAAAGCTGAAAAAGACAGCCAACCGAGAATATTTGCACTTCCACGACACCAGACGAGAGGCTTTGACAAGATTGGCTAAAAAAGTCGATGTAATGACTTTGGCGAAAATATCGGGGCATAAAGACATTCGGATATTACAAAATGTCTATTACGCCCCGAATATGGAAGAAGTTGCTGAACTTCTAGATTAATGCGGCCAAAATTGACCGCACTTTAAAATTAAACGCCAGAATCAATAAAGTAGTTTTCAATTTCGAAATTTGATGCGTTGTTTAAATCGACACGTCCAGCATTAATATTATCTAGCTCTGTTTTAATAGCAGATTTAGCCTCTTCATTATATTTTGGCGGTAATTCTGCGCCTTGTACATTTATCACAAAAGGCTTAGCCAATAAAGCATCTAATCCATTCTTATTGACATACACATTAGCATTGTAAACGTTTAGTGCTCTGATATACTCTTTAACTTGAGGTTCATTTCGCACTTGTGTCAAATAGTTATCTGTTAAATACTTAGCAAGGTATTTATAGATTAATGCATCGCGTTTTGTTTTTTCAATTTCGGCGACTATTTCTGGGTCGAATGTTGCATTAACCGCATCATTATTAAGCTTATAAACAGGTGCGAGATAAAATTCATACTCTCTATATTCTGCGGCAATCTCTAATGTCTCTCCTGTTTGGATAAGCGCAATTTCGTTATTTCTGGACTTAATGCAAATCATGTGCTGATACTCGTCCGGTAGCGATACTTTAGCGATTAAATCTCCCCCGTTGTAATCTTCTGGTCTGGCTGGCACAGTTACTCGCATCGCCTTAACAGACTTACTTTTAAGCTTTTCAATTTCAAAGCCCAGTTTTGCCACATCTTGGCCGAGTTGATACACAAATGGTTGGTCTTCTTTAGTTGGTTTTGCCATGGTAATAATCCTCTTTTCCTTGTTGATAGATTTTTAATAGTTCGTTTTCGTTTAATGATGAGCCTTCTGTGGCTACTGATTCAATTATTGCCACTATCTCTTTGACAGGTTCAATAATGCAAGTAAGCTCACCTGGCAGCTCAATAACCGCTTTAAGCTCATCTTTACACGCCATCTTCATTCGGTTGCGGTGTAACATCGCCCTCTAGTCTAAAAAGCGCGTTTCTAATCACCGTTTTTACCGCCCCCGTATTTGATATTGTTTGCAGGTCGTAGTTTGCCTCTGACCAAATGGCGTATTTAGTTAAATCGTGGTTAAATTTAAGCAAAATTACGCCATTCTCAGCATCTACGACTTTAATAGTCTCATCCGTGCTAGATAGAGAAATTACAGTATGACTTCGCACTTTCGCCCACAAATCTAACCGCTTAATATTGGTTAGGTCGTATGGTTTAAGCTCCCCGTCTTGCTGTTTCTCATATATCCGCACTCTTCGCTCTTCATCATCACCACGATAAAGAACGATGTCAGTGTTTGACATTTAAGCCCCCTTGCGTATTTGACTAAAACGTTTCGTCTGCTGCTCCACCAGTTAAGGCGTTAAACAACTGGTCGATAGCGATTAGATTATGATAGGCATAGAGCTTTAATTTGCTTGGAATTTCCATTCTTCAATTTCCTTTTCAAGTGCGGTTAATTCCTCGATTGTCGCAGACAGCAACAATCTATCCTCAAATGCCTGTCTCTGCCCGATAATCGAGCCAACAGCCACAGCAAACTGAGCCGATTTCTCAAGAACCTTTTGAACCAAAATATCGAAAGGGATATTTCTAATTCTCGCGATTTGTTTGAGCATTGGTGTATCAGCCTTATTATTTGCTTGCCATGCCAATGCCTCTTTCTCTTGGCGGTAAAAGCTCTCAATTTCTGTTTGTGGATAACCTGCAAGTAATTCGCTTTTGATTTTATCGGCTTTATCAGCAAGAGCGACAAGTAACGTCTCTTTCTTGATATTTAGATAGTTAGCTTTTTTCTCTTGAGACTCTTCAAACCTCTTGGTTTTCATATTAAAGGTGTGAAATTCACTTGGGGCCGCGCCGGAGCATTTAATTTTGCCATTTTCAACCCAAACTTCACCACCACCTGTTACGGTTGACCAGATTGAATTAACCTCATCTTGGGAATTTACAGGCAGCCAGTTATCACCGCTTGTTGATGCGGTTAACTCGCCATCCTCCCCTTTTATTAGGATAGGCTCATCAAAGATTTTTAATTCAATATTAAATTGTTTAAACATAATCAATCCTTAATAAAAGTACTCGCCAATTAGAATCAAACTTATTTTCTGTGTAGCAATTACAGGGTCTGTATAAATATTAACCCTATTGTCGCCATTAAACTCCACAGCGTAAGCTTTCTTTTGCCCTCCAACAGCACTTGTTGCAACTCCAACCTTGAAACCTTGCAACGCTTCGGCTAAGTTTAATGTTGTACCACCAAGATTTGGACCAAGACTAACCTCTGCCACATATATTTTAAGCCCTCTGTTATCTGTGATAGGGATTCTGAAAACCCTTGAAACAGCGCCATTACCAGCATATTCAGCCATTTGAAACTTATTTCTAAAGTTGTAGAAAATATCCTCCATTAATGCGGAATTTAAGCCTCTGCCGTTACCGCTAATGACATTCCCTCCACTTCTAAAATCGCCGCCATGCTCGAATGACCAAATATAATTTCTGCCACTATCTTCAGCTAGATGTATAACGCCTCTTCCAGTGCCGTCTCCCAGTTCTTGTCTCGTTGTATAGCCGAAAGACAGGGCTGCACCGTATTCCCCTGGTTTTCTAACCCTGCCCTTAATAAAAGGATGATAAGTATCTCTTGATTGAGAGCCATCTTCCTCGACCATGAACGGAGCTTTTGAGTTATATTGATTATTATATCCACCGTATCCATATTGACTGGTGTAAATAGAGCTGTCAGCCCTAAATCTGTATCCGTCATATCCGAATATTTTATTGGCATCCCCATAGGCTATAAATCCGATATTCGGATCTCGCATGCCTCTGAACCCGATAGTGTTTACTTTGTCAATATCAACAAAGCGAACTTCATCGCCAATCTGTAACGAATTGTTATTATTGGAAGGGTCATTAATAACAACATTAGGCACTGTTAGCGTACCCGTCATTGTGTCTCCAGCTTTAAGTACGGCATCATCTCGGACGATTTTAACCGCCTTCGATGTCGCTGCGTATTCTTCGCTATTGCTAATTACACTGGAGCTTAACTGAACAATCCCAGCTTGATTGATTGACCCTTTTTTGATGTTCATTGAGTCGCCCCAGCGAACCCAGTATAGCGAATCATCTTCGTCTGGAAGTTTGCCTTTGTTTGCTTTTAACGATTTGTAACTCAATCCGTTATATTGGACATACGCTGCTTCTGGATAATCAAGAGTAGCCGACCATTCAGGGAGTCCTCTCTGCATTAAATAGCCATGTCTTTCATCGGCTCGCTTAAATAGCCAGTTAAACCACTCCATAGGGGGGATGCCGCCTGTTTGATCGAAAGAAAGCCCCCAACCCCTAGGCACATCTGGGAAATCATTTACTTCCCCTTGTTTTGCGTTTGATGCAAAAACCTTCTCATCTGGCTTATTAAATAATGCCATTTATTACTCCTGTTCGATTTGGAATTTAATCTTAGTACCCGCTTGTCTTGGAAGAATATCTAAATGCTGTATCGCATACCTTGTGAAATCGGTTAGGGAAATGTTTTTAACATTAACGGAAACCGTCATATCAAGGTTATCTATAACCTTGCAGCCTTCGCCAAAAACAAAACGGCACGCCTCGATAATGTTCGGTAGCGTGCCTGTTTGATAGTTTTTGATAATTCGGCATTTTATAAGGAATCTATAATCATCATCCCCAAGAACAACCGAATCAGCCAAGGGATCTCGCCTACGATACCACTGACCGCCGCCATTCCTGTTTTTACTGAACGGCATGGCGTTTTGAGCTGTGTGGAATCCAAAGAAACTGCGCAAGTAGTACCCATTAATCACTCTGAATTGTCCTACATGCTTCCCGACTAGGTCTAATTGATGTCCTGTTGCTGTTTCGATGTTTAAAACATCTTGCAGTTGATACAAGTCAATAAACCCTTTAGCGATAACCTCTTCAAAAAGCTTAATTGTTGCCTGAGCTTTAGGTTTCCCTCTGTATTGCCAGATTATCAAATCAGAATATGACATTATTCCACCTCGATTGTTACGTCACTTGGCAGGATTCGCGCAATTTCACGAGGTTGCATCACAACGTTTTCGGCTTTCAGCTGTTGACCTTTTCGTGCGATTTTTAATTCCTTAACCCAGAAACCACCGACTTGGTTAATCGGCGAATATAGTCGGGATAAAGAAACTGCTTGACCGATATTAAAAACCTGTTTCGCTAGTTGCTCGGTAATTTCGCTCTTGTTAATTTGAGTAAAATCTTCGTATCTTACGCATCGCATCGAGATTTGAATGTCAACCATTGCCGCACGGTCGAATCGTATTACTCGTTGTTCGTTATCCCTTTGGAGCGTAACTTGTGTATCACCTTGTAATCCTACGCCTGCACCTTTGTTTTGATAGATAACATCGGCAATATCCGCGCTATCGCCACCATTAACGATAACATTGATTGAGTGAGGCTCTACACCAAATGAATCTCTTTGTCCTGTGTTATTCTCAAGCACTCTGACGTGCTTAACATCTGGCAAGGCGGCTATCTTAGCGTTAATTGCCTCTGCTGAATTCTGTGCGTTTTTAGTTCGGCTAAACAAGAAACGTTCTCGCAGTTGAGTATCGGTCTCTTCTTCAATTCCGATTTCTGCGTCCTCTTGAGTTGTAGCGCTAATTAAACCAAGCGTAATCGTTTCAATGGTTAAATTTGTATTTTTGGCTAAGTTAAACGCACCTAACTGTTCACTCCTGAAATCAGCTCTAGCAGAACCGTTTGAATCAAGTGTGACATCAGATACAAGAACCCATCTAACCTTATGCGTGTCCGATACAACAATTCCAGAATATAGTCTTGTATTCGGCTCACCAGTTAAAGCCACCGACCTTAAATAACTGTAATTAGCACCTCTACGCATTAATCCAGCATAAGCCACTCGTTGCTCCAACCATGCACCAGTTGCCACATCTGGATCTAGCTGTCTATATACATTTTCAGCCAATTCCTCAAAATCCATCCTGATTTGAGCAAGCAATCCAACAACTTGTCCGTCAGGTGTGTTTGGTGATAAGTCGATATTTTGACCGTAGATTTGTCGCAAGCCATCTTCGAGAGTTGAGACAATATTATCCAATCTCTCAATTCTAATCCCTTCTTCTGTTAACGTCGCCATTGATTACTCCTGTGATTTGTAGCTTGCGGACTTTTCCTGCCCGTAAATGTCTTGGTATGTGATATAAACTTCCAGTCTCCTATTATCTGGATTCAGGATAGCCTCATAATCAGTTATCTTTACCACTCCATCAGTTTGCAATACATGGCGTTTTATTCTGATTTCCCAATCCGCTAAATTGACATTGCGCCCCATCTGCTCCAACCAAGGCAAGCCATGTTCTAAATCTAAGAACCAGTCATTAGTAAATGACCAGAGTCTAGTTTGAACGTTTTGAGCAATAGCCTCAGATTCGCTTGCGTAGTTTGAAAAGCCTTGCCCGAAAGTCCAATCGTGATTTTTATCCACTCGTCTAACTCTAACCGTCATTGTGGCGCTCCTGTCGTACCACCGCTATCTCCAGGGTGTTTGTGTGATTTACCTGATATTCCAGCCGCCTTAACATCGGTATCGCTCGAAATCACACCTGTTGAACTATGTTTGCCTTTCTGTGATGTGTCGCCTTGATGCTCAATGTTTCCTTTGATTTGGATTGTGCCATTCTTAATCCTAATATACGTTCCACCGTCAAGTGTCTGCATTGAAAGACCATCGTTAAAAAAGTTTTTAATAACTCTAGGAACTGAGCAGACGCCAGGTATAAACATTGCATCCGATAAGTCGTGCAACCTAAAGTCAAGAGGAGCTGATGCACTGCCATTTTGCCACCAGCCATCTATGCACCGCTCGGAAAATATTGCAATACCCTCATCACCCTCTTTTAATGGAAATGTAACAGCAAACCCACCACCTCTAGGAAAGCTAACTGGAACATCAACAAGAGCAGGAATATCAGCATCTTTGCCATCAGCTAATTTCATCTTAATCTGCGTTGCAAGCGTTACTGTTTGCTTGCTTGAGTCAAAACTCACCACCTTAGCAGGTAGCGCGGTGTGTAGATTTAATTGTGCTTGTTGAATTTGCTGGTCTGCTGCTGTTTCTGGTGTCGCTAGTGTTTGACTATAATTCATCTATTTACCACCTTTTCCACCATCTACTTTCTGAAATTTACCGCCCACGACCGTCATTTTGCTATGCCAGTCGCCACCCATGCCATCGCCAGAGTGTGCCAATTTAACAACTTTGTACTCACCATTAAAATATTCAATGATTGATTCAAGCTTGATTAATCCACCAATTTGTAGAGCCGGATTGAGCAGGCAAGTAATTTCTAACCCATCATCTGTTTGCTCTGGAGCGTTAATCATTCCTGTGTCTTGAGATATTAATACAGCGTCATCACTTAAAACCTTGTCCTTTGGAAGAAATACCAAAGAGCCATCTTGGATTGACCAATCAGCACCATTATTCCTAGCCACCCTGTTGAGTATCTCTCGACTATCACCATTTAAGACTCTGCCGCGTGGTAGTTGTCTCTTATTTGGTATGTCGATTGCTCCTGCTTGCACTTTCGGCATGGTCTTTTGTATTTCTTCAACGATTTGCTTATCTGTCGCACCAGCCTTGAGTGTCGTTTTTGCTCTTGACTGTGTATAAGCCACGTGTCCGTCAGAACATTCAAGCGTTAAAATAAAGTCCAATCCTTCTCGCTGAATTCTAACTTTGGTAATGTCGCCAGAATAAATCTGTCTCAACTCGTTATACCCAACAAATAAAGCCGCCTTTTTATACTCCTGACTTAACAATTTATTAATGTGATTTCGATTGAGATTCCATACTTGAATTTTTGCAGGGTTAGGTTTCTCATTGATTGTTTTATCAATTTCAAATGCGACCCGTAACTGCTCTATTGATATTGTTTCGCTATCATTGCTAATATCAAGCTTCCATTGACGACCAAACTGTTTCATTATTTTTCACCTATGTAAAGAAAGCACCTTGTACCTAGATCATCAATACCGAATGGGTCTAACTCAGCCCCGCTCTCATCTTCCAGGTAAAAGAAATAAGGTTGAGTTGAGCGCAATAGAATAGGCACTCCGCACGCCAACGCTTGACCTTGACAGATTTGTTTTTGAGTCACCGGTTCAAAAACATCCATTGCCCAGAACTCGCCTATGCTATTAAAACGTAGTGTTAAACGGATTTTTCGACCATTAAAATCAAATGTTTGCTCTTGATATGGTGATTGTGTAACTGGAATTAATCTCATTTTCTAACTCCTATTACATTGCCAAGGTGCGAGGTTTTCTTAGGCGTAGCCTTTACTGGTTGCGTCGTTCCTTGTTGAGTTTTGCTTGCCGACTGCTTTGCAGCTCTGCCGCTTTTTGTTTTTCCCGCTGTTGACGATCCATTGCTGCCAGATTTGTTACTATTACCTGAACTTGATGACTGCGTATTAATTACGAATATCTCTCTAGCGGTAATGGTAAATGTTGCACTGCCGTCTTGGGATTGGCTAACTGAGATTGATTCAATCAACATATCCTTGTATAGATGGATTCCTGTTTGAATTTCTATTGTTTCACCAGACTTCTGAGAGGCGAGTAAGTCTGCGTGGCATTTCTGAACTCGACTATCCCCGCCAATAGCGCCGCTAAGCAACTCCGGCACGGAAAAGTCAGGTAAAAATGGGGCTAACTTTCTAGCCCCGCCAAATGCGCCAGTAACGCTACCAAGTGCTGCCGCTCCTTGACTAATCAATCTTCCAGCTTTAGCAATAGTTTGCGCCGTCTTAGTCGCAACGTTTACCGGTAATGGGATGTTATTGAGAAAGTCAACCGCTCCACGGATATTACCAAGAAATGGAATGTTTCCGGCAAACGAGCTGTGATCGTGATCGACCACCACGCCATTTATCGTTACGCGTTTAGGCTGAATCACAGCATGGTCGGCTATTGCAGCGCCTGACTCAATCGGGTTTTCAGTGATTGATAGGTCTGATTGGTGATCTTCAATGGTGACAACATCGAGAGTAATTTTACCAATACTCCTATTTGATAATTGAGCAAAATTAGCCATGTTTAACCTATAACTGTGGATAGTTGATTGTTGATAGCTCTTGCCGATTGGTCTGCTACCGCCTTAGGATTATCTGTACCTTGAATGTGCTGCGTAATGGTTATTTTGTTATTGCTGTTCTTCTGACTGTTATCTGTATTTGTGGTTTGCGGGCCAACTCCAGATGATGCAGCCATAGATGCGCCAAGAACCATGCCGGACATTGAGGCGGCACTCTGAGCAAATCCAGCTGTGGAAGATACAACAGAACCAACATTCTCACCAATAGTCTGAACTCTTTGAGTAATTGGGATTTCTATCGGGTCAATTCCCGCTCCAAACTTATTAACAATAGAAATTAAGCTATTAATAAACTCAATAGCAGCTCTCTTGATGTTATCCCAAACACCAAGCACTATATCCCCCATCTTGGAGAACATTCGCTTAAACGCGCCTAACCAGTCACCTGTAGTCCAACCATAGACAATCCCATCCCATACCGCACCAAGCATTTTAAATAAGCCAATTACGGCAGAAATGGCTACCTCGAAAGAGGATGATAAGGTTGTTGCAACTATCGCAATAGCACCGGAAAGCCCCTCAATGGTTTGAGCGACAAAGTTAAATATACTCGCTAACGCACTACCAACAGATTCGCCATTATTGCCAAAGTCATCAACCGCACTTGTCGCGCCAAAGATTTGTTTTAATAATCGCGAGAAACTACCGTATATATTTTCAACAGCAGACCATACGATAGATAACACGCCTTTTAGTGGTTTGATAACGTCTAGCGCATCACTCCAACCATCAGCAAAACTCTTAACCCATACTTTCGCTTTATCAATCCAGGGCTTGATAGCTTTCCAACCGTCAGCGAAAGGTTTCCAAAAATCACCAAGAGCGGTTTCCCCGCCCTCAAGATACGTCATAAAGTCATCAATGAGCAGGAATAGAGCCGTAATAGCGCCAATGGTTAAAGTAATTGGGTTTGTCGCAAACGCTAATAACATTCTGCGACTAAGCCATAGCATTAACCCGCCAAGAGCGATAATCACAGACTTCCAGCCGATAGTGCTTTCAATAACGTTATTAATTGCACCAGCTACCTCAAACAAGAACGAGAGAACCTTGCTAAATCCGTTTAATATAGATTTAATAAAATCATTATTTTCAACGAACCACTTTGTAAATCCCTCAGCCAGCCTTTGAATTGACGGAGCTACTCGCAAAGATACATATTCGCCTATTGCGGTGAATACTTGCGAAACCTGTGTTAAGGCATCTTTGAAAGCCGCCGCGGTTTCAGCATTTTCAGCATTACCAACACCAAGTGTTAAAGCGTTTGCTAAAGCAATCTGCTCTGTTAGCTCGTCATTACCAAGCCGCAACATCTGAATCATTGAGCCATCAATACCAAGCTTAGAAAGCATTGCTATTTGCTCTTGATTGCTCATCTGTTGCATTTTTTCGGATATTTCACCGAATAGCTCGCTAGATGATTTTATTTCGCCATTGGCTTTTTTAGCGCTTAATCCGTACTGTTCAAAAGATTTAGCACCCCGACCAACTCCAGCGGCAGCCTCGCCAATTACACGAGATAGCCCCTCGATTGATGATTGTGCGGCTTGAGCAGATGAACCGTTTACTTCTGCAACCTTGCCTAACAGATAGATTTGGTCAGCCGATTCGCCAGTTACATTTGATAACTGCTTAATCTCGTCTAGCGCATCTAAATTCGCATCAACAAAGTTTTTCACACCAACGGTTGCAGCCAAGAAAGCCGCACCAAATGCGGCGGCTTTTAATGTTGCAGCGTTAATGCTAACCCCTAAGATATTGAACTTCTGGATTAAACCGTCTGCACCATACTTACTAGCCCATAAATCAATAAGATTCTCTGATAAATCACCGACCGAATCTGAGTTTTCATTTATGGCGGCTGTGTTAGCTGTAACTGCTTTGCTATCCGCTTCAACAGAGTTTTTTTTCTGCTCAATCGCAGCACCAAGTTTATTAATTACAGATTCGACTTGCTCGGCACTTAGTCCAGCCTCTTGTAATTCTCTTGTTAGCTCTGCACTATTATTAATGAAATCCTCACCAAATGCTGACAACATTTGATCGCTTTCTATTAGCTTTTGAACCCAAACGTCCAGTGATTCATCTTGAGAAAGATTTGCTGTTTCTTGTTGGAGCTGCTCGATAGATTGGAAGAATTCGGCAAATTCTGGCATTTCTCTAGCTTGAGCCGTTGCATCGCTTACAATATCCTCTATTGATTTTGCGAACGCACCTAAACTATCAACCGCACTTTCCGTACCATCATTGACGGAATTCAAGAATTGCTCAAACTCTCGCATCGCTTGGCTATCTGCATCAATACCAATCTTAATCAGTAATTCATCTAATAGCATTATTGCTTTGCTCCATTTGATTTAATTCCACTACCACCTCGTGGAAAGAAATAAGATCGGATATTGAATAAACCGATCTTAATTCGTTCAGCGTACACAGATTCTTGATGATTGGCGTAAATACAAACCAATCAACTCTGCTTTCCGCTTGATTCTCTACGCCTTGAGGTTGCCTTGAATATTGTTCAGCAATCCACCCCCACCGATAAAAAAATCAGCGAATTGATAGGTTAAACCCTCTTTCAAAACAGTGATTAGATGTCCGCGATGTTTATTAAAATGACTGTCGAAACGCTCTGACAGACGGTATTTTTGACCGTCTTGCTCGCAAGCTGTGTGACTTAATACGATATTCTCTAACTCTTTCACGCTTGAATCGCCCAAGTTAGCTAAAACGGTAGTTAACACGCCAACACCTAGCTTTTTGCTATCGCCCAACACAGATAAATCAACAGATTGGAGTAACTTCATTGCATTTTTTAACGCAGTCCACGCAGCCATAGCATTAGCCGGTGTCATTGTGTAAGTTACATCCTCGATCGCGAATTGCTTAACTTGTTCCATTATTCAACACCTTTTTCTAAGTTCATTGTCATTTGCTCAAAAACAATCGTCCACGTTGTCGCATTATGACCATTACCGCGCACATATTGAGCCGGAGTGGTGAAGTAGCCTTTTGTAGCTGTTACAACATCGTCATTAATCAAATCACGGATTGATAACGTGATAGGCATAAATGTTTTGATACTG
This sequence comes from Haemophilus parainfluenzae, assembly GCF_014931395.1. Taxonomy (NCBI): domain Bacteria; kingdom Pseudomonadati; phylum Pseudomonadota; class Gammaproteobacteria; order Pasteurellales; family Pasteurellaceae; genus Parahaemophilus; species Parahaemophilus parainfluenzae. The sequence continues at coordinate 1,650,090 of NZ_CP063120.1, read as the reverse complement.
CTCTTTTGTTGATTAAATAGTTTCGATAAGTAAGCGTTATCAGCGGAATGCTGCTTGATTTTAAGCGTTAACTTCCCTGAGTTATCTGGGTTTGCGATGTAGATACCTGTACCATTCGCACCGATAACCAACTGACCTGCATCAACTTGATTGACCGCACTAATCACGTCTGCACCGTCAGCCCAGTCGGAAATCTCTTTTCCGTCAAGTAACACTACCACTTGTTTTGGATCGAAAACTGCCATTTATATTCCCTCTTAAAAGAAAAGGCTGGATAATCCAGCCATATATTAATTATCGGTTGTAGTTTACAATCACATCGCTTGAATGGATTGCACCAGCTAATTTAACCGCTGTTTGAATTGGTGTCGCTCTACGTTGCTCACGGTCGCTATCTGAAAGCGTATCCATTGGAGCAGCCCAGATGTAATAACCTTTTTCTAGGTAATCATTGGTTTTTAGATTACCGAAGCTATCACCAGTCCATTTGCCAGGAGCAAACGCACCATTATTAACGCCCTCTAAGCAAACTTTTTCAACCGCAGAAATTAAGATTGCTTGACCTTTGTCGGTTAAAGGAATTTTAGTTGGTGATTTGTATAAACGAGCAAACACTTCTTTCTGCACTGCATCTTTGAACCAGTCAAGGATAACGATTTCATCTGCGAATTTACCACCGATTACCGTACCCTCTGCGAGCATGGCCGCATCGTCAAAGTAAGTGTAAACGTTAATACCTAGTCGTTTCGCTTTCGCAAACTCTGTCGCAGTTATTTCGTCTGCGGTGATTGTTGGTTGTTGTTTAAACTTAAGTGTAAGCGTTGAGTTGTTAGCAGCAAAGTTTACAGACAGCAAGCGAGACAACGCAGATGATGCAGGGTACATATCATTTTTGTCAAACACCGCTAAAGTGTGATCTAACTGAGCGTCATATAATTTTTTGAAAACGTTTGTACTTTCCCATTCAATTTGCTCTGGCTTGATAACGCTAACACCGAATAATTTGTCATTAGCTTGAGCGTATTTAGCCGCAGCCTCGATTTGCTCATCTGTTAATTGAGCGGCAAATGTGAACCCGTACCAGCTGTTTTCAACTTCTGCAACATTAAATAGAGCCTCTTCTACTTTCTCGGCTTTAACTTGAGTTTGAGCCTTGCCAATAACTCGTGTGGCTTGACCGTCCTCAAGTTTTAGCAATCCACCGATATAATCACCATTGCCTGCCTCATTGATGGCGTAAAAAATCTCGGTTTCTTTGCTTGCGCCAGATGTATTTGAGGTGATGATGAAACGATTTCCCACCTCGTCATAAGTAACGCTTGCCGCAACAGAAAGCTGTGTTAATTTAGTTTGAATGGCGTTTGCGATAGCGCTGAAATCAGCTAATTTTGAGAAGTTCAACCCCTCTAGTTTTTTGATTTCCGTTCCGACTGTAATAGCAAATTTACCATTTGTAACAGCCTTAAACGAACTTAAGCCGTCTGATAATGTAGCGCCTCGAAGTGCGTTACTTGTTGCGCTGATTGTGGTTTGGTCTTTTTGCCAGCGTGCAATAATTAACTGTTTCGCACGTGGGCTTTGAGCAAAGAACGGTAAAGCCGCTTTTGCTGTTTCTGAATTTGTACCAAAAAGGACTTCTACATCTTTTTGGCTATTTACATAAACATAGCGTGTAGTTGCATTATTAAATGCTTGTCCTGCTTCTGGTGTGAAGAGTGCAACCGTACCGAATGATTTGCGAGCCGCAGACTTCGGAACTGTGTTTAATTGCACGTTTACAATATTAGAGATTGATAATGCCATTTGGCTTATGCTCCTATATCTTGTGATTTGTTATTAGTCCGTTGCTCAACTCTCTCAATCGGATCTAACGGAGTGTCTACAATGTGATGATGGCTAAATATCACATCAAACTGCCCGCGCTCTTCATAGTCTGCCCCAACCGTAGCGGTTAGGTTGCGGACATCAGAAAAACGGATAACGCCCCAATGATTTGAATTAAGAAAGGAAAGAAACGCTGAACTTTGGAAAATAGCTTTTAATTTGTAGCTTTGAGCGAGTGAATTTCGACCGAAACAAGAAACGCTGACCGTGCTTTGCATTGACTGTCTAATACGCTCTCGTTTACCGTCAAATTCTCGTGTCGCCTGCCCGATTTCGTTGGTATTTAATACATCCATCGTAATGAACGCAGGCAGGGGATTTTCTGGCAACCAGCCACCGATTACAGCATCTTTAGGTAACTTCAAAGCCTCTTGAATCCACTTTCGCAGTTTGGCTATGTCGAATGCCGATATTGTTGTAGTATCCATAGTCTTTCCAATTACCCACTGTTTTGATTTTGTAAGTCTCACCAAGATAATCTACTAAATCACCTATCTTCAAAGGCTTAACTGTGTAGATTTTAATGCTTGGCAGGAACCGCTCACCCTCTGGCAAGAATTGAACATCGTTAGGCGATGTTGGCATCACTATTGCAGTGACCTTTTCTTCAATGTACTTCGCCTTATAGTCAATAGCTGAATGTTCGCCTTGTAGATGTTTTACGACTACCTTTTGGCTGAATTTGCTATTTAAAAAGCGAGGAAATTGATTAATTAAGCTCATTTGACGATACCCTTTACAGATTGACGCAGTTTACCTGTATCAATAAGCGGCTTACTTGATTTCTTGCGTTTAATTGTGCTTGGTGCGTTTGCAGTCCATTCACCGTTAACGATATTTTGCTGCACATCACCTTGAGCAATTAAAGCGATTTGTTCATAGATTTGCTCTATTGAAATACCACTTTCAAACAGCTTTACAAATAACGCCGTGTATTTCTCTTGATTTTCTGCCAATGTTTGACGGAGAAATGGACGAGATGGGATGTGTTCATTCCCAAACTCCAACACCGCAGCTAGAGAGGCTAGATTGAAGTTATCTGAACCCTCTACTTTCTCATTAAACTCAGCAGGAAAGCCAACATACACAGCCTTTTCGCTAGTTGCTTTTATTTGCTCGATAAGCTGTTTAAATTTCGCAAGATTACCTGTAACTTGAACAGTCATTAAGCCACCATCACACCTATCCCAACGAGTTTACGCAAGCGTAAATACTCTTGACCGTATGCAGTTAATTGATAATCTGCATCTGTGCCGGTGATTGTCGGTGTAGCATAGCCAACAGAAAGCTCCCCTGCCGACTCGCTCGCTACATTGCGATTCGCTCCACCGTTACCCTCTGTCGCCCAAAGAGAAAGACGGAGCAAATGAGCAGCTAATGCCAACACTCCACGCTCGAAAAGTCGCCCCCATCGTGCTTGGCTGATTTCTTGTTGTGCATCCAATAAAAAAAGGTCAATGCGGAAACCATCGACCTCTTTAAATTCTGGATAACGTTCACGAAAATCGTCTATTGTTGGCATTTATTCCTCCTAGTAATCTACATAAAGAGCAGATTCAGGCTCGATAAAGGTCACGCCACCGAATGCCATGCGTAAGCCTGATTCGTAAGCTAATAAACCTTTTTCTTTTGCTTCTAACACGGTTAGAGTCATCGGCACATCAAAGATTACGTGTTCTTTGCTGTTCACGTAAACAATCGCACGTGTTTTGCCATCTGTTACACGAGAACCGAAGTTAGACGGTAACGCTTTGATAGCAACTTCACGACCAGCCGCAGCAGATAAGCTCTTAGTTAAGAACTCTAACGCAGTTGTATCAGTGTTCGCACGTTGAGTTAAAGCAAGATGAGCTAAATCCATCGCATCAATAGCAAATGTATTTGGTGCTTCAATGCGTTTGGTTTTTTCTAAACCAGCCAAGAACATTTCTTTGAAGAATGCTACTGCTTTGTCGAAGTCCATAGCTTGAACTTTCGCACCTGCTGCCGCACCTTTTAAGGTGTGAACTGATACATCTTTAGAGTTTAATAAACCAGTTAGGCGGCCGTCTTTAGCGTGACCCAAGAACGCAACCTTTTGTAAAGTTTGTTGAGCGTTTTTGTTTAACGCCATGATTTTTGCTGTATCAAGGTTTAAACCTAATAATTTACCTTGCTCAAGCTCTGGTTTAGTCCATGTAACAGATTTAGCCCATGGCACAATGTAAGAACGTTTTGGAGTAAAGCCAACTTCTACTTGGTCTAAAGTGCTAGTGCCAGTAGTGATTAAGCCATCATCTAAAGAACCGTGTTCATCTGCGCCGTAGTGTAATTTTTCAGTGATGCCGACCGCAGTCTGCTGGTCAACATATACGAATTGTGGGAACACAATTTCAGGATATTTGGTTTCTGCGATTTCTTTGCTAACAGCAGTTAAACCGTTTTGTACATAAGTTAATAAAGACATCTATTTAGCCCCTTATGATTTAGAAATTAACGCTAATTGACCTTTAACATCAATTACGGTGTATGGAGTTTCGATTGCACTAGCTTCTGTTTCGCCTTGAATCGCACCAACTTTACCGTCACCACCTGCGGTTAATACGTAAACTTTTTTACCACGTGTAACAGTTTTACCAGTTGCAACATTTACCCATACCGCATCACCTGCTGCAATATGCATTACATCGCAAAGCTCACCGTCATTCCATTCATCACGGATAGTGCTTGCAAATACTACGCCGGCCAATACATCAGTTTTAGCCGCTAGCGCTTTCACGCCGCCGTCTGGATTTAATGCTACAAAATCACCAGCTTTTACTTTACCAGTTACTTTTTCCGCACTTGTTTTTGCACTCGCAAAGTTGCCTTTGCCTAATTCACCAGCTTTCGCTGGAGCTTGTTCGTAAGCGTAACCCATTATTCATTACCCCTATTGATTGTAAGTTTTGTTGAAGTCTAATTTAGGTGCGGTTTCAGTTTTCGCATCACCTAATAAGATATTGCCTAAAGATTTACGTTCGTCAGCTAATTTAGCAGTAACCGCTTTAGCGACTTGATACGCACCAGAGATTTCTGCATCTGATAATTTAGCTGCTGCGTCTTTATCAAAAATACCTTGAGCAACAATAACGCTCTCTTGAATTTCACGAACGCTTGCTTTATCTGCGAATTTCACATCTTTAAATACAGATTGTGCATCAGCTAACATTGCCGCTTGTGCTAATTCTGCATCACGTTTTGCCTGTGCATCTTTCAATGCTTGAATTTCTGCATCTTTGGCTTTAAGTTGTTTTTCAAACTCTTCTTTGTTCACTTCTTCTTCCTTTTTATCTTCGGGTTCAGATTGTTTTTCTTTTGGTTCAGTTGGTTTTTCAGCTTTTGGAGCTTTCTCACCCTCTTTACCGGTTTCTTCATCTTCTTCGATTTGTTTTTTCTGCTCATCGGACAATTTGATGCCGAATGCACCTAAAAACGCATCGAGGAATTTAGCGGTTTTTCCCATAACGGTCTTTTCCTTATCGGCAAGTTTTACAGTTTCACCGCAGCGACCCTTTGCCACAATCGCCACGTGGTTTCCGATCATCGGAGACATCTCAAAATCTGCATCCTTGACGCTTGACTGGATAATATTGCAGTCATAGCCACAAGATAGTTGCTCTACACCGTGTTCTTGTACGGTTTTAATAGCTTGCTCGTCATAAATCCAAGCTTCAGCAGTTAGCTCATCGCCTACACGCTTAACATTTCGCACTACGCCAACGGATAACTCTTTCCAGTTCTTAGCGTTTACGCCTTGTTCTGGGTGTCCGATTGTTAGTGTTGCGTTCTCAAAGCTCTTAATGGTCTCATCAGAAAATAACGATTTCTCTGTTCTCGCCACTTTCTTCACGCCATCGCCTTTTAATCCAAGCTCTGACTCTAGGTAGTCAAAAACACCGACTTTAGAAATTGTCGCAGGCACTACTAAAAAACCGTCTTTCGTAATAGTTCGCTGTGTTTTTGCTTGAGTTGTTTTATCTGTAAATTGCATTTATTTACCCCAATAAAAAACCCCGGAAGCGTTAACTTTCGGGGTTTGGTTTTAGAATAAGTTGTTATTTTGCTACGCGTTCTAAGTGTGCGATTTGTTCTTCAACAGTCAAATCATAATTATCCGTTACACGTCTATAAAACTCGATAGCATAAGGGTTAGTTCGTAAATCACGAATCATTCGAGCGGCATCTTCTTTCGATAGAGTTGAATTTTCTAACTCATTAGCTGCCGTTTTTGTTTCTTTCAATGATTTACCGATCTCTTTTTGCCATAACGAAAAATCGAGATACCCGCATTCCTTAGCAAGTTCTCTTTGTTTCTCAATGGGTAAATCTAAAACAGTTGCCATCTTATTAAATCTCTTGTAATTCAATGGTTGTAATCTTTCTCCAGAGCAAGCCTTTTTTGCTCACTCTAGTCACAATAAAACGACTTTTCGATTTAAATAATACCTCTTTCTCGTGAGGATATAAAGATAAATCAGCTATTTTTCGACCATTTTTCCCATTTATTATAAACTGCACTTTACCGCTAAATCCATTTACTTTTTCAAGCTCACTCGAACTTACAAAAAATGATTCAGTTACAATCGCACCTACCAAATATTTAGATAAATCTTTTTTAGATAATTTACCAATCGTGCGATAAGTCACGCCTTTAAAAGGTGGCATTTTGTTGAGTGCAGAGTTTAACAATGTTTCATAGCGAGATATTTTTGGTGTCAAATCACCATTTCTTAGTGATTTATTTAATTGCTTGTAGAAGCTGCCAGTATAACCAATGATTGCGAGAGATTCTTTTTTGCTTAATTTGTATCGATTAACCTGTTCAGTTGCTCTAACTAATTTATCATTAGCTAAATTGAAATCAGTTTTCCCAATAAGCTCTTCAATTATTTGAACATCTTTATCGTTTCGAACGTTTTCTTCTCTCACTCCATGACTAACAACATCATCAAGCACAGGAATCGCCACACATCGACAATTAAAATCATGTCCAGGGTTTCCGGTATCCGCAGGGGGATTGGCATATTCAAAAATCTGCCCCTCTTTATCAGCATGAGAATCACGCACACGCTCATCAAGCGATGTTGACCACATGTATTTTTTTATACCTACATCTTCATGTCTTGCTTGTGTTAATGCCGCATTGAGTTTTGAAGATTGGTCTCGAGCAATAAATATCGCTCTTTTCTCGGTCGTTTTACCGATATCTTTAATCTGTTGAACCAAGTCTTTATTCGGCTTTCCGTTTACTACCGCTTGAGTGACTGCATTTTGTACCTTGTCAAGGTATTGAGAACTAATAGACTTGATTAATTGAACATTAGCAGTGGTCATCGCATTAACTTTCTCAGCTATGCGTGGGCTATTGCCTAAATACGTACTTAAATCAATTCCAGTTTGATTTTTTAAATTCTTTGATACTTCTTGTTGGTTTTGGGCATTACCTCGATTAACAAAGCCATTAGCGATATTTTCAGCTTGCGAAGTGCGGTCTGATTTTTCGTACTTTTCCAATACTTTCATCAGCGCTTTTGCACTAATCGCCTGGAACCCTTTTGCGTCATCCATAAAAAAAGAGCCTTGCGGTTGTTGCATGGCTCTTTCTATATCATCGGTCATCGTTTTGACTAACTGCTTAAGCTGTTGTCTATACCAAAGTTCCGTTCTCTTGCTCATTTTCAGCGTTTTGAACTTCTTCGCTTTCGTCTTTTGGTTCTTCAAAATCTCTGGCAAGTTCATCAGCATTATTCATATCCTCAATGTCATCAGCCGAGATGTTGGCAAATAGTCCGCTTTCTCGTAATTCGTTAGCTACTTGCTGTTCTGTTACGATACCGTTCTGAATTAGTGTATTGGTTGCGGTTGCGAACGTGTTCAGCATATTGATTTGTTGTTCTTGTTTAACCACAGTTAAAGGCAAGAATTCAAACCACCAATCTTCAGGCTGTCCACCAAACAATTCACCACAAATTAAGCTATCAATAACTTCTAAGACCGGTCTTAATCTTGATTCTTGCAATCTGTGAATTGACTCGTGGTAGTTTTGAATATCCTCATCGCCACTAGCCAAACCAGAAACAGATTGACCGAATAGAATTGTAACTGGCATATCTGCCGCACCAGCCACTGCATTACGAAACTCAGTGATAAGGTCTTTTAATCCACCAAACGAGAGTTCTTTGCGGTCATATTCGTTATCTTTATCTAGCAATAAGCTGTTAGTCGATGATTTGATTGCCTGTACCGCACCGATTACATTTGCCACTTCATTCTCAAAGCCGCTAGCAATCTTGTCGGATAATCCATCAATCTTGAAGATGTCAATTTTACTTTCAAAAATCAGGTCACCAACGTTAGCGGAAGCAATATCAAAGCGTTTTAACGCATCAATAATTTTCTCTAAGTCTGAAATGCCCCAAATGCTACTATCGGATAGCGGAGCATCGTTAGCGTTCATAATCAATAATCTTGAATGATGAACGATTAGAGGTTTATCATCGCCACTGATTGAATAGGCTTTGTACTTACCGAAATTAGCATCGGTTATATTCGTTTCTCTTTCGCCTGTTGTGCTAATTTTCCACTTAGGAAGTATGATTAATCGTTTTAGCTTTTCAGTTGGTCTTAATGGTGCATTTAAGTTTGTTGCATCGGTAACAACCAGTAAACCAACCGAGCCATAAAGGCTTGACCACTGTAATGCCTTAGTTAGCGTTTCACGGAGCTTAATTCTTCGCTCGTATTTAGTGAAAGCATCTAATTGCTCTGAATCAAGGCCGTTAGAGAAAACATCTCGCCACGCTCTTGTCATATCTTCTGGGCGTTTGATACAGATTTTATTTGCGATCCAATTTTCACGCCATAAAGCCTCTAATTCATCTCGTTTTTCAGTAAGCATTGAATTAGCAGTATATTTTGCCTGTTCTTGCTTTAATCCAAGTTTTAACGCCAGAGATGCTATTCCGTCAAAAAATTTCATATCTATAAATCCAATAATGATTTTGGTTTTGTTGGTGCGTAACACATTACTAACGCATCAGCCATATTTGGTGACGGTATGCCACGTTTTCGCATATCCTTTTTACTTTCTACCTTAACTCGCCCATTGTTATCGTAATCCACCCTAGGACGAGATAATTCAGCCTTGAGATATTCCAGCTCTTTAATACTACTTGATAGGCTTATTAGTTCATCATCAGGATAAACATCGCCGTGCTTGATTGCTCGATAGGTTTTATAAAATCTATCTCTTAACGACCACCAAGATTGAGCTTTGATATTAGAGAACATATCTTGGTTTTTCTTGCCTTTGATATATTCACGCTCTGGATAAGCTACCGAGCCACCAGCATTAAAGCCCTCGACTTGAATAGTTTTAGGCAGTCGCTTGAAGTGAGCTTTTACACCAGCACCAACACCGATGCTGTCGAAAATAATTAAATCAGCACCGAAATTAACCGCACTTTGATTTGTTCGATTGGCTGAATCAATAACATCGCCATTTTTCCAAACATCAACATCAAGAACGACTGAGCCATGTACAAACGCATTTGCGTTACTATCAACGCCCTCATCTGCCACGTCAAAGCCGACTTTCTTCAAGCCTTTACCAGTGAAACCAAGTTTAATATGAGCATCTACCGCAGCATCAATCCATAAAGGCTTAATAATTGCCATATCTGAATCGGCTACTGGCTCACCCTCGTAAACGTGTCTGTAAAGCTCGTAGTCACGCTCTCGCATTTGCTCCATATCTTCCATTAGCTCTTTTGGAAAATACGGATTATCCTGCCAATTAACCAACACAGACGAGCATCTTTCTGGCGGATTAATTACAAAGCGCTGATAGGTATCGTCTAAAATGTTTTTAGGGTTAAAGCTGACAATAATTTGAGATTTATCTTCCCGAATAGTTGGAATTAATACATCCCAGCTTTCTTTTGATACGTTCTCACCCTCTTCAACCCAAACAACATCAATACCTGTCATTGATTTGATTGAAGTGATATTTGTTTTAAGCCCTGCGAATGTAAATCTTGAACCGTTTTGACCAATGATTTGAGTTTTCTGCACCTCAAAGAAGTTTTGAAGCTCTAATCTCTCTATTTGGTCGATTAACATCTGAATAACAGAATCAGATATAGACTTTTGAATCTCGCGGCAACAAAGCACACGTGTCGGATTGTGGTATGCTCTAATAATTAACGCTCTCGCTATATTAAAGCTCTTACCTGAACCACGACCGCCATAGAAGATGATGAAACGCCACATATCTTCAAATAATGCTCGGAACTTTGTCGGGAATTTAATATCAAGGCTCATCGCTAAATGTCACGTTGATTACTGTCGGCAAAGGTTTGTCGCCAGTGGTTACATCTAATTTATCTTTAAACATTCCCAAGTGTTTACCCAATAACTCCAAGGCTTTATTTACACTAGACGGTTCATAGACAAATTGAGCAACATCATCACCAACAAACTCACCATCTTCTGATTTTCTTGTTTGAGTGATAACTACCTGCTTAGTGCCAGATGACTTTTCAATGTTTTCAATCAACATACGAATAACATCATCTTGAGTTATCTGCACTCTGTTTGAGCGATTTGATTGAGCCTCGTCAATGGCACGCTTTATTTCAGGTTTCTTCAGGTTTTCTTCACCTATTGAATACGCTGTTTTTTCGCTATAACCAGCCCTAATTGCTGCTTGTGTTGCGTTAAGGTCTATTAGGTACTCTTCAATAAACCGCTTTTGCTTATCAGTTAATTTCACCACGCCTTTAGACGTGGATTTCTCTTTCACGTCTGACATAGGGAATCCTTACTTAAATATTAAAAACCGTCTTACCTTGCTCGTTGGTAACGTAGATGTGATCTTCTGCACCAATTAAGCTGTATGCAATCTCTTTCTCAATGCCTTGATTGCCGTACTCGTCATCTGGTATAAAATCCATCATCACACCAATGATTTTATCTGTTGGATTATTTCGAGCTGAGCAGTAGATTGACTCCTTGCGGATAACCTCTTTACACTCTTGGTCGGCGAACATTGGCTGGGTGTAGTAAATACCGTTAAGTTCGGTTGGGTTCTCTTTTAGCTTGTCAGCAAGTCTAAGCATCTCTTTGTACTCACGAGATGTCTCATCATAAAATGCAAAGCTATTGCTTTCTGTGATTGACGTTACACCGTCCTGGATGATTTTAATTGTTAGCATTTTGCGCTCCTGTTGTTTTTGTTGATAAAAAAAGACCGCACTTTATTTGGCGGTCTTAGTTTGATTAATCCACTTATTGATGTTTGTGATTTGACTGGCGCACATATCACGCTCACCTTGCACTATGATTAAATGCTCTACCGCCTCACCGTATGTGCTGCCAGTAAACGGAGTTTTAACGCAAGGCGTTAGAAATGCTTGAGGCGGATAAATGTATTCCGTCTTTGTTGTTACCTTGTTAGTGCAACCGCTCAGTAGCGTCATCATTAATACGAGCGCTATAACAAGGTTGGCTCTTAATGATTTTTCGAACCACTTGCACTTTGTCTTGTGTTGCTTGTTTGATTCCATCATTGATTACTCTCTGTTGCTCTACTGCTTGGCGCTCTACTTCAATCGTATCTTTCAAAGATTGATTGACTTGCTCTTGGTTTTTAATGGTTTGGGCTTGCACTTGGTTTTCGGCTCTTAGCTCATCTATATTCTTTGATTGGTGCCAAATCCAACCGCACAAGCCCAAAATGGTTAATGCGATGATTACGATTGAGTAGATTTTAAATCTGCTAAACATAACGCTCTTTCCTTTTCTCTACGCTTAACTAAGCCTTGCAGTTTTCGTCCGTCAGCATAGACCCAACGTAGAAGTTGATTACACCCAGCAACATAATTACCGTTCCGCATTAATCGAAACATTGTTGAATTTTTAAGATTACCGCATCCATTATTAAACGTGACAGATACCATAGCATCAAACACAGATTGTGGTAATGCTCTGCCGTTGGCGTATCTATCCACGCATGATTCGGCAAGTTTAATATCGTTTTTCCATCGGTATGCGATTTCTTCATTTGTGTATTTCTTGTTGGGCTCTATCTTTTGTCCAGAGTATTCTGTTGAGCCTACACCAACAGTCAATACATCAGCAGGGCATTTATATGGGGTAGCCATACAACCCTCTGCATTACCGATTATCTCTGCTCCAGCAGGGCTTAATCTTAGCTCTCCGCTAAATTGAGAGTACATAATCCCGATAACCGCAATAACGGAACAAGCACCAAGCGCTTTCCTAGTCTTCCCTAACACCATCATCAAGCCCCTGTTCTAGTCGTTTCATTCTCGCTCGATGCATTTCTTCCGCTCTGCGTTCTTCGTTTTCTCGAACCTTGCCCTCTTGGCATTTAGCGTACATATTAACGAGACCACTGATCAAACCAATAATCAAACCAAAAATAGCCAGCCATTCTTGGAATGAATACATTGCCCAGAATGCGCCAAAGCCAGACCAAAAAATACTTTGATTCCCTGCGTCTTTTAACATTCTCATACTCCACCTCGCTGTTTGTTTGCGGGGCAATAAAAAAAGCTCATGCGATAAACATGAGCTTGGTGTTTGGATAATAAAAAACCCCGACCGTTTCCGATCAGGGCTGTTTTTAAACTTATTTTGCGTTCGCTATGCGCTAAAACCGCAACTTATACCATATACTACAATTTTACTTGCAAGCTGTCAACACTTTTATTAATTATTTTTTCAAACTACACTATATTTCCAAAGTGCGGTCTTTTTTAAGTGTATATTCTACATTTCACAGCGTTGCTTTACTTGCGCTCTGCTGTTGTGTAGTAATTGGGTCTGCGGAAGACGCTCCAACAATTTTTTGATTATCGGTTGTGTGTCATGGATAACTTTATTACACCATCTTAAATTAAATTCAGGCGAACTATAAAGGTTGCCGTGAATGATTGGTTGTATTTTTCGCAACAAGAAACCGACACTATCAGAAAAGCGTGTAAATGCCATCCATGTATTAATCAAGTCTTTAAGTTCTCTCTCAGTTAAATTAAGGCTCATACTTGGTTCTTTCTTTTCCTCGATAATCAATTCACCCTCTAGCACGATTTTATGAATATACTCTACCGCTTGAGGTAATTGTTCTAATGTCAAATCTTCGATTGATTCCACATTAAAGCGTTGATGGATTAAATGATAGGCATCTGAATAAATTAATCCTTTCTTGCTTACCAACATGTTTACTGCATTTCGTAATCCTGTTCGTTGGTCTACTGTGGTTTTACTGTAAGAGCCAGTTTTTCGAATTTGCGGCAACACTTCGCTTGTTACCCATTTTCTAAAGCGGTGTGGTACAGATCCTTTTTTCACTGCGTCACGGCAACGAAGAATTAAAGTGTACATTCCGCTTTCGCTGATGATAGAAATACTTTGAGCGCCGTTTCCTGCCTGACTGTCGGTTAAACCGATAGTCGCCTTTTCATCATCATCTAGCTTTAATAAAGCATCGCTTACGTTAGATATTTTTAACGTGTCACAAACGTCCTTAGCAATAAACCAAGGCTCATTGTTAATAGCTAAAGTGCGGATAGAATTTGATTCAAAGTTGAATGTAGAGAGTTGAGATTGATTAGACATGGAATGTCTCCTTTTGGTGTTTCTTCGATATTGAGATTTACCCATATAGGGCGCCGAGCGGTTCGAAGGCTGCCAAAAGTCAGCTGGACGTATTCCCCTTGCGGGTATTGTATTAGTCACCCGCTCGGCATAGATGAAATTGGATTTGTGTGTGTTAAGTCTTAATGGCAATAAAACTAAACGAGATCACAAATTTTACGCACAAAAAAACCGCTATGCTTTCGGGTGCGGACTTCCGCTTTTGGTTTCAGGCTTCGACACCTTGAAACACAATATAAAGTAAAAACCACGTCTTGTAAACGGGGTTTTCGTTTTTTACGAATCTCTGGCATTATCTATAGCCTCAGAAAAACGCAGATAATTTATCTTTTTAACTTTGTTCCAACAAAATAATACATCAAGACACCACCAACACACACCTATCCCGACTGGTATAGTTATAATCTTTAATACTCCAAGAGTATAATCTTTCAAATAAAATCGATCTATTGCAATCCAACCTAAAAAGAATGACATCAAACCTACTTTTGACGGATGTATTAAATCTGCATTATTTATTACTAAACATCTCTGTTTTTGACTAAGAGAATTGAACCTATTCCTTAATTCGCCTAATTTTGATGACGGGAAAAAGTGCTTGAAATGCATGATGTTACTAAGTAAATGTTCAAAATAAATATCATCATTTGATAATGGCTCTATCTTTTTATCGGCACCAAATATTTTATATCTGTTATAGATACCAGTACCTGGAATACCAGCATTTAAGTGCGCCCCATTTTTCCCTACGTTTAAAGAAAACCCTTTGGGGCCAAGTGTAGTGCTAACACCACTTCGACTTAAATTTATTGTTACCCCAGGCGCAACCTTTATTCTCTTGCGAAACTTAAAACTGAAAGATTTTCTTTTTGTCATTTTGGTTCCTCTTTGGTTAAATAGAAACTCCTATTCTACGGACCCCAAAATATTTATGTAAGTTTTAAGCCAAATTTATTTCAACTTTGTGATCTACATCCCAAATTCAGGATGCCTTACCAAATTCTCAAATAAAAAAATCTATATAGATTTAATTTACCCCAAAAACATAAATTTAATTTGAGCTGCGACAAAAGCACCTTTTAAAAATCTAATTCCTTGCGCACGTTCTCGGTACATTTTGGCTGGGGATATATTAAGGGCGTTACAAATATCTTTCTCACTTACTTGTTGAATGTATAGAGCCATTAAAATTTGATACTGCAATAAATCATCATCATGCAGGTTCATTATTTGCTTTTCGATTTTTAAGCACTCATCATCTGTCAAGAACTTGACGTAAGCCTTTCTTGCTGCCGGCAGCACGGGGATTGAAATTGTCGTGCTTGGATATTCTGTTCCAATTCTGTCACGACCCCAGCAATTACCCCATTTTTCTAAAATTCGCTCAACGCTATAACTCATTCTTGGCTCCCGTCTAACTCTTTGATTTTGGCTTTGTAGTATTTAATGATTTCTTTGCAATCTTCGATTGTATATTTCTTTGGTTCGTGGTCCTGTCGCTCTAACCATTCAACTTTATCTACACCGATTTTTTTAACTAGATTAATTCGATATTCGATAATATTTCCGCTCTTATGATCATTACAGGGTGCGCACTGTTTATGGACATTCAATTCACAAAATCTTAGTTCTGGACAAGCTCCAACACTCCGATAATGCCCTGCGTGGTATTGCCCTTTGTGATACTTGCCGCAGCTTATACAAGGCTCGTCTTTGTCACGCAAACGAATGAATTTATTAAATACCGATTGAGCATCTTTCAACCATTCAGAACGACTTTTTAATTTAGCTTTACGCTCTCTTTTTTCTGCTCTTTCCTCTTTCTCTTTTTTCTTCCTTGCTTGCTCTTTTGAAAGAATAATCGCACATTTAGGTGAGCAGACTTTTTGCATTGAGCTTATTGTTTTGACAAAGTAACAACCGCATACTTTGCATTTGGTTTCCTTAGGCTTACTCATATCTACCACCATTTACCAGTGATTAAGATTGTCCCTATAACAACACAGGCATAAGCTATAATCAAAATCTTCAATTCTTTCTCATTCATCGTCCGCACCCTCAATAAAACAAATAATCACAAATACAACCACGAAAAGAACTACTGATAGGGCTATTTCTTCTCTCATTCGACTTTATCCTTAACATATTTGAGTTCGTAGTATTTCTTTTTAAATTTCAAAAGTTCACTACTTAAAGTTTTTTCATTTGAAAAATCAGCACAAATAACAATACCCATAATGAAAGATAAAGTACTCAAGAGCGAAGATAACCACCCAAGCGTGCTATTTGATAAATATCCAATAGCAAGACACCCGATGATGATTAAAATAAAAATTAACGTTCTCATAGCTTAAAACTCCCATTTGTCATTAAACTTAACACCGTTCTCAATGCCCCAAGCGGTTGTGTATTCGATTAAGCTTGCCATTCTCTTAACACCCATTTTTGAGGTCCTCTCTCGAACGTTTACCAATTCACCCTCAATGCCAGTGACTAGCTTGTATGGCTGTTTTGTTGCGATGGTATGCCCGCTCACCAATAAATTTTTCCATCCGTATAAATCGTATTTGTCGCCTTGCCATAACGCCTGATTTGATATATCACCAAGCATTGCATGAAATTTATCGTTCTGTTCCATTGAGCGGGTTTTTACCCTTATCTCCACAACAAGGGGATCTGATTCGCTTATTGGCAATTGGCGGATAGTGTCGATCACTCGATTTCTTACTGCCTCATTGACTAAATACATCCGAGGGTAATTATGCTCCATCGTAACCACCTACTTTCTTGATAAAATCAAGGCTAATTGAACGCGTGACAAAATCTTCCATTGTTGGATCAAACACTACAACCATTTGCCCTTTTGAGTTGCCTTTGATTTCCTTGCTGGTTATCGGGTGAATAAACGCAATTCGACCACCTGTAATATCAATCACTTCATTAGCCACGCCTTGAATGTGGTTTTGATACCATTGCGTTGATTTATCGTTATTGAGCAGCATAACAACGGTATGCCCTGAATCTCTTAACTCCTTAGCTCTAACAATAAACGGAGTCACATTTGAATAAGGCGGATTGACATATATTGCAGCCTTTCCAAATGCGATTGATTCAAGCTGGTTGATATTGAAGTCTAAAAAATCCTCAAAAATGCCACCTTTTCCAATGTAGAAAGTGGATAAATTGTTTTCATAGTTAGCGCATCCATCAACAACAAAGCTAAAACGAGAATCTAACCAATTAAACACGTATTTAGGCGTTTGCCATGTATCTTTATCAAATTTTTGCTCTGTCATTTACGCAATCCCCATAATCTCTTTGATTTTCGCTAAACCGTTTTTTGATACTTCCGGCGGAATAACTTTTGGCTTTTTCTCTAGCAACTCTGGAATTTGTGGGAACTCAAATCCAGTGCGAGCCTTTTCAACTACTTCGGCAAGGATTTTCGGCATAGCCTTTTGGCAATCTTCCCATTTCTTTTTGCCGTAACCGTCATAGATTGTTTTTAACAAGTAATACTCTGCTCTTGAGCGGAACTTGAAATTGTGTGGCTCTTTCGCATAACCAAAGTATTTTTGAAGTCTAGCCTCTAACTCTTCCAGCGTTGGCAATCCTAATTCGTGGTTGTTGTAGTTGTTACACCAAGAAATAAATTCGCCTACACTTGGCAAATATCCGTTTGTTTTAGCTCTTGCGGCAGCCATTCCACGCTTAACCTGTTCAAACGTTTTAATACCATTCTCGGCAAAGCCTAAAATCCATTGTTGTTTAAGAATTTTTAATTGTTCAGGTTGAACCGTTAAGAGCGTTGGGCAAGATGCGATCAGTTGCTCGAAAACTCTGTCAATTAACTTCTCTGCGATAACTGGAGCTTGTTTTGTTGTAGTTTGGTTTAGTGTTGTTACTTGGCTCATTAGAAAACTCCTTCCCAATCTTCTTCACGATTCCACGGCTGCGCATTCTTTTCGGTAAATGTCATTTTTTGCGGTTGTCGATGGATGACTCCACCGCCTCGCCAATCCCATTCGGATTTAAATCCACGCCAATTACGCTCGATGGATATTGTGATTGCCTCGGCAAGAGGTATTCCAGCTTTGTCCGCCTCACGCTGAAAGCCTTTCAGTGCTGTTCCAGTAATTGGTGCTTTACAGGCCTTGCGATGGATCATGAAGTCATCAGCAAGTTGCCCAGTGATTCCAAAATCAGCAAGCAATTCCAAAACACTTTTTTTGGTATTTTTTTTACTTGTATTTTGTATAGTGTTTTTATTGTTATTTTGTGTGTGAACTTTTTTCACCAGATCTGATGAACTTTTTTCACCAGTTTGTGAAAAATTTTCACCAGTTTCATCTGATGAACTTTTTTCACCAGTTTGTGAAATCTCAAATGATTT
This sequence comes from Haemophilus parainfluenzae, assembly GCF_014931395.1. Lineage (NCBI taxonomy): Bacteria > Pseudomonadati > Pseudomonadota > Gammaproteobacteria > Pasteurellales > Pasteurellaceae > Parahaemophilus > Parahaemophilus parainfluenzae. The sequence continues at coordinate 1,632,110 of NZ_CP063120.1, read as the reverse complement.
CACTGAATAGGTATTCAATTTGCGTTCACCGCCTGAGCGCTCAAGCAATCCCATTTCAACAAGTGATTCGCAAGCAGTTATAACAGAGCGATTACTCAACCCTGTCACTTCCATAAATTGACCGATAGAAATGCTATCAATTTCCTTATTCCAGCCTTTTGTTTTTCTAACCACAAGTAAGTAACATTTCAATTCCGCACCTGTTAAATCGGCCAGTAATTCATCTACGACCGAGTTAGGTAATTGGAATGAATTAACGATAAAATCACTCATTACATCAACTCCGAAGCATAACGAGATGCGATATATTCAATTCCTTTACTGGTAACTCGTGTTTGAGTGTAATTGTGGCCGTATTCTGTTGTGCCAGTTTTCACATCAAACAAGCCTTTGACGTGGTATTTTTGGTAAGGTAACAAGTTTCCAGACTGTCTAAACAAAAGCCCATCACCAACGAGGCAATCAATCATTGCTCTTTCAGGGACTTTTAGGATTTTCGCTGTTTCACGAAGTGATTTAGTTGTACCAGCCTCTACATAACGTTGAACAAATTCCACTTTAGGGCGTTGCTGTTCAAGCAGTAGATTTTGTCTTTCGATTTGCTCCGCTTGATCTGCTGCCAATCTCAAAGCCTCTGACAATGTTTGAGGGATTTGCGGCATTTGTTGATTTTCTAACTCTTGCCAACGGTCAACTAATCGAGCTGTGAATTCTGGTGATAATTGAGCTACCACAACATAGGTATCACGTTTAATTAATTGGTATTCTGTGACAACTTGACCTAGATGATTTTTAACTTCCACCATTGGTGTAAGTTGAATTAATCCCTTGTCTTGTAAGCGTTCAATGGTTCTTTTAACTGAATCGTGTCGAGATTCAACTAAATCTGCAATCTCTCTACTGCTCATTGTCAAAACACTTGAATTTTTGTTCATAATCGGTAATAATTTATTCATCTTTTGATGTCCTCCGACTGATAAAGGTTTACATACGACTTAATCAAAGCCTCTGTTACAGCAGAGGCTTTTTTTGTCGCCTAATTTCTGGTAAATACCTGTTTAATCGCTTTGCTTGGAATGATTTCCCAAGGCTTAACCTCAAACTCTGTTGCAAGCACGATAAGTGCTAATTTTTCCGCTGATGGTTGAGTTTTATTATTCAACCAATAAGAAACTGCCATTTGCGTAACACCGCATTTTTTAGCAAGCTCTTTCTGCCCATTGCATTTTTTAATAGCTTTTAAAATTCCTTTATTCATAATAAACCTTGCTTTATTAAACTTTATAGGCATAATAAACGAAACTTTATTAAATGTAAAGTTTTATTTTCTTGTCTTTATAAAGAAAACTTTTACAATCTATTTAGAGGTGAACTTATGAACACACTAGATACACTAGGCAAACGAATTGCCTACGTTATGGATTTAAAAGGAATTTCAAGACAGCTTATGGCTGAAAGATTAGCCACTTCAACAATGGCTATTGGAAACATTATTAATGACAAGGTGTTAAAACCACGTAACCTCACAGAAATTGCCGAATTTCTTGGTGTTGATTACAAATGGCTTAGAGATGGAGGAAATTTTGAAGATGCTGTTATGACAGATCCAAATACAATCCAATCAGAGCTACAAGGCGATCTGATCAGTGGTGAATTCGGTGTTTTGCATAAACATAGAATAGATTATTACGATGTGAGAGCGGCAGCAGGATTAACAGGCTTTGAGAACTCAGATTATCCAGAGATTATTTCGAGCCTATACTTAACAGACGAGGGAATGGCACAGCTAGTCGGTAAAAAGTCATCAGACGGTATTTGTCTAGTTAATGTACCAACCGATAGTATGGAGCCGACCATAAGAAAAGGCGATATTGTGTTTTTAGACACAAAAGTAAATGCTTATAGTGGCGATGGTATTTATGCTTTTGCCATTGACGGTGCGTTATTTATCAAACGTATTCAAAAGATGATCGGAGGCGGTTATCGTATGATTTCTGACAATGAAATATATCCACCAGAACAGATAAGCGATGATGTGTGTGAAAATGCTCAATTCATTGGTAGATTTATCCGCACTATCCATATTGAGGCTGTAAACCTCTAACCACTGTTAAAATTTAAATAAATCACTTGACAGTATTTTATTAACTAACGATAATAAATAGGAATTAAGACGGAACCCATAGCAACTCTCAGACCACTTTTAATATCTGTACGGTTGTTATGGGTTTTTACTTATTATAACGTATGAAAAGAACAGCAATTCTAATTGATGGCGGTTTTTTCTTTTCTAGGGTCGCATTTTTTGCTAGGAAATACTTTAGAAATACAGCCATAACAGCAGACAACCTAATCGACTTAATGTGGGGTATGGTTAGATTCCACACGGAGATTGAGAGAGGTAACCATTCAAGCAGAGAGACGCAAGAACTCTACCGCATCTATTACTACGACAGCCCTCCGCTAGACAAGCAAGTCAAATATCCACTGCCAGAAAAAGGGCAAACTACTCCGAGAGATAAAAATTTCAAAAGTGACCCACTTAACAAACTTCGTTCAGACTTCCATTTAAAACTTAAAGGAAATAGAAAAACAGCGTTAAGAATGGGAAGATTGCAGGATTCCGGCTGGAAATTAAATGAGAATACATTAATCGCCTTAAGGAGAGGAACTAAGAAATGGGAAGATTTAACCAATAACGATTGGTATTATGATATTACTCAAAAATCTGTTGATGTAAAATTAGGAATGGATATAACCATTCTTTCCTATGAAAAGCTAGTTGATGTAATCATTTTAATTGCTGGTGATTCCGACTTCGTTCCAGCAGCCAAACAAGCAAGAATAAAAGGCGTGGACTTTATTCTAAACCCACTCAAAAACAATATATCACCAGATTTAGCCGAGCATATAGACGGGATTCAATCGTTTAGCATTGGAGTAGGTTTAGCTGAGGTGTTAAAGGTTGAACCTGATGGTGATCCTGACTGGTGGAGGGAATACAAAGCAAAAGTGTTAGCAAGAAAAGAGAGAAGAAATCAAAACCCAAGAAGAAAGAAATCTCGCCAATAACCAACTATCAAAAAAAAACCGCCATCAAGGCGGTTTTCTTTTATGAGTTAAAGCACTTAATTAAATCCTCAAGCACTGCTCTCTCCTCTTTGTTTGCAATGATAACATCCAATCTATCATCTACTCTAGATACAATCTCATCAATACCTAAGTCATTAATCAAGTCACAATTTAGCGAGATTAACCACAACTTAAACTTTTCTTTCATAACATTCCTCCTTTCCTCATTAATCATACCTTAAGTAAAAGTGCGGTCTATTTTGGCTATTAATTTTTTCGATACAGATCGCAAAAACGATAAAAAATCGAGAAAAAACCGCATTACAACCAAAAAATCAACATTAAACCGCTCAAAAATTAGCCAATCAGTAAAAATTCTTCAAGATTTCTTTCTGTTTAAAATCAATATTTTATAAAGTTTGCTTTATTTTGTAGTCTAAAAAATAAGCAATCAATCAACTTTAATTTAAATAAAACTTTACAATAAATAAAGATATGTTTATAATGCACCCATCAAAACGAGATACACATAAACAAATATCTCAGCGCTCTTTAAAAATTAGATTACAAGAAGTTTACTCATAACGGCATTATGCGGTCGTGTAGATTAAAAGCCCTACCCTACATAATGAGAGTAAACGGAATACCCACTGAAAGATGAGACCAGTGAAAAACTGACAGTTACAGAAAGTCAATTCGCAGTGGGGAAATATCTCAAAGCACATTTGAAGTACAGAGACACAACGGCAAGTGAAACTGTTGCGAATGATAGAGAGAAGTGTGCTTTGAAATGGCTCTTTGTTTCGTTGGTTGTGGGAACTGACACCCTATACACAGATATAGAATTAGTTAATGCTAACTTTGGAAAATGACACTGGGTTCAAATCCCGAAAGAGCCTCCATCTCAATCCGCTTTCAAATAGCGAATTAAGCTCAATCTTCTTGAATAATTGATTGAACGAGAGCGGATTTAGTTGGAAACAGCGTTTTTCATAATAAAAAAAATCTCCTTTAGATTGGTTAGCCCCTAGCTGCTTTCACACTTTGGCACTAGGGGATTTTTTTACCATACGAGGTGAAGTTGAATAAGTAAAATAAGGGAATATATGGTAAACTATTTTCTAAGATTAGTTCAGTTATGGAGAAATTTTGTGAATCAATTATTTGCTAGATTTAGCAATGTTGAGGGAATGAATGCAAGATCAAATGCCATTGTAAGTTTGTTATGGTTATGCTTTCTTACATTTTGCTCCACTATTACCTATGGTATTTGGGGAGAAAAAGAATTTGTACTGTATTTCTTGCTTTCATTTTTAACTATTGAAATATTAGCTATTATTGGTGCATTTTGGTATTTTGCAGTAAAAAATCCTGATTGTTTACGTTCTGAAACATTTACGTTATCTAAATTAGCCATTGAAAAAGGGCAAATCGGAGATACTACAAGTGGGTTAATAAATCAAAGCCAAGCTAGAATTATTGATACTGAAAGCGTAGTTAAGGATGGCGAGAATGACTAAAAAGAAATTTGTACTTTTCATTGACGATAATTTTTCTGTTGAAGAAAGAGATAAAATCACAAACCACTTTAAAGGTAAGTATGCCTATTGGCATTGGATTAGCAATGTTTGGTTATTATCTACGTCTAAAGACGGTGTAACAACTGAAAGTATACGAGATGAAGTAAAAGATTTAGTCAATAGAGGTACTATCCTTGTAATCAACGCCTCTGATTCCCAAGGTTGGTCGGGTTTCGGACAAAAGAAAAAGTTTGAATGGATGCATTCAACGTGGAGTAAAAAACCTGAATCATTTCCTGAAAATGAAACTCCTCTTTAAATTGTCAGCCCCGAAAAAAATCGGGGCTTTTTATTGACACCGCCCTTACTTAGGATTAAGATGCTCTAACTTTCAACAGAAAGTCGGGAATTGGCGTTCCTGAATTGATTAGGGCGATGAAAAAGACAGTCGCTCAAAAGCGACTTTTTTTATAGCCGTAAAACAGCAAATCTACCTTTTGCTAAAATTTTAGTAAAAGCCCAATGATGAACTGTTTGAGAGATCGAAAGATCGCCGTTTACTCTAATCAACGGTACGCCAATCTTGAACAGTTCATCACCAACAAATTGGCGTTTGTTCGTGATGATTTCTAAAACTTTGATTAGAGAATCACAAAATGACAAACTCAAACTTAATTCCTGTTTTTAACGGTTTAATTCAAAATCAACCTGTTCAACTTTGCAACGCTCGTGAACTTCACTCATTTCTAGAAATACAAACTCGTTACAATGATTGGGTTAAAAACCGCATCAACGAATATGGGTTTATCCAAGATGAAGACTACCTCGTCATCACCGAACGCACCAACGGACGCCCACGCAAGGAATATCACATCACCCTCGATATGGGCAAAGAACTCGGTATGGTCGAAAGAAACGAACGAGGCAGACAAATCCGCAAATACTTTATCGAATGCGAACGTAGAGCAAGCCAACCAAAACAAATCGCATTGCCAGAACCCGAAAATAAATTCACCTTTGAATTTACCGAGTACGAATTACAACAACTTGCCTGGTTATGGTTTGCTTTCAAACGTGGTGTAGGCACATTCCAACATATCGAAAAAGCCTTTAACGTTTTAGGCTCAAATATGAGTTCTCAAATCTACGGACAGGCTTACGAATATTTAAGCGTTCTACGCTCAACCAATCAAATCTTAAATCGCATCACCAATGATTTTGATATCGACCAAATGACAAATTGGCGTGTATTAAAACACTTGCGAGACTTTAATCCAAAAGCCGTAAAAATCGACTTTTAAAATAACGAAGAATCCGACCGCACTTTTGAAAAATCGTGTGGCGGATTTTTACACCTAAAATTAACCAAATTGATTAAAAAGGAAACAAAAAATGGAAAAATTTACTGATGTATTCGCAGAAATTACACGCCCTTTAGCAAAGATTGCCTGTGCGATTTTTATCGCCTTCCTGATTGGTGGAATCTCCTATTGTTTTGCAAGCGAGCCAACAGCATTAGAGCGTGAACAAGCACGCATACAGTGGATTGCAGAACACGGACAATCCCAACCAAATCTTACAGAGCCAGCCAAACAAGAGGCTCTAGCTTATACAGAACAAAAACAAAAGGAATTAGACGATGCCAAGAATTAGATATGAATCAGAAGTCAATATAACCGAAACGAAAGACGGTTTTTTTATCGCAAGTCTAATCATTAATGGAGTGATTAACCACTCCACATATCCGCAACGTTCACAAAAAAACGCAATCTTGTTGATTAATCGACAAATTGAGCGTTTTAACGCTATGAATGAAGTCAGATTGCCGCTATACGGGCAGAAACAAAGAAAGCCTAAAGGTACTAGCGACAAAATGAAAAAGGCTGGCAGAACTCGAATGATGAAGTCTTGGGTTAAGTCTTTGGAGTTGTTTAAAGATTACACCAAGCAAAGATTAAACCAGCCGGAAGATGAAAGACAGGTGTATTTCTCAAGCGCTGATTTACATCGCCAATTTAAGTTTTACCTATATACAAAACAAAGCGTAGTTCACAGTGGGCTGCTTGCACCGCCTAAAGACATAGTGTGGCAAGGTCGCAGAGCTTTAATTTCTACGTTTGACGAATTGACAGAATACTTTGGAAAAATTGAGGTGCTGATAAATGAGCATAATAGCGGATTGGGAACGCCAAGAATTCAATAAATGGGATAGACAGTGCAGCAAAGAAGATGACTACAATCGAGCGATAGAAATGGAAATAGAGGCTATTAAAGAAAATATCTCTAACTGTGATGATGATGTTATATGTTCTTTTAGAGAGAAGATGCTTGATTATTGTGAGGTTATCAACGCCTTTGATGATGATACATTTAATGATGATGAATTTATAAAGGCGATTGCACTTGGCACTGACTACGAAGAAATGCGGATTAAAATCTTGACTGCTATGGCAGAAGATAGATTGGAACAAATGGAAAAGGATTATAGAAATGGATACATCCTTAATGATTAATCGCAGAGATAAAGATACCGATAATAAAATCGGGCAAGAACGAAAGTTAAACGTATTACGTTACTGGTTAACAAGTGGCTCAATAGATCCTCAAAGAGCAAAAGAAATCATTGAGCTTTATTACAAAGAAATGCCATTTTAGGTGAACAAAATGAAAATCTATATAGACATTGAAACAATTCCAACACAAAGCAAAGAGCATCAAGATTTTGTGTGTGAAAACCTTAAGCCGCCTGCTAATTATAAGAACGAGGAAACGATTAACAAATGGCTAGAAGAAAACAAAGAGTTTGCAGTTAATAAGACCTCTCTTGACGGTGCGTTCGGTGAAGTTGTGGTGATTAGTACGGCCATTAACGATGATGAAGTGGTTACATTTTATCGCAACGATTGGCAAGTCAAAGACCGTGAGAAAGACATTCTGACACGGTTTAATAACTGGCTAAAAGAACAAGCGAACAGATGTAAAACCGTTCCAGTATTTATCGGGCATAACGTAACGAGTTTTGATGGATTGTTTTTGTGGCAACGCTGCATCATTAATGGCGTGAAACCATATTACAAAATGGATAAACGAAACACTTACGACACGATGTGGGAATGGTGCGGATATAACCGAGAATCTAAACCTAGTCTTAATAAGCTATGTCAAGTGCTTAATATTGAGCAGAAAGGCGATATTGATGGTTCTAAGGTATGGCAAGCAGTACAAGACGGTCGCATTGATGAAGTCGCTGAATATTGCTCAAAAGATGTTGAGCGAGTGCGAGCGATTTATAAACGAATGAATTTTGAGGTGTAGAAATGGCAGAAAAGAAACAATCTCTACAGCGTAGAGCGTGGGATTTGCTAAGTAAAATCAACGTAAACGACAAAACGGAAACGAAAGGATCTGGGAAATTTGCTCTAACTTACCTCTCTTGGGCTTGGGCTTGGGGTGTGCTTATGGAGTATTTTCCTGAAAGCATTTACGAAATACATCAAGATAAAATTCTTCCAGATGACTCTGTAATGGTATCGGTAACGCTAACGATTAAGGATGGTGATGAGCAATTTAGTCGCTTTATGTGGTTGCCTGTAATGGATCACTTAAATAGATCTATCAAAAACCCAACCGCTACGGATATTAACAAGGCGACTATGCGATGCCTTGCGAAAGCTATTGCGATGTGTGGACTTGGTCATTACATCTATGCCGGCGAAGATTTACCAGTAGATGACGAAACCCCAAAGACAAAATCACAAGAACACTCTCAAAAATCAACCCAGCAGAATGTGAATTCTGCTCCATGTGAGCATTATCACGATGATGTTGAGAATTTAAGAAAGAGACTTCTTGGAAAGACAAAAGAACAAATTGAAAGCGAACAGCTTTACGATAAATCAATAAATTGGTTGAAAGAAAACAACCCTGATTTAATTGATGAGTATAACCTGATGTTTAACGACTTCTTAGGAAATTTACTATAAGGAAACAAAATGAGCGTAAATAAATGCCTTTTTATCGGCAACCTAACCGCAGACCCTGAAATCAGAACAATGCCTAACGGTGAGCAAGTGGCTAACTTTACCATCGCACTTAACGAGCGATACAAAGCGAAAGACGGAAACATTGTAGAAAATGTTGAATACGTTCGCATTGTACTCTACCGCAGATTAGCTGAAATCGCAGGTCAATATCTACATAAAGGCTCTCAAGTCTATATTGAGGGGCGATTAAAAACCCGTAAATGGCAAGATAGCAACGGACAAGACCGTTACACAACAGAAATTCAAGGCGATAACTTGCAGATGTTAGGCGGTCGCCAAGATGAGCAAAAACAAGCGAAAACAAGTAAAGCTAAACCAGAGCCATTAAGTGCGATGGCTGAACACAGTGATAGCCTTGACGATGGAATTCCATTCTAGGAGTGAGTTATGAGCAAATTTATAAAATTGACAAATTTTAGAGCTGGTGATGGTGATTTAATTGTAAATGTAGATTTAATTAGAACTGTAACATCATCACACAATGACTGCTCAATTGTTAAGTTTTCTGACGAGCATAATGTGGTAGTAAAAGAAACTCCAGAACGTATTTTAAAAATGATTGAGGCCGCCAAATAAGGCGGTTTTCTTTTAGGTGAATTATGAACAAAGAAACAGAACACGAATTAGCGGAATTATACGAAAAAGAGCGGAGTTTAGAAAAGGCTCTTGAATTGGTGCGTGAGAAAATCCGTGAGTTAATTAATTACACAGATAAGAACAAGGTATAGAAATGACAACAGAAGATGTTCTGAATGAGCGAAGAAATACGCACGGGGATTTCATTCAAGGCTCTGTTACGTTTAATGCGTTAATGGAGCTTATCAATAAAAATCGCAAAAACATTGATGGAGTGCAGTATTACGCTTTGACAATGATTGCTGGAAAATTAGTGAGAATCCTTAACGGTAATTCACACGAAACAGACCATTGGCAAGACATTATTGGTTACGCAACACTTGGTGGGCGATTGGAATTAGCTGAAAGCCTCGATAATACAAGTGAGCCTTTGGTTGATATTTTACCAGTGGTAAATCTTAAGCAGTAAATCAATATTTAACAAATCCAATAGGCGTTCCAAGTGAGCGCCTTTTGTTTTAAAGGATATAAGATGAAACCAATTTTAGATGCTTGCTGCGGCGGGAGAATGTTTTACTTTGATAAGAGTAATCCGAATGTGCTTTTTGCAGATATAAGAAAACAAAAACTAAGTTTTAAGGATCGTGACAAAATTAGACATTTAGAAGTATCGCCTGACGTGATCCATGACTTCACTGATATGCCATACCCTGATAAATCTTTCAAGTGCGTTATATTCGACCCGCCACACTTAATACAAGGCGGTGACAATTCCTGGCTAGTAAAGAAATATGGACGATTAGATAAAGATTGGCAAAATCAGTTATTAAAAGGCTTTCAGGAATGTATGAGGGTGTTAGATGATTATGGCACTCTTATTTTTAAGTGGAATGAAACACAAGTACCAGTTAGCGAGATTATTTCGCTCTTTGGTGAAACGCCAATAATCGGGCATAAATCGGGAAAAGCGAACAATACGCATTGGATGTTATTCATGAAAATTGAGGAGAAAGAAAATGAAAAAATTTAACTTAGAGAAAGCTTTAAATGGCGAGCCAGTGATGCTTAGAAATGGATTGATTTTATGAAAAGTATGATGGAGTAAGTGATGGATATTATTAATTTAATTAAACAGCAAACGCCTGAAGAAAGACAGGCATTATTCAACGAATTTATTAAACTTTTAAACCAAAAAAGAGAATACGTTGATATTCCTGAGCGTATTGTATGCTCCGTCTGCCAAGTGTTTGTAGATGAAAGAGATGGTACAAATGAAGATGGCAGTGAAATTATCCATGAAGTATATGGATTAAGACACTATGATCCATTCATGCGTAAGCAGATTAAGGAACTGGAAAAACAATACAAGTATGCTCTTTTAGATTGGGAACAAGGATTCTTAACTAATAAAGGACGTTTTGTTAATCGCATAGAGGCGATGGAAATTGCCAAAGAGCAAGGGCAAGTCATACGGTTATCTGGCTCGCCTAATACTGATATTTTATTTTCAGAAGATTTATATTAGGAGTAAGTATGATAAATGAAGAGACTGAGGCTTGGCGCAAGTACCGTCAAGATAAAGCAAATAAACGGCTAAAAAATTTAGAATACAGCACCAATCTACTCAAAGAAAAAGGAATTCAGTTTGAATCGCATAATTTTGGCAAGCAGTTAGTCATTCTATGCGTTGATCCTAAAATAGATTTTTATCCATCAACAGGATTATGGATTGAGCGCACAACTCGTTATAAGAACAGAGGCATTCGCAGTCTTTTGGCGCATATAAATAACAAAAAGGAGTAAACATGAAAGGATTTACAGAATGGCTAATCTATTTATTGACTAGCGCTTTTGTCATTGCGATGGCTGGGGCTGGAATAGGATTATTTTTAGGTGTAGCGTGGAAAGCGTTTTGCTGGGTGGTGTGATATGGGAAAAGTAAAAATAACCAAATTATTTTGTGATAGATGTGGCAATGAAATTATGCCATTAAGTAATGATAACACTGAATATTTAATGACAAATTTATATGTCAAAAAGAATTGGGGTGCAATAGGTGTGAGTGGAAATGCCGGAGGTATTGACGAAAAACAAATTGACCTATGCAAAGAATGCACTTGTAAGCTAAATCATTTTTTGTCTAGCCCTGATGTTGCAGAAACATCTACAACAAGGGGGTAAACATGACTGCACCATCTTTAGCCTATCAAGATGCAATGAATGGCATTGCTATTTTATATGATGCATTATCTAATGCGGAAAACGAGTTAGATAAATTAAAAAACGCTTGGATTAAATGTAGCAACAAAGCGCCAAAAGTAGGGCAAAAAATTATTTTTTTAAATGATGAATCAGGAGATGTCGATGTTGGTATAGTCAAAAGAATTGAAATAGAGCCTAATCACCATGATGTATTCGCACTGACTTTTAAATATGCTGTTGTTACGAACAAAGGCGGTGAATATATTGGAATAGCCACCCATTGGCAACCACTTCCAGCACCGCCGAATGATGAATAATTAATAACCGCCCTTTATGGGCGGTTTTTTATTGGAGTAAATATGCAGAAAAAAATTATTCAATGGTTAGCTGATGATGTCGATGTTGGGCTGAGTAGTAAATGTATGGCATTTGTGATTGGTTTTGATGTGATACCAAGATGTAAAAGTTATCCGCTTGATCCGAGCGATTTATCTCGTTGCGTGAAGTTATTAGAACGAGTACCGAAAATGCGAGATTATCTTTATAAGATGAAAGAGATTTCCCCAATTTGGGCAAAACTGGTGGAACATTGGGATGAGTTAGAGCGTTTACTCAACGAAGAAAAAGGTTCCGGCAGATGTCCTAAAACATATCAATTAATGAAAAAACTTACTGAGGATGATCATAATGTTGTATTTCGTCACGGTGGGTTTTCCATCCGAATGGAGGAATAAATGAGCGAAAACAATGGATGGATTAAATGTAGTGATAGATTGCCTAATGTAATGCCGAATATAGAAGTTGAGGATAGCAATCCTAATTTATTGTTGTGTTGCAAACATGATTACGGCGCTCTTACTATTGAACGAGGCTGGTATTCTGATTTAGTGGAAGAGGATCAGCCTAAATTTTTTACGATGTGGATAAATAGCGAGCATACATCTTATGATTTTAGAACAGACAACCAAGAAGTAACCCACTGGATGCCATTACCTGAATTACCAAAAGACTAAAAATAGATAATCTATAACCGCTCTTTATGGGCGGTTTTTATTTTAAAAGGAAATAAGCATGGAAAAGAAAGAAATCATTGAAAAGCTAGAAAAACACGGGTTCGAATTTAACCTTGATTGGGGTCCAACTCTTGGTTTCAAAAGCGACAAAGACAAAGCATCAATTATGTATAGCAAGCATAGCGGTGCTGATATATTGTCCATATCTTTTAATGGTCAAGCTAATGAAAAAAAAGCTAGAGCGTTTGTTAAACAAATATTCCCTACCGCTAAATACATACATCAAGGTGTTGTATTAAGTGCTAGTTATTTCAGTATTGAACCTCTCAATTAATAATAGCTATTATTGGAGCTTTTATGGATAAAATACAACTATCAGATAAAGCAGAGAAAGAAATGTCAGAGGCTATTAAGGTTATGGCTGTATCGGCTTTTACCGAGAAAAGTCAAAACTTAATTCCTCTTGATTATGTGGCAGCTCTCGTTGGTTGCCAATATCAACATACTGCAAACTTTATCGTTAAGCAACCTAGCTTTCCAAAAGGTGTGAGATTGAAGGAAAAATCACACCCTAGATGGATAGCTGGCGAGGTTATCCGTTGGTGCAGGATTAACGCTAAACGCATCAAATAACCTTTCAAATTTCCCACCATTGGCACTTTTCTCTTATATGGTATAATACTCAAAACAAGGATATTTTTACCAATCCTTTTTAGAGCAATTACGCCAAAATTACGCCAAAAGTTAAAAATCTCTTTCAAAATCAATACAGAAAGAAACTGACCCTAGGCACCACAGAATTTATAAGCTCTGAAGTTGATTCAGGGCTTTTTTATTAGCTAAAGTAAATAAATATGACAGAACAAAACCAAGATAAAAAACAGACTTATAATTTCAATAAACTACAAAAACGTCTTCGCCGTAATGTAGGTAATGCAATTGCTGATTTCGGTATGATTGAAGATGGCGATAAAGTGATGGTTTGTCTTTCTGGTGGCAAAGACAGCTATACACTGCTTGATATTTTATTAAATTTACAACAAAGCGCACCGATTAAATTTGATATCGTTGCAGTTAATTTAGACCAAAAGCAACCAGGTTTTCCCGAGCATGTTTTACCTGAATATCTGCAAAGTATTGGTGTGGATTATAAAATCGTTGAAGAAAATACTTATGGTATCGTAAAAGAGAAAATTCCAGAAGGCAAAACAACGTGTTCTCTCTGCTCTCGTCTACGCCGTGGTATTTTATACCGTACGGCAACTGAACTTGGCGCAACAAAAATTGCACTTGGACACCATCGCGATGACATGATGGCTACCCTGTTTCTGAATATGTTCTACGGTGGGAAACTAAAATCTATGCCACCGAAATTAATTTCAGATGACGGCAAGCAAATCGTGATTCGTCCATTGGCTTATTGTAAAGAAAAAGATATTGAAAAATATGCCGTAGCCAAAGAATTCCCAATTATCCCTTGTAATTTATGTGGTTCTCAACCTAATTTACAACGTCAAGTGGTGAAAGAAATGTTGAATACTTGGGACCGTCAATATCCAGGACGCTTAGAAACCATGTTTAGCGCGATGCAAAACATTACGTTGTCACACTTATGTGACCCAAAACTCTTCGATTTCAAAGGCATTAAACATGGCCAATCACTTGATGGCATTGAAGGAGATACTGCATTTGATGAAGAACGCATCGAACCAATGAAATTTGATGATGAAGATACGTCTGACTACTCCGATAACGAAATGATCAGCTTTAAAGAAGTGAATTAATATGATTACCATACAAGGAAAACAAATCGAAACCGACGCCTTTGGCTATTTACTTAATATTGCTGATTGGAATGAGGATGTAGCAAAACACATCGCTCAGCTAGAAGGTGTAGAACTGACCGAAGCTCACTGGGAAGTAATTTATTTTGTGCGTGATTTTTACCAAGAATATAACACCTCCCCTGCGATTAGAATGCTGGTAAAAGCCATGTCAGAAAAATTAGGTGTGGATAAAGGTAATAGCCGCTATTTGCAACGACTCTTCCCTGACGGACCAGCTAAGCAAGCAACCAAACTGGCAGGCCTGCCAAAACCAGCTAAATGCTTATAAAATAACGTAACCACACGATAAAGTGCGGTTATTTTTTTACTTAAATTCTAGTCAAATGGATTAATTACACTTACGCGTTAAGCAAAGAAAATGCCGAGCAAATCTTAAAAGGTTTATCACCTATTAAGTAGTATTTTCAACTTATATATTTACCTATATAATACCTACTCTTTTTTAACTCAAACATAAGGAAATGCTTAATGAAAATTAGTGCAAGAAACCAACTTAAAGGTACTGTAAAATCAATCGAAACTGGTTCTGTGAACGCAATCGTACACATTGATATCGGTAACGGTAACGTAATTTCTTCTACCATCTCTATCGATGCAGTAAAAGAATTAGGTTTAGCAGTTGGTAAAGAAGCATATGCGATTATCAAAGCAACTTCTGTAATGGTTGGTGTTGAATAATCTCAACTGAACTGTTCAGAATTCTCTATAACCGCGCTTTAAAGTGCGGTTATTTTTTTGTCTTTTTTCTCCCAATTCTCTTCATACTCTCCTCAAAATGCATTTTATCCTTAACTAAAATGAAATAATCTTTATGCAATTTCTTTATTTATTGACTTTTAATTAAATATATTATAAAATATACATGTATTATCAATTTTTAGTTAATAATCTAATTTAGAATTATTTTGTTAAACTTAGGAGAGCAAATGACAAACCAACGTTTTATTACCATTTTAGGCTATGTCGCAACATTTACTTCAGTTTGTATGTATGTTTCTTACTTGCAACAAATTGGTCTAAATTTATCAGGTCAAAAAGGTGGCTGGTTACAGCCTTTTGCTACGACAATCAACTGTAGTTTATGGGTAGCTTATGGCTTGTTGAAAGAAAAACGCGATCTGCCTATTTCATTAGCAAATGCGCCTGGTGTCGTACTTGGCTTGATTACTTTCGTTACCGCCTTATAACACTATAAAACCTCATATAAAAAAAACCGCACTTTTTAAAAATCTTAAAGTGCGGTCTTTTTATTTATTAATTTAATTCATTTAAAAGCTGAAAATTATGAAGTTGTGTAATCTTCTTTTCTATTGCATTCTATAAATGAACAGACGTTTAGACGTCTAAACCAAACAAAACAATAGAAGGATTAATTATGACAACATTTCATTTAGCTGGATTTCCGCGCGTAGGCGCAAAGCGTGAACTTAAATTTGCTCAAGAGCGTTACTGGCGTGGCGAAATTGCGGAAGCGGATTTATTAGATATTGCAAAAAGATTACGTGAACTTAACTGGCAACACCAAGCCAAGGCAAATGCTGATTTTGTCGCGGTGGCTGATTTCACACTTTACGATCACATTTTAGATTTACAAGTAGCAACAGGTGCAATTCCTGCTCGCTTTGGTTTCGATAACCAAAATTTAACACTCGATCAATATTTCCAATTAGCGCGTGGTAATAAAACCCAATTTGCGATTGAAATGACAAAATGGTTTGATACCAACTACCACTATCTTGTACCAGAATTCCATAAAGAAACACAATTTAAAGCAAATCCAACACATTATGTGACACAAATTCGTGAAGCTAAAGCGCTTGGATATCAAGTGAAACCAACAATCGTTGGGCCACTCACTTTCCTTTGGTTAGGTAAAGAAAAAGGCACTGCATTTAATCGCTTTGATTTATTAGCACAACTCGTGCCGGTTTATGTTGAAATCTTAAATACGTTAGCTGAAGAAGGTGTTGAATACATTCAAATTGATGAACCAGCTCTCACCTTAGATTTACCGGTAGAATGGATTGCGGCTTATAAAGCGGTTTACGCCACTTTTGCTGAACAAGTGAAAGCGAAATTATTGCTTGCGACTTATTTTGGTTCTGTGGCAGAACATGCTGATTTGTTAAAAGCCTTACCTGTAGCAGGTTTGCACATCGATTTAGTGCGCGCACCAGAACAACTTGCAGCCTTTGCAGATTATGACAAAATCTTATCTGTGGGTATCATTGATGGCCGTAATATTTGGCGTGCAAACTTGAATCAAGTGTTAGATGTGGTTGAGCCATTAAAAGCGAAATTAGGTGATCGTTTATGGATTGCGCCAAGCTGCTCTCTCCTCCATACACCTTATGATTTAGAGGTTGAAACGCAACTCCAAGCAAATAAGCCAGAGCTTTATCAATGGTTGGCTTTCACGTTACAAAAAATTCAAGAATTACGCATTATTAAGACCGCACTAGAACAAGGCCGTGAAGCTGTTCAAGCCGAATTAGAGGCTTCTCAAGTAGCTGCGGATGCACGTAAAAACTCGCGTGAAATTCACCGCACTTGTGTGGCAGAACGTTTAGCAAACTTACCGGAAAATGCCGACCAACGTAAATCGCCATTTGCGGAACGTATTAAATTACAAAATGCGTGGTTAAATTTACCACTTCTACCAACGACGAATATTGGTTCTTTCCCACAAACGACAGCCATTCGTCATGCTCGTGCAGCCTTCAAAAAAGGCGAACTCAGCTTAGCTGATTACGAAGCAGCAATGAAAAAAGAAATTGAATTCGTTGTACGTGAGCAAGAAAAATTAGACTTAGATGTATTGGTACATGGCGAAGCAGAACGTAACGACATGGTGGAATATTTCGGTGAATTACTCGATGGTTTTGCGTTCACCAAATTCGGTTGGGTACAAAGTTACGGTTCACGTTGCGTGAAACCGCCTGTAATTTACGGTGATGTCACTCGTCCTGAACCAATGACGGTACGTTGGTCGCAATATGCCCAAAGCCTTACCAATAAAGTGATGAAAGGCATGCTGACAGGTCCGGTGACGATCTTACAATGGTCTTTCGTGCGTAACGATATTTCTCGTGAAACGGTCTGTAAACAAATTGCGGTGGCACTTTCTGATGAAGTGTTAGATTTAGAAAAAGCAGGTATCAAAGTGATTCAAATTGATGAGCCGGCTATTCGTGAAGGTTTACCGTTAAAACGTGCTGATTGGGATGCTTATTTGAAATGGGCGGGCGAAGCCTTCCGTTTAAGCTCAATGGGTTGCCAAGATGATACCCAAATTCATACGCACATGTGTTATTCCGAATTTAACGACATTCTACCGGCTATTGCAGCCTTAGATGCCGATGTCATTACTATCGAGACCTCGCGTTCTGACATGGAATTACTCAGCGCATTTGGTGATTTCAAATACCCGAATGATATTGGCCCAGGTGTATATGATATTCACAGTCCACGCGTACCTGCAGCAGAAGAAATTGAACATCTTCTTCGCAAAGCATTACAAGTGGTACCGAAAGAACGTTTATGGGTAAACCCAGACTGTGGATTAAAAACGCGCGGTTGGCCAGAAACGATTGCTGCACTAAAAGTGATGGTTGATGTTACGAAAAAATTACGTGCTGAATTAGCATAAAATCAGTAAAAAGAAGGGCGAACATGAGAGATTATCTCTGTTCGCCCTTTCTTTTAGTCCAAAAACTAATTCATTTTTGACCGCACTTTACAGGCTAATATATTCTATTTTAACCTTGCAAAGGCTCTTCAATAACTGCTCTGCCATTTTGCGGTGACTTAAACGCAACGGTTTCTCTGCAAATACCACTCGCTCAATTTTTGATACATCCAGTTGATTTAAGTAAGCAAAATTAATCGCTGTTTGCATAGCAGGTAGGCTTGGGTTGAATGCCGCATTTTCTGCATATCGACCACAAATCATTTCCCCATTTTTAAATAAAATGCCTACACCATGAGGGCTGTTAGAATAAGGTGAATGTGCTCGGTTTGCCCCTAAAATGGCTTTATTTGCCACTTCATCTTCCGTCGTCAAAGTGAAACCTTGTTCTTCTTTGTTTAATAGAAGCAAATCAACACCTAAATCTTTCGGGCCAAAGCTATCGGGTAAATATTGAGGAAGTGGATTATTTTGGCTATGTGGCAAATGGATTTTCAAATCTTCCGCTTGATAAAGCTCATTCATAAATTGACGGCAGTGACCGCAAGGCGTGTAATTCACCACGATATCCGTGATGCGAGATTCATTACGTAACCATGCATGGCTAATCGCACTTTGTTCAGCATGGATGGTTTGAGCCATGCTACTACCCTTAAATTCTTGATTCGCACCAAAGTAAAAATCACCACTTTCACCAATCGCAATCGCTCCAACATGAAATTCTGAAATGGGTGTGTGGCTATAGCAAGCCGCTACGGGCAAAAGCGCCAAACCTAATTGAACAGGCGTAAGCTTAAATTCATCACAAATTGACCGCACTTTTTCAGCCGGTAAAAAACCTTTCCATTCTTGTTCTTCTAATGCAGAAAGAATTACATTTGAAAGTGGTGAATCGGCTAATGCTTGTTGAATTTTTTGTTGCATGTTAAATCTCCTTATTTTTATATGCCTATTCTATGCTATTTGATAAAAAACCTAAACTCTAAAAGACTTTTGGAGTATGTTTCTAACCTTTCACTAACGCTTTAATACCTAAAATAAGCAAAAAAATAACCGCACTTTAAAAGTGCGGTTATCAATTAATAATTCTGTAGAAGATACTTCTCGATTATTATAGTGCTGCAGCATCGTTTTTATCTTTAGCTTTTTTATTTTCTGAACTACGCTTTTTGTAGTTTTCCATAAGTTCATTACGAATATAATTTAGATGAACTTTAAAATGCCCCATATGCGGTGCACTCAATGTAATTTCGGTATCACCATCTTTAAAGGTTGCAATCTGATCACCTACAAATGGAGTTTCTTTTTTTACCAGTTTATATTTATTATTTAAAATACCGTAAATATGGGAAAATCTTCCATGATTCATAGGATCTGATTCTACTAAAGTTGAAAGCACAGCAACTAGCACACCTTGCTTATCAAAAATAACCTCTGCTGATTTTAAACCATCAAAATCAATTTCTTTAGTATCAATATAGTATTGATTACCATCGGTATAAATATTAACTCCATTTAAAGTTGTAGAGTACATCTCTTTTACTTCAGACTCTGTTGTTTTTCCTAATTCCATTTTAAAAACAGTTGGATCAGCAAAAACTGGCGCACTTAAAGATGCTAATAGTAAAAAAGCTAATTTTTTCATAATTAATATTCCATAATTTAAGAAACAATGTTGACTAATTGTATCAACAAATTTATTAAAAATCATCAACAAATAACCGCACTTTAAAAGTGCGGTTATAAATTAAGATGTTTTATTTTATCTGTTTACAACAAGGACGGGGCAACACCAAGTAATTTTCGGGTGTAATCCACGGTTGGGTGGTTGAAAATATCTTCAGTGCTACCCGTTTCCAAGATTTGTCCACCGTACATCACGACAATACGGTCAGATACTTGGCGTACGGTTTGGATATCGTGAGAGATAAACACCATGGCAAGATTGAGTTCTTTTTTCAAATCTGCCAATAAGTTTAATACCTGAGCACGAACGGATACGTCTAATGCAGAAGTCGGTTCATCCGCAACGATAAGTTTTGGATTCAGTGCTAGAGCACGTGCGATTGCCACACGTTGTTTTTGTCCGCCCGATAAACGAGTTGGCTCAACTTGTGCTGCAGAACGTGGTAAACCGACGCGAGAAAGCAAGTCATATACACGTTTTTCCCGTTCATGGGGTTGTAACACATTATGAATATCCATTGGATCACGCAAAATATCCAACACTTTCATACGAGGATTCAGTGCGGTTGCAGGGTCTTGGAAAATGACTGACACTTGGCGACCGAATTGTTTTCTCGCTTCTGAGCTGCCATATTGCATTTGTAAACCATTGAATTTCACTAAACCTGATGTCGGTTTAAGAAGTCCAATAATCACGTTGGCTAAGGTAGATTTTCCACAGCCAGACTCCCCAACTAAACCAATGGTTTCCCCTGCTTTGATGCCAAGACTCACATTGTTCACCGCAGTGAATTTTTTACGTCCAAACAATGAACCGTCGCGAGAAGGAAATTGCACCACGATATTTTCTAAATCAATGATGTTTTGTTCTTTAATGACTTTAATACTACTGCTCATATTATGCTCCTTTCGCTTCCGTTACAGGCTCAGCTAAATGAGAAGCCCATAAGTGAGACGGCTCGCCTTCCACGGCGGTTAATATCAATTTTTGATCCGGATTTGCATCTGGTCGTAATGAACGACTTGCGAAACGGTCACCCACAGCAAAATCGTAAGGTGACGGTACGCTGCCCGGAATTTGATATAAACGTTTCGCACGGACTTCAGTTGAAAGTACAGAACCCAATAAGCCACGGGTATATTCGTGAGTTGGATTAGCAAGCAGTAAGGAAGTCGGCGCCATTTCCACCACTTGACCTGCATACATTACGGTAATGTGGTGAGCTAATTGCGCAACCAATGCTAAATCGTGGCTGACAAACACCATAGCAAACCCCAGTTTTTCACGTAATTCATTCAATAATTTCACCACTTCAGCTTGAACAGTTACGTCTAATGCGGTTGTTGGTTCATCGGCAATTAATAATTTCGGTTCACGAGTTAATGCCATTGCAATCACTACACGTTGACGTTGACCACCAGAAAGCTCATGTGGATAACGGTTTAACACTTTTTCAGGATCAAGGTGTACCCATTCCAACAATTTTTCTGCAGTATGGTGGCTGCCACGTTTAATGAGCTGTGCCATTTGATCTTTGATACGCATTGATGGGTTTAACGCACTTAAAGAGTCTTGGTAAATCATTGCAATTTCAGAGCCACGCAATTCACTTAGATTGTTAGCGTTAAGTAAACTGTGTTGTTTTCCGCTACGGTCTGTGAAAAGCACTTCCCCAGTAATTTTAGCTGTTTTTGGTAACAAGCCCATGATAGAGAATGCTGTAATGGATTTACCACAACCAGACTCGCCTACTAATCCCATGGTTTCGCCTTCATTTACGGTGAAGCTGATATTATCTACTAATGGAATTTCACCATAACGATTCGGGAAGCGAATAGATAAGTTTTTCACTTGTAAAATCGGTTTTGCATTTGGATCTAATTGCATACGATTCGTACGTGTGATTTCTTTTTCATGTAATTTGAGTAAGTAACGTTTTAATGCAAGACCTTCAGAAAGCGCTTCTTGTACGTCGGTAGAAAGACGTTCATCTGATTTACCTTCTGGTTTTTTACCGCCTTTCAAGCGCGGGTTAACCAAGGCATCAGTAAGACCTTCCGCTAAGATATTTAAGGCTAATACGGTTAAAAGAATCATGACACCCGCAAAGGTTGTCGCCCACCATGCACCGTTTAATACGATGTTACGACCTTCAGAAAGGATGTTACCCCATGAAGGATGCGGTGGTTGTACACCTGCGCCTAAAAAAGAAAGCGAGGCTTCGAATACAATGGCATCTGCCACCATTACAGTTGCGAATACTAAAACCGGTGCAGCGGTATTACGTACAACGTGTTTGAGAAGAATATAAGTACGGCTACCACCAATAACACGCTCAGCACGCACATAATCTTCATCCCATTGTGATACCACATTCGCACGAACTACACGAGCAAGTTGCGGAGTATAAACCACAGCAATGGTGATGATAATGACCGGCACAGAGTTACCAAAGGTTGCTAATAACACTGCCGCTAATGCGATACCAGGGAAGGCCATTAAAATATCCATTAAGCGCATGATAATTTCATTGCCCCATTTCTCGGATGTGGCTGCAGTTGCACCTAAAATACTACCGAAAATAATGGCGCAAGCTACCGCACCTAAACCGATAAATAAGGACGTTTGGGCACCATAAACAATACGAGAGAAAATATCACGACCAAGTCGATCAGTCCCAAACCAATATTCCGCACTTGGAGCACGCATACGTGCGATCACTTCTAATGGATCATGTGTTGCTACCCAAGGGGCAAATACCGCCACTAAAGCAACTAAAACTAAGAATAATAATGAAATTTTTGATGCGGTGGAAAGTGCTCGGAATCTCGCACCGCTTGCAGCTAATCGATCTGCTAAACCTTGACGAAACATTATAGACTCCGAATTTTAGGGTTAATCAACACATAGAGAATATCAACGATAATATTCACTAAAACGAAAGTAAAAGCGATTGTCAGAACCACCCCTTGTACTAAGTGTAAGTCGTGGTTGACGATACCGTTAAAAATCAATTTACCCATGCCCGGTAAGTCAAAGATTTGTTCGATAACCACTGCACCACCAAGTAAGTAACCTACACGTAAACCTAATACTGTTACAGGCGTGATTAATGCATTGCGTAATACGTTGTGACGAATAACAGTTGCATAAGGCACCCCATTACCAATCGCCGTTCTCACATAATCTTTATCCATTTCTTCTACCATGGTTGTACGCACCACACGAATTAATGACGCACATACTGGCACGGCAAGCGCAAGAGATGGCAAAATCATGGAATTGATATACCCCATCGGGCTTTCGCTGAATGGCACAAAACCACCAGAAGGTAACCAATCTAATTCCAAAGAGAACCATTGAATAAGTAAGATACCTAACCAGAATGATGGTGTCGCAACCGCTGCAACAGAGATTAAACGAATCACTTGGTCTACCCAGCTATCACGATAAAGCGCGGCTAGTACACCTAATGAAAAAGAAACTACTGCCGCAAACACCACACCAATTAAGGTAAGTTGTAAAGTGATAGGGAAAGATTTCGCTAACATACTACTGATCGGTAATTCTGGTGGCATAGTCACACCAAAATCCAATACAAGTAAATTACCTAAGAAACGAAAATATTGAACAAAGAGTGGATCATTTAAGCCATGTGATTCGCGGTAAAGTTGTTTTGCCGCTTCACTAGCGCTTTCGCCCAATGCTACCGTAGCGGGATCACCTGGTGTGAATTGAAGCACTACAAAGACGAGTGCGGTTACACCCAGTATCATGACGGGCAAAGCCATCAATCGGCGTAACAATAATCGAAGTATCATTTCCATCTGACCTCTCCTATTCTATTTTGAGAAATTCATTAAATTAAAAATGAAGTGAAATAATCAAATCAAAAAACAAAATGATTTATACAAATCATAATGTCCGCACTATACCCTGTCAATCCAAGTGCCTAAGGCAAAGTTCAAATCTGTGATCGGCTTCACAAAGATTTTTTGGAAATGAAATTGAGAGAAAAAATGATTGAAAAATAGAGAGAAAAATAACCGCACTTTGGTGTTAAAAAGAAAGAAAAAAGGCTGTTGATTTCTCAACAGCCAAAACATTAAATTAAAAAGTGCTTTTATTTACGGCCCACACCGAGGAAAGATAAACCGGTTGTCGCCAATGGTTGATAGCCTTCAAGGCTGCTATCATCCCATGCAGAAGGAAGTTTACGATGAACAATCGGATAAAGTGGTACTTCAGCCGCAATAATGTTAATCGCTTCTTCCCATGATTTTTTCGCTTCAGCGTGATCTTTTGCTCTCACTGCTGCATTGAGTAATTCAGTCACTTTCGCAAATTCAGGGGTGTTGCTCCAGCGGAAACGACGTTTCGGCCATACATCACCACGATACCACCAGCTTAAAAGCAAGTCTAAGTCATTACCGAACACTGATGGATCACCTGGAGCGATTGCCACTTCATATACACCAGGATCCACGTTGTTGCTGTATAACGCACCTGATTGTAAGTGTTGTAAAGTGACTTTCACACCTGGAATCTTGTTCCAAGACTCTAGAATTAACGGTGCAGATTCTTTCACCCAGTCATGGTCGGTTGCGAGCAATTCAAATTTAAGCTCAGTTACACCGGCTTCTTTTAATAATGCCGCTGCTTTTTCTGGATCATAAGGGTATTGAGTTGATGCCTTAATATAATCTGGGTGAGTAGTTTGTAAGTATGATGTTGCAGCTTCTGCATTACCATCAAATACAATATCAACAAGTTTGTCAGTGTTTAAACCATAGTGTAACGCTTGACGTACTTTTGGATTGTTAAACGGAGCTTTCTCACAGTTAAACATTAAGAATAGCAAGCCGAAAGATTGAACGGATTGCACTTGTTGTTTTTTGTTTTTCAAGCGACTAATGTCTAAATAAGGCACGCTTTCCATTGCTTGAGTACGTTTAGACTCTTGTGCAGTTACACGAGCTGCGGCATCAGAAAGTAATAACCAAGACATTTTTTCAACTTGCGCTGGATATTTACCATTGTAAGGTTCATACGCTTCAAAGACGATTTTGTCATCTTTCACCGCTGAAACAAATTTGAATGGACCAGAACCAACTGGGTGCGCATCAAATGCAGATTGACCGACTTTGTCGATTACATGTTTCGGTACAATTTTCACGCAAGTTAAACGGTTAGCAAATAAAGCAAATGGATATTTCAATTTAAATTCCACCACTTTATCATCCACAGCTTTCACACTTTCAATGAAATCAATAAACATCACAAATAATGATTTATTGGCTGGATCCATAATACGATTGAAAGAATACACAACGTCTTCAGTGGTGACCGGTGCACCATCATGGAAGGTTGCGCCTTCACGTAAAGTAATGCGCCATGTTGTTTCATCAACTTGTTCTGGCTCTTTTCCTGCTAAAGCAAGATAAGGTTCACGAGTTGCAGGATGCAAATCCACCAAACCTTCAAAAATGTGCAAGTTTGCTGCATAAGGTGAAGCACCACTTGATGTCATTGGGTCAAAACCGGTAGAAAGCGGATAAGCAATCCCTGCTTCAATAGTTTTACCTTTAATGTCTGCAGCAAAGGCTTTTGGTGCAAATGTGCCTAACGTACCACTAAATGCAAGACCTGCCCCCACGCCAGCCATAAGTTTCATAAAATGACGACGAGATTCATTAGTTTCAAAGGAAAAATGCTTTGTCATACTAAACTCCTGATGAGTAATAAAATCATATTTTTGGTTTTAAACCTAGCCAAACATTTCATTCGAAAATGAAGTAAAGCAATCAAATCTTAGAATAAAATGATTTGCATCAATCATAATCATCTTCGCTTCATTCTGTCAAAGGGGAAATATTGAATGTGTGATCTACTTCACAGAGTTTTTTTCTTAATTCAAGATAAAAGTTTTTAACTATGTATAATTTATTATGAATAGATTTTAACTATTGAATCACTAGATAATATGAAATAGCTATCAGAAAAAACGATGCTTATAATGACCGCACTTCCCAAGCAAGGGAACAACATTTTAATCAACAATAAAGAGGAAAATACTATGTCAAAAACATCAATCGGTTTAGATAAAAAAGCATCTGAAAAATTAGCAGTAAAATTAAATGAATTATTAGCAACCTATCAAGTATTCTACACCAACGTGCGCGGTTACCACTGGAACATTAAAGGGGTAAACTTCTTTGAATTACACGCAAAATTTGAAGAAATCTACACTGATTTAGTAGTAAAAGTAGATGAAGTGGCAGAACGTATCTTAACTTTAGGTTACACACCGCATAACGGTTATTCACAATACTTCCAACACTCACGTATTAAAGAAGAGTTAGGGGTAAGTGATGCGCAATCTTGCTTAAAAGGAACATTAGAAGGATTAAAAGTATTACTTGAACAACAACGTGAAATCCTTGAATTAGCGGGTGAGTCTGATGATGAAGGTACCGCTTCTCAAATGAGCGACTACATCAAAGAGCAAGAAAAACTTGTTTGGATGTTCCAAGCCGCTTGCCAAACTTGCCATGCTTAATTTGGCATTCATATAAAATAAAAACCTGCTGAAAAGCAGGTTTTTATTTTGTTTTTTAATATGTATATCTATAGCTTTTACTGATTCTCTTTCTGCATTTTTTCAAACATCTCTAAACTTTTTTCTTGTAGCTTATCTAATTCTTTAAGCATCTCTTCTGTATAGCCAGCTTTTTTAATCCAATACTCTGCTTCTTTAGCATCCATATTGCCTTGCCCACTCAATGCCATAGCGGCTAACTCCTCAATCGCCTCTTGGTTCCCTAATTCTGCAACCTTCTTAAGGAAAAATAGCGCTTTATCATCATCTTGCTCAACACCAATACCTTCGCCATAGATATAATATAACTCAAGAAGCGCATCTCCATAATTAAGCTCTGCGGCGCGTTGATAGTATTGAATGGATTTAGCTAAATCAGCTTTTTCTACATAATACAAACCTAATTGATAAAGTGCATGTGGCTCATCATTGCTCGCTGCCCTTTCTAACCAAAATAATGCTTCTTTATTGTTGTCAGAATAAAGATCAAAAAAATTCATCGCGAGTAAATACTGTGCATAGCCATATTCTTTTTCTGCGGCTTTAACTAATAAAGGCTTCGCTTTTTTAAACTTATTTTCTCGAAGATAAAGATTAGCGAGATTCGTCATCCCCATCGTATTGTTCTGTTTTGCTGCCATTTCATAGTATTTCATCGCTTCTTTAATACTAAAAGAAGTGCCGATTCCAAATTCATAAGCATAGCCTAAAGAATCCGAATAATGCATATCGCCAGAATCCACTTTCTTTTTAAGTGCATTGAAACCCTCTTTCATCAATGTTTCATCTTCTTGAGTTTCACCTACTGTAATTTTGGTGACTTCATTTCCTAATTCAAGTGTATTACCTTCTTTCCTCAATTTTTCATCTTTTTGAATTTTACCTAATATAATTTTGGCAGCTTCATTCCCCAACTCAAGCGATCTTTTCGCAGCTTGGGCGGCTTCCTTCAAATTGCCATTATTTTGTTGATGAATAGATAGGAAAAATAAAGCATCCGCATTCTTTAACTTTTCAGCTTCCTGAAAATACTTCACCGCTAGAGTACGATTTACGGGATATGAAATACCGTAGAAATAATCATAACCTTCTTCATAAAAGGTTTTCGCTTTTTCAGCGAGCTGGGCTTGGGTCATAGGTATCTGTTCAATCATCACCAAGTCTGTTAGAGCCTCATTTGATTTCACAGGTATAAAATGAGTTTGTAGATTTAATACGGTTGCTGCAATTAATGCGACGATATTTGTCATTTTGACTCCTTTTTTAGAGGATTATTCTGTTCCCATTCAAAAATAACAAGCGGTTAAATTCCACTCTATTTTATAAAAACATTGTGAAATCTAACCGCTCTTTATTTGAAATTAATCTTGTGATAACTTTTGAATACCTTTAACCGGCAACATTAGGGTATCGCCAACGAAACTTAATGGAACATCAATAATGATAAATGGATACAAAAGAATTGTACCAAAAGCCTCACCAACATCTCCTGCTGGAGCGGTTTTAGAAAAGGTAAGACGAGAAACATCTTCTTGAATACCACTATAAGCCTCTTGTTGATCTAAAGTCATTAAGGTACCACACCCAGTTAAAGGTAACATCATAGCCAGAAGAAGCGCTTTATTTAAAATTTTCATAAATTAAATTCCAAAAAGATAATGTTTATTAGGTATAATTGGGCGCGAATAATATAGTAATTTACTCAACTAATCAAGCTGAGGAGTAAATAAAGAGGTGAAGGCATTAATTGTTAGATTATAATGACAGCCAATATTTCTACTCATTGCTTAAGCTTTTTGATTCCATACACATAGCATATGATTTTTATACCTCGACTGTATTTAGACATAATAAAAAAGGACGCTTTTCAGCGTCCTAATTTTTTGAATCTAAACTTTAAATTAAAGTGCAGATTTTGCTTTTTCAACTAATGCAGCGAACGCTACTTTGTCGAATACAGCGATATCAGCAAGGATCTTACGGTCGATTTCAACAGACGCTTTTTTCAAGCCGTTGATAAATTTGCTGTAAGATAAACCATTTTGACGAGCCGCAGCGTTGATACGTGCAATCCATAATTGACGGAATTGACGTTTACGTTGACGACGGTCACGATATGCGTATTGACCAGCTTTGATCACCGCTTGGAAAGCAACGCGATACACGCGTGAACGTGCACCATAATAACCTTTAGCAGCCTTAAGAACTTTCTTATGGCGTGCTCTTGCAATAACACCACGTTTTACACGAGCCATTATTTAATCTCCTATGTAATATTTTAACTAATTTAACTAATCGTACGTTTTGCTTAAATAACGGCTTATGCGTATGGTAAGCAAGCTACTACTAAAACTTGGTCTGCTTTCGCAACCATTGATTTATGACGTAAATGACGTTTACGTTTAGTTGTCTTTTTAGTCAAAATATGACGTAAGTGAGATTGTTTACGTTTGAAACCGCCAGAAGCTGTTTTTTTGAAACGCTTAGCAGCACCACGTACTGTTTTAATTTTAGGCATTGTTAAAATAACTCCGCATTTTAAGTTAAACACATAATTAGGCGAATCCGAAGATTACTTGTAGGCACTAATTATTCCAATATGGCAAATTGAATTGCCCTTCTCCAAAAGCAATTAGGCTGCGTAGTTTGCCCAATATGCAGTTGTATTCTCACCGAAGTGAAAATTCGATTATCTAGATTAGATCTAAATAAAAAATTATTTTTTCTTAGGTGCTAACACCATTACCGCTTGGCGACCTTCTAATTTACCTGGTGCTGATTCCACCACAGAAATATCAGCCAAATCGTTTTTAACGCGTTCTAATACATCTAAACCGATATCTTGGTGAGCCATTTCACGACCACGGAAACGTACGGTAATTTTTGCTTTATCGCCATCTTCTAAGAAACGGATTAAGCTACGTAATTTAACTTGGTAGTCACCTTCGTCAGTACCTGGACGGAATTTAATTTCCTTCACTTGTACAACTTTTTGTTTTTTCTTCTGTTCTTTTGCGGTTTTGCTCTTTTCATAGAGGAACTTGCCGTAGTTCATAATACGACAAACCGGTGGTTCGGCATTCGGACTGATCTCAACTAAATCAAGCGCTGCTTGTTCTGCCATGTCTAAGGCTTGTTGAATTGATACAATCCCCGCTTGTTCACCATCTTGGTCAATCAAACGAACTTCTTTTACTCGAATTTCATCGTTAATGCGATTCGGGCGGTTAGCTGCCGGAGCTTTTTTTACGGTTTTGATAATGTTATTCCTTCTATCTATTTAAGAAAAAATCGACTGTATTCAAACAGAAGATTTATTAAATCATTTGCTATAAAAACAAACAAAAAACGGGCAAAATTTTATAGTATTTGCCACGTTTATGCAACAAGGATTTCTATTCCTTTAAATATCAGCGGGTAAAGCAGTTATTTCAGCCGAAATACTTTCACCAAATTGAAGTAATTTCTCTAATCTTGCGGTTTCAATACATACCATTGTTCTATACCCTTCTGGTTGCATCGCACTTGGTGTTTTCTCCCAAGGATTCCATAGCACAATTGAATCTGCATGATGGTGTGTAATTTGAATATGTCGATTAAACGCTTTATCCACCAACAATGTTTTATCTTTCTCTAACGTATAAATACAATCCACACCTTGTTCTATTCTGCGTGTTGAAGGAACATCAGTATGTTTACCTTGTAATGAGTCATAACAACGGTTTGGTAAATTTTGGACTTCAATTTGTGAAATATCACCAATATTAAAATAACTGTGCAATGCCGCTTGAGCAGGTTCTTGGCCTAAATGCGTCAAAGTCATTGTACATTTATCGGTAAATTCCATTTTCATTTTGGCTTCAATCACACTATATTCAGAAAAGAGCAAAAATTCTAACCGCACTTTATTCGCTTGCAGATCATAATCACTTAATTGCCACAAACGTAAACGCGCTGTACCGTGTGAAGGTTGTTTAACGCCTCCAAACCAAGGGTAACAAAGCGGTACACCACCTCGAATTGCCACACCTTGTGTGAAAGGTTCAATCTCGCTTAACCAAAAGACATCCTGCTCTGTCCCTTTAGGCTGCCAATTTAATAGCTGTGCCCCTTGTAGTGCAATTCGAGCTGAACCCACTGGATGATTTAAGGTTAAAACAGGAATTTCATTGATACGTTCTAACATTAATTCTGGTGTTAATTGCTGAATTTGAGCTGTCATATTCGCCTCCTTGTGATAAGGCTATTATATAGAAGAAAGAGAGACTTGAGTTTATTTTTATACCGTGAATATAAAAAAACCGCACCTCAAAGTGCGGTCATTTTTAATTAAGATTTTAAAGAGTCAATTACTCTTCACCCAACAATTTCAACTCACGTTTTCTTACTTGGGATTTTAAGATTTCAGCAAATTCTTCAATGGTGAAAGTGCCTAAATCTGCACCTTTACGGGTACGTACCGCCACTTTGCCTTCTGCGATTTCTTTATCACCGCAAACTAGCATATAAGGCACGCGACGTAAGGTGTGTTCGCGGATCTTGAAGCCAACTTTCTCATTACGTAAATCTGCTTTAACGCGTAATCCAGCATCAGAAAGTTGTTTCACGACTTTTTGCACGTAATCAGCTTGGCTGTCTGTAATATTCATCACAACAGCTTGAACTGGCGCTAACCATGCTGGAAAGAAACCTGCATATTCTTCAGTAATGATACCGATGAAACGTTCAATTGAACCTAAAATCGCACGGTGAATCATAACCGGTGTACGACGATCATTATCTTCTGCGACATAAGATGCGTTTAAACGGCCCGGTAAAGCAAAGTCTAATTGGATGGTACCGCATTGCCATTCACGATCTAAGCAATCACGTAATGCAAACTCAATTTTCGGGCCGTAGAATGCCCCTTCACCTTCTTGAATTTCATATTCAAGACCGTTATGCGCTAATGCTGCTGCAAGACCTGCTTCTGCGCGATCCCACATATCATCTGCACCGATACGTTTTTCAGGACGAGTAGATAATTTCACCTGAATATTTTGGAAACCGAAAGTGCTGTAAATGTCGTAAACCATTTTAATACAGCTGGTTACTTCGCTTTCAATTTGATCTTCAGTACAGAAAATGTGTGCATCGTCTTGAGTGAAGCCACGTACACGCATTAAACCGTGTAAAGAACCCGATGGTTCATTACGGTGACAAGAACCAAATTCCGCCATACGGATCGGTAAATCACGGTAAGATTTTAAACCTTGGTTAAAGATTTGAACGTGACCTGGACAGTTCATTGGTTTAATCGCATATTCACGGTTTTCTGATTGTGTAGTAAACATCAAATCGCCGTAGTTTTGCCAGTGACCTGTTTTTTCCCATAACACACGGTCCATCATAAACGGACCTTTCACTTCTTGATAATCGTATTCTTTTAATTTAGTACGAACGAAGGTTTCCAATTCACGGAAAATTGTCCAACCATCGTTATGCCAGAACACCATACCAGGTGCTTCTTCTTGCATATGATATAAATCTAACGCTTTACCGATTTTACGGTGGTCACGTTTTGCGGCTTCTTCTAAGCGAGTTAAGTATTCCGCTAATTGTTTTTTATCAGCCCAAGCCGTACCATAGATACGTTGTAACATTTTATTTTTGCTATCACCACGCCAGTAAGCACCTGCAACTTTCATCAATTTGAAGTTGTGGCAGAAACGCATATTCGGCACATGTGGTCCACGGCACATATCAATGTATTCTTCGTGATGATAAAGCGCAGGCGTTGCGGTACGTTCGATGTTTTCATCTAAAATAGCCATTTTGTATGGCTCACCGCGTTTTTCAAAAGTATCTCTTGCTTCTTGCCAGCTTACCGGAGTTTTGATGACGTCATAATTGGTTTTCGCCAATTCAAGCATACGTTTTTCGATAGCATCAATGTCTTCTTGCGTTAAAGAACGGTCTAGATCCACGTCATAATAGAAGCCATTTTCAATCGTTGGACCAATTGCCATTTTGACATCAGGGAATAATTGTTTGATTGCGTGACCAAGCAAGTGTGCGCAAGAGTGACGAATAATTTCTAAACCGTCTTCATCTTTCGCCGTAATAATTTCAAGGTTGGCATCTTCATTGATGATGTCACAGGCATCATGACGTACGCCGTTTACACGGCCCGCAATGGTTGCTTTGGCAAGACCGGCTCCGATATCTTGAGCCACTTCTAACACAGAAACTGGACGATCAAATTCACGTTTAGAACCGTCCGGTAAAGTAATAATAGGCATAATTTTTCCTTATACAGTGGTCGCCCATACGAAAGGCAACATGCAAATAATGATTAAAAACAAACCGCACTCTCATTCACTCCCACTATCGAGCAAACCAAGTGCGGCGGAGAATTTTAGCACTTTCAATAACACTTGTTAATATCTCGCTGAATTCTTTCCAATGAGTAAACAATGATTTTCCTTATAGTTACTTTATCTATTCAAAATTTCCGATAAAATGACCGCACTTTTGATAGACACAAATTAAAGGAAACTCTATGAACGTATTAGTATTAAAATCAAGCATCCTTGCAGATAACTCTCAAAGCAATAAATTAGCCGATTACACCATTGAAAAATTAAATGGTCATAACATTGTTGTACGTGATTTAGCGGCGCAACCCCTTCCCCATTTTGATGCAACGGCGGCAACAGCAGTACGTGGCGAACCTAAAACAGCAGAAGAAAATGCTCTTTTAGCCTTATCTGATGAGTTAGTGGCTGAATTAAAAGCAGCAGATATTATTGTAATTGGGGCACCAATGTATAACTTAGGCATCCCAACACAACTTAAATCTTATTTTGATTTTATCGCTCGCCCTCGTGTAACTTTCCAATACACCGCAAATGGCCCTGAAGGTTTACTTCAAGGTAAAAAAGCGATTGTGTTAGCAAGCTTTGGTGGCATGTATGATGAAAACAATAATGTAACAAATTACTTAAAAGCGATTTTAGGTTTTGTTGGTATTACCGATGTTCAGTTTGCCTATGCAAAAGGTATCGGATTAGGTGCTGAAGCGATTGAAAAAGCACAACGTTCAGCAAGAAATAAAATCGATGAGATTATTGCATCTCTCTAATCACTGAATCTACTTCTTCTATTAAGCCATTTTGAGATATGCCTCGAAATGGCTTTTTTTCTGTGAAAAGCTCTATTTCTAATCTTGTTGGTTAAAAATTAAAAAAATATTGTAAAATTACGCCAATTTTTTGATTATTTTCTTGACTTATGCATTATGTACTAGTTTAATAGTGCAAAAGTTCAGAATACAGGATTGACTATGAAAAATACCCCTTTTATTGCGGTGACCTCTCAACCGGTTCCCTACCATGCCGATACTACCGCAATTTTTAATACATTATGCCAACAGAACTCAAATTCTCTTCTCCTCGACTCTGCTGAAATTGGTAGTAAAAATAGCTTACAGAGCCTTATTCTAATTAATGCTGCCGTTAAAATTACTTGTTTAGGCAATCAAGTGACTTTTAGAGCACTAAATGCGAACGGAAAACAAGTGTTAAATGAAATTCATCCAGTATTAAACCAACTCGGTACCGTAAGTGCGGTCAATTTTGATAATGAATTTTCTGTGCAATTTGCGCCGCTCGACAATCAATTAGATGAAGACAGTAAATTACAAGCTGCAACCATTTTTGATGGACTTCGTGTCATTTCTAACCATTATCAACATAGCAGCACGCCTGTATTTTTAGGTGGTTTATTTGCTTATGATTTGGTGGCAAATTTTATTCCAATGCAAGGTGTTGAATTAAAAGACGATGGTATTCACTGCCCGGATTACAGTTTCTATCTCGCCGAAAACTTAATCACCATCGATCACCAAAGCCAACAAGCAACCTTAAAAAGCTTCTGTTTTAGTCAAGAAGAACAAGTGGAAGTCGCGAAAACAGCACTTTCTATTGCACAAAAATTAAAAAATATTGATGGCGTACTTTCCATTAAAGCGGCAAGAGATGAGGTCAGCACCAACTTTGAAGATCCTGAATTTACAGGTATCGTTAAAGCGTTAAAACATCATATTAATATTGGTGATGTGTTCCAAATTGTGCCATCTCGCCGTTTTTCATTAGCTTGCCCAAATACTCTTGCGAGCTACGCACAGTTAAAACTAAACAATCCAAGCCCTTATATGTTCTACATGAATGATGAGGATTTCATTTTATTCGGTGCATCACCTGAAAGTGCGTTGAAATATGCGCCAGACAATCGCCAATTAGAAATTTATCCAATTGCAGGTTCTCGCCCGCGTGGTTTTGATGCACATGGTAATATTGATCCAGAATTAGATGCACGTTTGGAATTAGAATTACGCCTTGATCATAAAGAGCAAGCCGAACATTTAATGTTGGTAGATTTAGCGCGTAATGACATTGCTCGCGTATGCCAAAGCGGTACACGTAAAGTCGCTGAATTAATGCAAGTAGATCGCTATTCGCACATCATGCATTTGGTTTCTCGCGTAGTGGGTAAACTTCGTCCTGAACTTGATGCCTTACACGCTTATCAAGCTTGTATGAATATGGGGACGTTAACTGGTGCGCCTAAAATTAAAGCGATGCAGTTAATTTATCAATTTGAACAGCAAAAACGCCACAGCTACGGTGGTGCGGTCGGTTATCTCACCTCTGACGGCCGTTTTGATACCTGTATCGTGATTCGTTCTGCCTTTGTACAAAATGGCATTGCCCATATTCAAGCAGGTTGTGGTGAAGTATTAGATTCTGATCCTCAAATGGAAGCAGATGAAACTCGCCATAAAGCGGCTGCAGTGCTTAAAGCAATCAAACAAATCAATACCCAAGCAAAATAAGGACGATAAATTATGGCTAATATTCTCTTTTTAGATAATTTTGATTCATTCACTTATAACTTAGTGGATCAATTCCGTGTGCTTGGGCATAACGTAAAAATTTATCGTAATGACACCAATTTAGAACAAGTGGTGCAAAAGGCATTAAATACACCTGATACAATTCTTGCGCTTTCTCCAGGACCAGGTACCCCGGCAGAAGCTGGGATCTTACTCCCCCTCATTGAACGTTTAAAAAATGATGTGCCAATTATTGGTATTTGCTTAGGCCATCAAGCGCTTATTCAAGCCTTTGGTGGGGAGGTTGTACATGCAGGCGAAGTATTACATGGTAAAGTATCGCGCATTCAACACGATAACCAAGCCATGTTTAAAGATATTGCCAACCCAATGCCTGTGGCTCGTTATCACTCTTTGATGGGTAAAAATCTGCCTGACGAATTTATTGTCAATGCCGATTACAATGGTATCGTGATGGCAATTCGTCATAAAACCTTGCCAATTTGTGCTTTCCAATTCCACCCAGAAAGTATCCTTACTGTGCAAGGTTCCAAATTATTACAACAATCTGTGGAATGGTTATTAAACAGAGATTAAGGAAGAAAAATGATTACCGTATATGGATTAAAAGAAGTGCTAGCACCTCGTCGTCAAGATATTGCTGAAGTAATTTATAACTGTTTAAACCTTGGTTTAGACATTCCTCGCGGAAAACATGCAATTCGTTTTTTATGTTTAGATAAAGAAGATTTCCTTTATCCTATCGATCGTAACGATGATTACACCGTTATTGAGATTAATCTCATGCAAGGTCGTATGGAAGGTACAAAAAAACGTTTAATCAAAATGCTCTTCAGCGAACTCGAATACAAAATTGGTATTAAATCTCACAACGTTGAAATTACGATTAAAGAACAACCTGCGCACTGCTGGGGCTTCCGTGGCATGACTGGTGATGAAGCACGCGATTTAGATTACGATATTTACGTATAAGGGACGAGAT
Source organism: Haemophilus parainfluenzae (assembly GCF_014931395.1). Taxonomy (NCBI): domain Bacteria; kingdom Pseudomonadati; phylum Pseudomonadota; class Gammaproteobacteria; order Pasteurellales; family Pasteurellaceae; genus Parahaemophilus; species Parahaemophilus parainfluenzae. Next base: position 1,595,986 of record NZ_CP063120.1, on the reverse strand, counting down.
TATGCAAACGGCTCAATTATTAGAACAACTTTACAACGGAAAAACACTTAACAAAGAAGAAAGTGCGGTCATTTTTAATGCTATTATGCAAGGCGAACTGAATAACGAACAAATCGCTGCCATGCTGATTGCGTTAAAAGTACGTGGTGCAACTATCGATGAATTAAGTGGTGCGGTATCGGCATCCTTGCAAAATGCCAAAGCATTCCCTCGCCCTGACTACCCTTTTGCAGATATTGTGGGAACGGGGGGGGATGGTCAAAACACCATTAATATCTCTACCGCTAGCGCCATTGTTGCAGCCTCTATGGGTGCTAAAGTGGCTAAACACGGTAACCGCAGCGTATCAAGCAAATCCGGTGCCAGTGATGTATTAACCGCACTCGGTGTGAATGTCAACGTCACACCAGAACAAGCTCGTCAAGCACTTGACGACATTGGGGTATGTTTCTTATTTGCTCAACAATATCACAGTGGGTTTAAACATGTCGCCCCTGTTCGTGCAGCATTAAAAACGCGTACGCTGTTTAATATTTTGGGTCCATTAATTAACCCTGCTCGCCCAACTTATCATTTGCTTGGCGTATATGCCCCTGAATTAGTGAAAACCTATGCTGAAACCGCTATTGCACTAGGTCATCAACATACTTTTGTAGTTCATGGGGCGGGTCTAGATGAAGTCGCTGTACACGGCGAAACCCAAGTCGCTGAAATTAAAAACGGCAAAATTGACTACTTCACTTTAACCCCAGAAGACTTTGGTTTAAAAACACAATCTTTAGAAAGTTTACGTGGTGGCGAACCGCAAGAAAATGCTCAATATCTGACCGCACTTTTACAAGGTAAAGGTAAAGCTGAACACGCTAATGCAGTAGCGGCGAATGTGGCATTATTGTTGAAATTATTTGGTCATGATGACTTAAAACAAAATGTTCAACATGTGTTGGCTCATCTTACATCAGGTAAAGCGTTTGAGACATTACAACATTTAACAAGATATTAAGATAAAGGCTGATTTGATAAGCCACAATAAGAAGAAAGATTATGATCACGCAAGATTTCACCAAACCAATTGACTCTGCTACGGTACTGCAAAAAATCGTCTTAGACAAAGCACAATGGGTTAAGGCAAAGGAAGCTGAATTTCCGCTTTCACAATTTAAAGAAAACATTCAAAAATCTGACCGCTCTTTTTATGATGCGTTGGCTAAAGGCACCCATCAAAAGCCCGCTTATATTTTGGAATGTAAGAAAGCGTCCCCTTCTAAAGGATTAATTCGTGATGAATTTAATTTAGACGAAATCGCCAATGTGTATAAACATTATGCATCAGCTGTTTCGGTGCTAACGGATGAGAAATACTTCCAAGGTAAATTTGACTATTTGCCGCAAGTACGTGACGTTGTCTCACAACCTGTATTGTGCAAAGATTTTATGATCAGCGAATATCAGGTTTATCTCGCGCGCCACTATCAAGCTGATGCTATTTTATTGATGCTTTCGGTAGTAAATGACGAAACCTATCGCATACTGGCTGATCTGGCGCATTCTCTTGGCATGGGCGTATTGACGGAAACCAGCAACGAAGAAGAGTTTGAGCGTGCCCTTGCTTTAGGAGCAAAAATTATCGGCGTCAACAATCGTAATCTTCACGATCTCACCGTTGATTTAAACCGCGTGGTAGAACTCACACAAAAATATGCCGATCGTATCCCTGCTGATGCACGTATTATCAGCGAATCAGGGATTTATAATCACAGTCAAATTCGTGACTTGCAAAAGGTGGCACATGGCTTTTTAATCGGCAGCAGCCTAATGGGCAGCGCAGATTTAAATAATGCTGTGCGTGAAGTGATTTTTGGAGAAAATAAAGTATGCGGTTTAACTCGCACGCAAGATGTCAAAGAGGTTTACGCAAACGGAGCATTATACGGCGGCTTAATTTTCGTCGAACATTCAAAACGCTGTGTGAGCCTACGCCAAGCCCAAGAATTAGTGACAGCATCACCACTTCGTTTTGTGGGCGTATTCCAGAATCAAGAAATTGATTTTATTGTAAAAATCGCTAAACAATTGCAGCTTTATGCCGTTCAGCTACACGGTTCAGAAACCGCTGAATTTATTACCGCGCTCCGTCACCAACTACCTGAAGAAATACAGATTTGGAAAGCCATTTCGGTGAATACTGAAGCACAAAGTGCGGTTGATTTTACGGATGATTTAAATATCACTCGCTATATTTTCGATAGCCAATCTGCTAATCAACAAGGTGGCACAGGAAAAACCTTTAATTGGTCACTCATTCCTGAAAACTTGAAACACAAAATTATTTTGGCTGGAGGAATTTCACCCGACAATATTGAACAAGCCATTAAGCAAGGTTGCTTAGGTGTTGATCTCAATTCTGGTATAGAAACTGCCGCTGGCGTAAAAGACAGCGAAAAAGTGCGGTCAGTTTTTAAGACGATTTTGTCAAATTAATCTGATTACTAAGGGGAAGCATTATGCAAAGAACAGCGTTAGTAACCGGCGCAACTGCCGGATTTGGTGCGGCAATTTGTCGCACACTTATTGAAAATGGTTATCGTGTGATTGGCACAGGGCGCCGCGTAGCTCGTTTAGAACAATTACAACAAGAATTAGGTGAAAACTTCCACTTTCTTGCCTTTGATATTTCAGATCGCCAAGCAACAGAAGATACTTTCCATTCCCTTCCCTCTACTTGGCAATCCATTGATTTATTGGTGAATAATGCAGGTTTAGGATTAGGCTTAGAAAGTGCAGATAAAGCGAGTTTAGACGATTGGATGCAAATGATTGATACCAATATTAAAGGTCTCGTCACCATCACTCGTCTTGTGTTACCACAAATGGTAGAACGAAATTCAGGTCATATTATTAATTTAGGCTCAATTGCTGGTACTTATCCTTATCCAGGTGGCAATGTATACGGTGGCACTAAAGCTTTTATTAAACAATTTAGTTTAAATCTTCGTGCTGATCTTGCAGGCACACAAATTCGCGTGACCAATGTTGAGCCTGGTCTTTGTGGTGGAACTGAATTTTCGAATGTTCGCTTTAAAGGTGACGATGCCCGAGCAGAAAAACTCTATGAAAATGTGGAATATGTCAGTCCACAAGATATTGCTAATATTGTGTTATGGCTCAATCAACAACCTGAACATGTCAATATTAATCGCATTGAAGTGATGCCTACTGCACAAACCTTTGCACCACTTAATGTCGCAAGAATTCAAAAATAACAAGGAAATATTATGTCAGAAACCCTTTTAAATCCTTATTTCGGTGAATTTGGCGGAATGTATGTACCGGAAATTCTCGTACCGGTGCTGCAACAGCTAGAAAAAGCCTTTGTTGAAGCAAAAGACGATCCTGAATTCCAACGTGAATTTCAAGATTTACTTAAAAATTATGCGGGCAGACCAACCGCACTTACCCTTTGCCGTAATTTAACCAAAGGAACAAAAGCAAAAATTTATTTGAAACGTGAAGATTTACTTCATGGTGGTGCCCATAAAACCAATCAAGTATTGGGTCAAATTTTATTAGCAAAACGCATGGGGAAAACGCGCATTATCGCCGAAACCGGTGCCGGCCAACATGGCGTGGCAACCGCTCTTGCTTGTGCAATGTTAGATATGCCTTGCCGTGTTTATATGGGAGCTAAAGACGTGGAACGTCAATCCCCTAACGTATTCCGCATGCGTTTAATGGGTGCGGAAGTAATCCCTGTACAAAAAGGTTCTTGCTCATTGAAAGATGCATGCTGTGAAGCAATGCGTGATTGGTCAGCTAACTATGAAAACACCCATTATTTATTGGGTACCGCAGCAGGTCCTCATCCATTCCCAACCATTGTACGTGAATTCCAAAAAATGATTGGTGAAGAAACCAAACGTCAAATCTTAGAAAAAGAAGGTCGCTTACCGGATGCTGTCATCGCGGCAGTTGGTGGTGGTTCCAATGCGATTGGTATGTTTAGTGATTTTATTGATGAAAAAGGCGTACGCTTAATTGGTGTGGAACCTGCGGGTCATGGTATCGAAAGTGGTGAACATGGTGCACCATTAGGCCATGCAAAAGTAGGTATTTATTTCGGTATGAAATCACCTTTAATGCAAACTGAAGATGGTCAAGTGGAAGAATCCTACTCTATTTCTGCTGGATTAGACTTCCCTTCTGTTGGGCCTCAACATGCTTACTTGCAAAGTATTGGTCGTGCAGAATACCCAAGTATTACAGATGATGAAGCATTAAATGCTTTCCAAGCGTTAGCAAAACATGAAGGGATTATTCCTGCATTGGAAAGTTCCCACGCATTAGCACATGCACTAAAAATGATTCATCAAGAACCGAATAAAGAACAAATTTTAGTGGTGAATCTCTCTGGTCGTGGTGATAAAGATATTTTCACCGTAGATAAAGTTTTAAAAGAAAAAGGAATGCAATAATGAGCCGTTTTGAAACTAAATTTGCAGAACTTGCAGCAAAAAAAGAAGGGGCTTTTGTACCTTTCGTGACATTATGCGATCCAACATTTGATCGCTCTTTTGAGATTATTTGCACGTTAGTCGAAAATGGCGCAGATGCTTTGGAATTAGGCTTTCCATTTTCGGATCCGTTATTAGACGGTCCCGTTATCCAGGCAGCTAATAACCGTGCTCTCAATGCGGGCCATAGCACTGAGGATAGCTTTAAATTACTCGCTAAAGTGCGGTCAAAATATCCAGAAATTCCGATTAGCTTACTCCTTTGTGCAAATTTAATTTTTGCAAAAGGATTAGATAATTTCTATCAACGTTGTGCAGAAGTCGGCGTAGATGCGGTTTTAGTGGCAGATATTCCACTATTGGCAAAAGAAGACTATGTTCAAGCTGCTAAAAAGCATGGCATTCAACCTGTCTTTATTTGCCCACCAAATGCGGATGCCAAAACGGTACAAGGTGTTGCTGAAAACAGCGAAGGCTATACCTATTTAGTTTCTCGTGCAGGTGTAACAAGTGCAGAAAATCAAGCGCACGCAGCGAACTTAGATACACTCGTAGAGCAACTTAAAGCCCACAAGGCTCCACCAATTCTACAAGGTTTTGGTATTGCTCAACCTACTCAAGTAAAAGAGGCTCTTCAACTTGGTGCAACAGGCGCAATTTCAGGATCCGCGACAGTAAAAATCATTGAGCGAAACTTAGATAATCAGGCTCAATGCTTATCTGAACTTGCCGAGTTTGTTCGTAATATGAAAGCAGCAACAAAATAATTAATAGAAATTTTTTTATATTACAGCTTAAGGAACCCCAAAAATGTCTTTTCTAGTGCCTTTTCTGAGGAAACAATTCGCTTTCTGGCGTATTTTTCTTTACTTTCTAGCTTTTACTGCACTTTATGCTAGATTAGTAGCTCAATTCTTCTTCTCAAACTTCTCTCTCCCTACAGGGGTAGGCGTCTTAAGTAATTCAGTTTTATTTGGCTATACTGCTTATTTTTTGGGAAGTGTGCTTTTTTTAATTTACTTTATGCTGATTTGGGGAATATCCACCGGATTTATTCTCGGATTGTGTCAATTTAGGAGAAGCGTTAAAGGCATTCTTAGTGCCACCTTCATCGGAACACTCACCGCTGGAATTTCTTTTTATATCATAAACCATGCTAACGATGTTAACGATGTTAGCGATGATTACCTTTACCTCTGCCTTTTCCACGGTGTATTAGCTGCAATTTTTGGTCTAATTGCTTTTCCAAATAAAGCGGGAATTCTCTTAGAATCCCAAATCATGCATAAAATACTGCCTAAGGCTGTTTCAACGGGAGTAAATCTAACTAACCAAGTCATAGAAAAAAAGGCTTTGCCTCTTACCGTTGGTTAATTCCTCTTGTATTTACTTTGCTTGGCACTATTATTTTTGGAATCACATCCATATTATTAACACAAGTGACAGATCTAGATAGCATCGTAGCATTAATGCTTTTAATGATGGTTATTGCTGTGTTACCGATGTTATTCACTGGTCTTACCGTCATGTTTGCACGATTCCACAAGAATTTTCGCCATCTTGCCTTTAGCGTTCTGATTGGTGTGTTATATTACAGTTTGATAGCTTCTTTATTTAATGATAGTAATATTGAAATCATCAGATTATTTGCAATACAAAACTACATAGCCTTAATCATTGCCATTATTTTATCTGCATTGATTTCATTCAAAAATGATTACACCAATTAACAAAATCTAATAAAACAAAAAAGTGCGGTTAAAATTAACCGCACTTTTGTTTTTCTTGCATTAATCCACAATTCGTAAATGAGATACTGATTTCTGTGGTTTTTTTTCAGCTTTAGGCTTATCTACCGCTTCAGCAAAACTTAATGGCTGTTCTGATGTCGGCTCACGATTGAGTTCATCGTAAATTTCTTCTGGCTCAAACATCACGCCATCACCATTTTCACGTGCATAAATGGCTAAAGCGGCACCCATCGGAATATATAACTCACGAGCCACACCTTGGAAACGTGCATTAAACTGAATAAAATCATTGGTTAATTGCAAATTCCCAGTCGCCCCCGCTGAAAGATTTAAGACGATTTGCCCATCTTTCACGTATTCTACAGGCACATTGGTACCATAATAATTAGCATTCACCACTAAATATGGGGTGAAATCGTTATCCACTAGCCAATCATAATAGGCTCTTAGTAAATAAGGGCGTTTTGGAGAAGGTGTGTGGCTCATTATTTATCATCCATTAAATTTTTAGGTGCTGCTTCACCTACAGATTGTAAGAATGAATCACGGCTAAATACACGATCCATATAGACTTTGATTGCTTTGCTTCCTGTACCGCTAAATTCAACACCCATATTGCGTAATTTCCATAATAATGGTGCAACATAGCAATCGACTAAGCCAAACTCTTCACTCATAAAATAAGGGGTTTGTTGGAAGATAACTGATACCGCTAACAACTCTTCTTTTAACTGTTTTAACGCTTCTTCACGTTCAACTTCTGTGCCTTTTTCAGCAATTTCTAATGTTGGGTACCAATCTTGTTCGATACGTAACATTAAAAGACGGCTTTTCGCACGAGAAACCGGATAAACTGGCATAAGTGGAGGATGTGGAAAACGCTCATCAAGATATTCCATAATAATGCGTGAGCTGAATAACACTAAATCACGATCCACCAAGGTTGGTAATGTGCCGTAAGGATTTAATTCCATTAAATCTTCTGATAATGCTTGCAGATCAACTTCTTCGTTTTCGTAAGCAACACCTTTTTCAGCTAAAACAATTTTTACCTGATGGCAGTAAATGTCATTTTTATTTGAAAAAAGAGTCATTACTGAACGTTTACTTGATGCATTGGACATTTATTCCTCCGAAGATCCAAACTAACTTATATACTTCTACTAAAAATGGGCGGTTATTTTAACATAACCGGCATGTAAATTGCTAATGATTTCTTATTTTCACTTTAAAATCAAATAATTACAAACACATAATAAGAAATCAAAGAACGGTAATTTTTAATTAATTTGTTTTTTACAGACATAAAAAAAGCAGAGATTGCTCTCTGCTTTCTTGAAACGATAATAAAAAATTAACGTTTGGAGTATTGTGGACGACGACGTGCTTTGTGTAAACCAACTTTTTTACGTTCAACGCGACGTGCGTCACGAGTAACGAAGCCAGCTGCACGAAGAGCAGGACGTAAAGTCTCATCATATTCCATTAATGCACGAGTGATACCGTGACGGATTGCACCCGCTTGACCAGAAATACCACCACCTTTAACAGTGATGTATAGGTCTAATTTATCAGTTAATTCCACTAATTCTAACGGTTGACGTACGATCATACGAGCTGTTTCGCGACCGAAATATACGTCTAATTCACGTTGGTTGATAGTGATTTTACCACTGCCCGGTTTGATAAATACACGAGCTGAAGAGCTTTTGCGGCGACCAGTGCCGTAGTTTTGATTCTCTGCCATTTCCTAAACCTCGTGATTAAATGTCTAATACTTGTGGTTGTTGTGCTGCGTGTTGGTGTTCTGCACCCGCATACACTTTTAATTTACGGAACATTGCACGGCCTAATGGACCTTTTGGCAACATACCTTTAACCGCAATTTCAATCACCGCTTCAGGACGGCGAGCGATCATTTCTTTGAAAGTCGCTTGTTTGATACCACCTACATAGCCAGTGTGCCAGTAGTAAAGTTTATCTGTTTCTTTACGACCAGTTACTGCCACTTTGTCTGCGTTGATAACGATGATGTAATCACCAGTATCTACGTGTGGAGTGTACTCAGCCTTGTGTTTACCACGAAGACGGCGTGCTAATTCAGTAGCTAAACGACCTAAAGTTTTACCTGTCGCATCTACCACATACCAGTCACGTTTTACTGTTTCCGGTTTTGCTACAAAAGTTTTCATTAATTAATTACCAAAATATAAGTTTGATACCCAGTGTTCCATATTGTTTGAAACACAACCATTAATCTTAATCTCCACCCCTTCGAGTGTGATCTCGATAAAATAATGCACGGTGGGAATCCGTGCATTTACAGGGTCGGCACATTATACCTATTTTTAGAAAAAATGCTAACTTTTTGTGCAAATAAATTGATTTTCTTTTAAAATACAACGCGTAATAAATAATCATTAATTTCATTCATCATTTTGATGAAATCATTGAAATTGACGCATATTAGTTCTTATCTTATGATAAGCGCATTCTGATAAAAAATGTAAGAAGGCATGCTATGAGCTACGCAAACGAAATTAACACTTTAAATCAACATCTTGCTGATACTAACAAAAAAATTAATGTCTCCTTTGAATTCTTTCCGCCTAAAAATGAAAAAATGGAAAGCATGCTTTGGGATTCCATTCATCGCTTAAAAGTATTAAATCCTAAATTTGTTTCCGTCACCTATGGTGCAAACTCTGGAGAACGTGATCGTACACATAGCATCGTGAAAGCCATTAAAGCAGAAACAGGTATAGAAGCTGCACCACATTTAACGGGTATTGATGCCACACCTGAAGAATTAAAAGAAATTGCAAAAGATTATTGGGATAGCGGTATTCGTCGCATTGTAGCTTTACGCGGTGATGAGCCAAAAGGCTATGCGAAGAAACCTTTCTATGCGGCTGATTTAGTTGAACTACTCCGCTCCGTAGCTGATTTTGATATCTCAGTTGCAGCATATCCTGAGGTTCACCCTGAAGCAAAATCAGCACAAGCAGATTTAATCAATTTGAAACGTAAAATTGATGCGGGCGCTAATCATGTCATTACTCAATTCTTCTTTGATATTGATAGTTATCTTCGCTTCCGAGACCGCTGTGCATCCATTGGTATTGAGGCTGAAATTGTTCCGGGTATTCTACCTGTCACTAACTTCAAACAACTTCAAAAAATGGCATCATTTACGAATGTAAAAATTCCAGCATGGTTGGCTAAAGCATATGAAGGATTAGATGATGATCCTACTACTCGTAATCTCGTCGCGGCGAGTGTGGCAATGGATATGGTAAAAATCCTTTCTCGTGAAGGCGTGAATGACTTCCACTTCTACACATTAAATCGTAGTGAACTCACTTATGCGATTTGCCACACATTAGGGCATCGTCCTACAACAAATCCATAAAGAAAAAGTGCGGTTAAAATTAACCGCACTTTTTTTTATTTCCACTATACTCGTCTAACTTGCCAAAAAGCTTTTTTCCAATAAGGGCTATTCATCGAAGAATAAATCACACCACCTTTAGTTGAAGCGTGTAAAAATTTATCTTCTTTCACATAAATCCCCACATGATAGCCATTTGGTCCGCGTCCCGTTTTAAAGAAAATTAAATCGCCTGTTTGGATATCTTCTTTACGAATAAGTTTTCCGTAACCTGCTTGATCTTTCGTAGTTCGAGGAAGGTTGATATTAAAACGATCAATAAAGGTTTTTTGCACAAAACCAGAACAATCAATACCACCACGAGACTGCCCACCTAACACATAAGGTGTACCCGCCCATTCGTATTGTTGTTCACTTAACATGGCAATCGCTATAATCGGATCTCCAATCTGACCTTTATAGTTCATAGCATATTCTTCACGAACACCACTTGAACAAGCAAAAAGCAAAAAACTTCCTGCGACTAAAAAAGCACATTTAATCTTATTCATGTTCAATCCTGACAAAAGTGCGGTCAAAAACGACCGCACTTTTATTACTATTGTTTTGGCTTGGTATTTTCCACGCGAGCACGTAATTTCTGCCCTGGCTTGAATGCCACTACACGGCGCGCAGAAACAGGAATGCTTTCACCTGTTTTTGGATTACGCCCTGGACGGGAAGCTTTATTACGAAGTTCAAAATTACCAAAACCGGATAATTTCACTTCACCACCAGATTCTAACGATAAACGAATTTCCTCAAAAAAGTCTTCCACTAATGCTTTAGCTTCCGCTTTTTGTAATTGATACTTATCTAATAAGTATTCAGTAATATCAATTTTTGTAATCGTTGCCATGTTAGTCTCCTGTTTAGTCTCTAAGCTCCGCATTAAAGCGTTGTTTAACTTCATTTAATACAGCAGAGATTACCGCATTAATCTCATCATCTTCAAGCGTTTTTTCATTATCTTGAATGGTTAAACTGATTGCTAAGCTCTTATGTCCGCTAGCAACGCCAATGCCTTGATATACGTCGAATAAATTGACTTGTGTTAATTTTTCTCCGCCGGCTTGTTTACATGCTTCGATAATATCGCCTGCTGGCACATTATCAGCAACAACTAAAGCTAAGTCACGACGGTTTGCTGGGAATTTTGAAATCTCTTTAGCTTGAACCACACGACGATTTGCAATGGCATCCCATAAAATTTCAAAAACAACCGCTTTGCCATTTAATCCTAATTTTTGAGCGATAAGTGGATGAATAGTTCCAATAAAACCAATTTCTTTTCCATCTAATTCAATTGAAGCAGATTGTCCTGGGTGCAATGCACTGTGTGCTTTTGCCACAAACTTAACACGACTCCCCACTTCAGTGAGAGAAAGAATGCTTTCTAAATCACCTTTAAGATCAAAGAAATCAACATTTTCGGCCTTACCTGTCCAACATTCTGATTTTGCTGTACCGGTAATCACACCTGCAAGAACAAATTCTTGGCGCACACCAAATTCTGCATTGGCATCAGGAACAAAACGTAATCCCGTTTCAAATAAACGCACGCGATTTTGTTGACGATTTTGGTTGTATAGTACCGCACCGAGTAATCCACTTAACAATGAAACGCGCATTGCTGACATTTCAACTGAAATTGGGTTTGGCAATACAAGCGCTTCAATTTCTGGATGAAGTAAAGTTTGTACTTTTGGATCAACGAAGCTATAAGTAATCGCCTCTTGATAATCTGCGTCAACAAGTGCGGTCTTAATTCGGCTTAAGTCTAAATCTGACTCTTTATGCTCACGCATACGAAGATGTGCTAATGGTGCATTATTTGGAATGCTGTTATAGCCATAAATACGTGCTACTTCTTCAATGAGATCTTCTTCGATTTCAATATCAAAACGCCAGCTTGCTGAAGTCACGGTCCAAACATCATTAGTATATTTCACCGCAAAACCTAAACGCTCAAAAATCTCTGTCACGGTTTCAGTTTCGATATGATGACCTAATAAGCTATCTAATTTTTCACGACGTAAAGTGACTTCATTGACTTTTGGTAAATATTGCTCGCTCACGATTTCACAAATTTCGCCTGCTTCACCGCCACAAATCTCAAGTAACAATGCTGTTGCACGTTCCATTGCGTGACGTTGTAGCGTAAAATCAACACCGCGTTCAAAACGATGTGAAGAATCTGTGTGTAAACCGTATTGTCTTGCACGTCCCGCAATCGCTAGTGGTGCAAAGAATGCGGCTTCTAGAATTACATCTTTTGTTGTTTCCGCATCAACACCGCTTGCTTGACCACCAAAGATACCCGCCATTGCGAGTGGACCAGTTTGGTCTGCAATCACTAAAGTATTCGGCTGTAATTTTGCAGTTGTACCATCTAATAAAACAAGTTCTTCGCCGTTATTAGCTAAACGTACTTGAACAGGTTGAGACACTTTTGATGCATCAAAAGCATGCATTGGTTGACCTAATTCAAGTAAAACATAGTTGGTAATATCTACAATAGGATCGATAGAACGAATACCACAACGACGTAATTTTTCTTGTAACCAAATTGGTGATTGCGCTTTAACATTGACATTTTTCACCACGCGCAATAAATAACGCGGACATGCTTCTGGCGCTTTTAATTCAATTTGAACTTTATCTGAAATCGTTGCAGGTACAGCATCAAAGTGCGGTTGATTAACAACTTGTTTATTGACCACGCCAACTTCACGCGCAACACCAGCAATGCTTAAACAATCTGCACGGTTTGGCGTTAAGCTGATTTCAATGGCTTTATCATCTAAATCTAAATATTCACGTAGATTTGTACCCACTGGTGCATCTAACGGTAGCTCAATAATACCATCTGCATCTACATCAATGCCTAATTCAGAGAATGAACAAAGCATCCCTTCTGAAGGTTGGCCACGTAATTTAGTCTTCTTAATTTTAAAATCACCAGGTAATACCGCACCTTCAGTTGCACATGCCACTTTTAAACCTTGACGGCAATTTGGTGCACCACAAACGATATCTAATAAACGGTCGCCACCAACATTTACTTTAGTGACTCTTAATTTGTCTGCATCTGGGTGCTGCGCACATTCAACAACTTCACCGACAACCACTCCAGTAAAGTCGCCTGCTACTTTTTCAACACCATCAACTTCCAAACCAAGCATTGTGATTTGATCACATAACTGCTCTGTTGAAATTGATGGATTAACCCATTCTCTCACCCAATTTTCGCTAAATTTCATTATTTCTGTATCCTTTATTGATGAACGTGTTACGTTCTAAATTAATCATTATCGTCAATTTAACCAAACGGTTAATTACTTAAATTGTTTTAAAAAACGTAAGTCGTTTTCAAAGAATGAACGTAAATCTGTGACGTTGTAGCGTAACATAGTTAAACGCTCAACCCCCACGCCTACTGCGAAGCCAGAATATTCATTTGGATCAATACCTACGTTACGTAACACATTAGGATGCACCATACCACAACCTAATACTTCTAACCATTTACCATTTTTGCCCATTACATCGACTTCAGCTGAAGGCTCAGTAAATGGGAAATAGGATGGACGGAAACGAACTTGTAAATCTTCTTCAAAAAACGCACGTAAGAAATCGTGTAATAAGCCTTTCAATTCAGTGAAGTTTGCTTTTTTATCTACATAAAGCAATTCAATTTGATGGAACATTGGTGTGTGTGTTTGATCATAGTCGTTACGATATACACGACCTGGCGCCATAATACGAATAGGTGGTTGCATTTTTTCCATGGTACGAATTTGTACACCTGAGGTTTGTGTACGGAGTAATAATTCAGGATTAAACCAGAATGTATCGTGATCAGCTCGTGCTGGGTGATGTTTAGGGATATTTAATGCATCAAAATTGTAATAATCACTTTCAATTTCGGGACCGGTTTCCACAGAAAAACCTAACTCTGAAAAGAATTTTGTTACGCGATTGATGGTAATGGTAACTGGGTGTAAACCACCCGTTTCTGTTTTACGACCAGGAAGGCTCACATCAATACGCTCTTTTTCTAATTTCGCATTGAGTTCAGCTTGTTCCCATTCTGCTTTTTTAGCATTTAAAAAATCTAATGCAGCTTGTTTCGCTTCATTGATTTTAGCACCCATTGCTGGACGCTCTTCCGCAGCAACATTACGCAATTCTTGCATAAGTTGGGTAAAATGCCCTTTTTTACCAAAATATTCCACACGAATTTCATCTAATGTGGTCAAACTTTTATTTTCGATTTGTTCAATCGCCGATTTTGCTTTCTCAACAAGATCTTTCAGATGTTGCATAGTTTCCCCTGATTATCTTTTCTAACTAAAATACACCTAATGATAATACTAACTCATTAAAAAATCACGCGTTTATTGGTGAATTGATGTTTCAGATGAAAAATGACAAAAATTTTTGCTATTTTTTGAGATATATCACAGTAATTTTTAACGCTTTCGTTAGAATGAAGAAGAATCGACCATGTCTAGGAGGCGTATTATGTGGAAATCAATTTCTCAAGTCTTAGCTGATCAATTTGGTGCTTACTATAACATCAAAGAAAAAAACAAAGTGCCTGGTGGCGAAGTAAATGAAACTTGGCTTATTACGGATGGAATCCAACCAGTCTTTGTTAAAGTGAATGAACGGTCTTATCGTTCAATGTTTCGTGCTGAGGCTGATCAATTAAACCTACTAGGCAAAACCAATACAATCCGACTTCCGCAAGTGTATGGCGTAGGCTGTTCTCAAAACCATAGTTTCTTATTATTAGAAGCGCTTCCTATTACTCAACAAACCAATGCAACGTCACATTTTGCTGAAGAATTAGCAAAACTCCATCAAGTATCTGGCACTAAAAACTATGGATTAGATTTTGATACTTGGCTTGGCCCTGAGTATCAGCCAAATAAATGGAATGGAAGTTGGGCGAAGTTTTTTGCAGAACAACGTATCGGATGGCAATTGCAACTCTGCAAAGATAAAGGTTTGGACTTTGGCGATATTGATTTAATTATTCAAAAGGTAAAACACAAACTTTCAAAACATAATCCTAAACCTTCTTTGTTACATGGTAACTTATGGATTGAAAATACCGCTATTGTAGGAAATCAAACCTTTACTTACGATCCTGCTTGCTACTGGGGGGATAGAGAATGTGATTTAGCATTCAGTGAGCTTTTCCAACCTTTCTCAGCTGAATTCTATGAAATTTATGACCGCACTTTCCCACTTGATAAAGAAGGTTTTGAAGAAAGAAAACACCTTTATCAGCTCTACTATTTACTAAATTTCAGCCATCGTTTTAATGGAAGTTATATTAACTTAACCACTAAATTGATTGAAGAACTTCTACTTGAATAATTTCTTAAAAATCAGATAAAAAAAGAGCGTAATTTTCATTACGCTCTTTCTATCTTCTCTATCTATTATTTTTGATAAAGAGGTGCTGGACCTTGAGTTCCACCGTTAACTTGACCACCTTCTTGTAATTTTAATACAGAACCAGAAGCAGTGATTTCTACACGACGGTTTGGACGTAAACAGTCTTTCTCAGCTTTACTTGCGTGTTTGTAACCGTTACAAGCTTTAACTTGTGGTACTTTACCGTAACCAACAGCTGTAATTTCAGATGTTACGCCATCTTGAATTAAACGAGCTTTAACACGGTTAGCACGACGTTGAGAAAGATCTAAGTTGTAAGCATCAGAACCTAAACGGTCAGTATAACCTGCAACTTTAACTTCTTTAGCACCAGTTTCTTTTAATTGTGCAGCAACGTTATCAACAACTTCTTTACCACGTGGAGTTAAAGTATCTTTATCGAAGTCGAATAAGAAGTCACCACTTAAAGTAAATGCTGAGTTGCCGTTACAACCATTTGGATACCAGAAGAAGCTTTGAGCATTGTGGTTTTTGTCAAATAATACTTTGTATTGACAAATTTTGTGAACACCATTTTCACGATAGTTGAACACATAATCCCACTCTTCAACACCGTATAAACCTTCAGAGAAGTGCGGACGACCGATTAGGTTATATAATTGGTCTTTGTTCATACCACGTTCGATCATACGAACGTTATCCCAGTTTGGCCATGAACCAAATTGGCTACCATCATGGTTGAAACCAGCTTTATCAATCTTAGGCCATACGAGTTGTGGTACTTGTTGACCATCAACTTCTTTATATTCTGGAGTACCAGCTTCTGTAACTTTGCTTAAGTTACCACAAGCAGCAACTGTCGCTACTGCTACTGCAGATAATAAAATACGAGATAATTTCATTTCTTTACCTTTTTACTGTTAAGGTGCAATCCTTGCAAGAAGAACCTACACAACTAAACTTTATAAATTTTACAAATAAAACTATAAAAAGTTTCATGGCGTATGGTAGTCATAATTCTTTAACTTGTAAATAAAAAAACATTAAAAAATGATTTTTTATGGAACTTTTTTGTAAAGTTGTGTAAAGAGTTGTCAAATAAGTAAATTTTTTTCTTATTGAATAAAATCCTGTCCATTTTTTGTTAAATTTCGATGGATAATTCCCTCAATACTCTCTTCAGCTTGCTTACCTATTTTTTGTAAAAGTGGCTTTTTCACTTTATATTTCACAGCGATCACAGACTTATCTTTCATTTTTTCAAGAATAATATCATCGCTAGTTGCTAACTCATCGACTAGCTGAAGCGCTAAGGCTTGTTGACCGAACCAATGCTCACCAGTTGCGACTTTATCCACATCTAAGTGCGGTCGATTTTGAGCCACAAATTGTTTAAATAATTGATGGGTTTCTTCAAGTTCTGCTTGGAATTTCTGTTTTCCTTTTTCAGTATTTTCACCTAATACAGTGACGGTGCGTTTAAATTCTCCAGCAGTCATCACATCAACATCGACATCATGTTTTTTCAACAAACGATGAATATTGGGAATTTGCGCAACTACACCAATAGAACCGATAATCGCAAAAGGTGCGGAAACAATTTTATCTGCCACGCAAGCCATCATATAGCCACCACTTGCAGCAACCTTATCGACTGCAACCGTTAATTTAATCCCTTTTTGTTTTAAGCGAGCTAACTGTGAAGCAGCCAAACCATAACCATGAACAACACCACCGGGGCTTTCTAAACGTAGTAAGACCTCATCATCGGCTTTTGCTACATTAATAATCGCCGAAATTTCCTCTCGAAGTGCGGTCGTTTCTGATGCAGAAATATCACCTTTAAAATCGAGCACATAAACACAAGGTTTAGGCGTTTCTTTCTCACCATTTTTTAATTTCGCTTTTAACGCCTTTGCCTCTTGCTTTTTCGCTTTCTTCTCCGCTTTTTCTGCTTGTTTAAGTTCTTCTTCTGAAAGCTGGAAATCGCGTAAATGCTTTATTGTTTCCTTAAATTCTTCCGAAAGATCTGTCACTACCAACTCACCATGATGTGTTGCATTACGCTGTTTTGCTGAAATGATCATTGCGATAATAGCAGCAATCACAAGTAAAATCGTTAAAATCTCCAAAATAAAAATGCCATAGCCGGTCAAAATATCAGACCACATAGTTTTCTCCTAAAATAAAGTGAAGGCATTATTTTACTGTGCAAGACTGATTTACACTAACTTTTTATGGAAAATTTTGCGATTTAAGGTAAACTAACACAGTTTTATTGCCTAATTTATAATGAATTACAGAGGTTTATATGTCTAAAGTTGCATCTATTGTTGATGTATTACAAGGTAAAATCGCTATTGGCGAAAAAGTTACCGTACGCGGCTGGGTTCGTACCCGTCGTGATTCCAAAGCTGGTCTTTCTTTCCTCGCTGTTTATGACGGCTCTTGCTTTGATCCTATTCAAGTCATCGTCAATAACGATATTGAAAATTATGAAAGTGAAGTATTACGCTTAACAACGGGTTGTTCTGTTATCGTAACCGGTACCATTGTTGAGTCTCCTGCTGAAGGCCAAGCTGTTGAACTTCAAGCTGAAAAAGTAGAAGTGACAGGGTTTGTAGAAGATCCTGATACTTATCCAATGGCAGCAAAACGTCACTCAATTGAATACTTACGTGAAGTAGCTCACTTGCGTCCTCGTACCAATATTATCGGTGCCGTGGCGCGTGTTCGTCACTGCTTAGCACAAGCTATTCATCGTTTCTTCCATGAACAAGGCTTCTATTGGGTCGCTACCCCATTAATTACCGCTTCAGATACTGAAGGTGCGGGTGAAATGTTCCGTGTTTCAACGCTTGATTTAGAAAACCTTCCTCGTGGTGAAGATGGCAAAGTTGATTTCAGCCAAGACTTCTTCGGAAAAGAGTCATTTTTAACGGTTTCAGGACAATTAAACGGTGAAACTTATGCGTGCGCATTAAGCAAAATCTATACTTTTGGTCCTACATTCCGTGCTGAAAATTCAAATACAACTCGTCACCTTGCTGAATTCTGGATGGTTGAACCTGAAGTTGCGTTTGCAACGCTTGCTGACAACGCTAAATTAGCAGAAGACATGTTGAAATACGTGTTCCGTGCCGTGCTTGCTGAGCGTAAAGATGACTTAAAATTCTTTGAAAAACATGTAGATAAAGACGTTATTACTCGTTTAGAAAACTTTGTAAACTCTGATTTTGCTCAAATCGACTATACCGATGCGATCGACGTGTTATTAAAATCAGGTAAGAAATTCGAGTTCCCTGTTTCTTGGGGTATCGACTTATCTTCTGAACATGAACGTTTCTTAGCAGAAGAATATTTCAAATCACCTGTTGTCGTGAAAAACTATCCGAAAGATATCAAAGCCTTCTATATGCGTTTAAATGATGATGGTAAAACTGTAGCTGCAATGGATGTTCTCGCACCTGGAATTGGTGAAATCATTGGTGGTTCACAACGTGAAGAACGTTTAGACGTATTAGATAAACGCATGGAAGAAATGGGCTTAAATCCTGAAGATTACTGGTGGTATCGCGATCTTCGTAAATATGGTACTGTGCCACATTCAGGTTTCGGTCTTGGTTTTGAACGCTTAATCGTTTATGTAACTGGCGTACAAAATATTCGCGATGTAATTCCATTCCCTCGCGCACCAAGAAATGCAAATTTCTAAAAATATTGTTTAAATTGACCGCACTTTCTTTAAAGTGCGGTTATCATTTTAGGCGATAAATTTATCCCCTATTTTATTTATTGTGTTTGAATCAATCTTTCAAATACATCATATTAAGGAAAGTAGAAATGGACAAAATTAAACAACTCTTTGCAAACAACTACAGTTGGGCGCAAAGAATGAAAGAAGAAAATTCCACTTATTTTAAAGAACTTGCCGATCACCAAACACCTCATTATCTTTGGATTGGCTGCTCTGATAGCCGAGTTCCTGCTGAAAAACTCACAAATCTTGAACCGGGCGAATTATTTGTTCATCGTAATGTTGCTAACCAAGTTATTCATACGGATTTTAACTGCCTTTCAGTTGTACAATATGCCGTTGATGTACTAAAAATTGAACATATTATTATTTGCGGTCATACAAATTGTGGTGGTATTAAAGCAGCGATGCAAGATCACGATCTAGGGTTAATCAATAACTGGTTGCTCCATATTCGTGATATTTGGTTTAAACACGGGCATCTATTAGGCAATCTTTCAGCAGAAAAACGTTCAGATATGCTCACTAAATTAAATGTTGCAGAGCAAGTTTATAACCTAGGACGCACATCTATCGTAAAAAGCGCTTGGGAACGTGGACAAAAACTCTCCCTACATGGCTGGGTATATGATGTAAATGATGGATTCTTAGTAGATCAAGGTGTTATTGCAACCAGTCGGGAAACTCTTGAAATCTCTTACCGTAATGCGATTGCTCGCCTATCTAGCCTCGCGGAAGAAGATATCCTGAAAAAAGAACTCTCTGAAGGTGAAGAATAAAAAAGTGCGGTTAAAATCTAATAAGTTTTAACCGCACTTTTACTTTTTATTTAAAGTGGCTATTTAACTAATTCTGTCTGCATATACATTAAACGATCGATATTCGTTAAATAATGCCCTAACTCTTGGGATTCTGGTTTATGGATATAAGGAATTTTACCTAGCAAAGGTGCATCAATCTGAGCCTCTAAAATATCTACCACCTCTTTATAATGCCCTAAACAAGGGTTAATTCGATTTGCAATCCAGCCTAATAAAGGAACGCCAAGCTGTTTAATCACTTGAGCTGTCAGCAATGCATGGTTAATACAGCCTTCTTTGATACCAACAACCAACACAACAGGCATTTTATGCTCAACAACCCAATCAGCAAAACTCTTACCTTCTGCCATTGGTGTGAGTAACCCAAATGAACCTTCCACGACAACAGATTGATATTTTTGAACTAATATCGTTAAGGCTTGATTAATCTTACTTAATTTAATGCGTGATTTATCTCGAGTCAGCATCGGCAAGGAATGAGCAAAAGTATAGCTATTTACTTCTTGATAAGATACTGGCTCATTCGTTGCATCCATTAAAGCTAACACATCTGAATTATTTTCAGCATCATAATCTGTTTGGGATTCATTAGACTGATTTTCGACAGGATAAATACCCTCTTCACAGCTACAAGCAATCGGCTTATAACCCACAATTCGTACGCCCTTTGCTTGTAATGCCTGAATAATGGCACGACAGGCGGTGGTCTTACCCACGTCAGTATCTGTACCTGCCACAAAGAAACTACTCATTTTTATTCTCCTTTTAAAAGTGCGGTCAATTCTAAAGGAGTTTTTTGAGGAAAATATTGAGATAAAGCAAGATTTGGATATTTTTAGGAAAAAATAAAAGGCTTATTTGATCTCACTCAAACTATTAAACAAGCCATCATCTTGTTTTGGCATTTGAAGATAAAATCCTTGCTGAGTAATTTTCCCCATAACCTCATCTTTATCTGCATGAACAAGCGGTTTACTCCCCCTCAAATTGAAAGGCATAAGAAATTGAGGCTTACCAAAACTCTGCATTAATATATCCGGTACAGCTGAAAAATCATCTCGTTTGGAAATATAAAGATAGCAGCCTGGTTTACGTTTACTTTTATAAATTGCACATAACATTTCATATTGCTCCAAAAGAAAAAACCTACCAGATAATCTCTGATAGGTTTTTATTCTACAAAAGTTTAATTATTTAGTCACAGCTTCTTTTACTTCAGCTGCTTTATCTGCCACTGCATCTTTCATTTCTACTGCTTTATTTACTACTGCATCTTTTGCTTCAGAAGCAGCATGTTTTACCTCTTCTACTTTAGAAGATACGGCTTCTTTTGCTTCTGCTGCTTTATCTGCCGCTGCATCTTTCATTTCTACTGCTTTATTTGCTGCTGCATCTTTTGCTTCAGAAGCAGCATTTTTTACCTCTTCTACTTTAGCAACGGCTGCATCTTTCGCTTCTGTCACTTTAGCTACAGCAGCATCTTTCGCTTCAGCTACTTTTTCGACTGCTGCATCTTTTTTGTCTACTGCCGCTTCTTTAGCATTTGTTGCAGCTTCTTTTACAGAATTCATTGCATCAGTTGCTGCATTTTTAACATCAGCTGCAGCTTCTTTTGCTGCATCTTTCACGTCGTTAGCTGCTGAAGCTGCTGCATCTTTAACTTGTGCAGCGGCGTTTGCTGCTACATCTTTTGATACGTCAACTTTTTGAGCAGTTTCTTGTTTATCGAAACAACCTGTTACAGCTAAAGATGCACCTAATACTAATGCGGCTAATACTGATTTTTTCATTGTTACTCTCCATTTTATGGTTAAGAACTAATCCAAAGCCATTTGCTTTGTGCGACTTAGTCTACGCAAAAACACTTAAAAGAAAATACCTTCAAAAAAAATTTACATTTCTAGAGTAATTGTTTTTTATAATTTTCTTTAAAAATCACTCATAACATCATGATTTTGAATAGGTTAAATAAAAGTTCCACAGAAAAATTTTATTTTTTGTAAAGATAGAAGCCCTATCTTTTTGTATTTTTTTTAATCAAAAATCTCATTTTCTTTTGGGTAATGAAAGGCTTCAATGCTGCCTTTTTCACCATTCCAGTCAATTTGAACTATCGTTGAAGGATAAAAACTAATTGGATTTCGCTTACCGTAAAGCTCGGAAACAATACTTCCGACTAAAGGTAAATGGGAAACGAGTAAAACACTTTCAATGCCTTCTTCTTGCAAAACAGATAGATAATCAGCTACCAATGTAGCATTACCATAAGGTGTAATCCCACTCCAAATTTCAATATCATTAAGCGTGTTACCTAAGGCTGAATTTACAAGCTCAAACGTTTCTTGCGCTCGTACATAAGGACTGACAATTACTTTTTGAACTGAAAGTGTGGTTGAATTTAGATGAGTTTTAAGCCATTGTCCCTGTAATATCGACTGTTTTCGACCGTAGTCATTTAAATGCCGAGCCTCATCGGATGAAGCGATAACTTCGGCTTCTCCATGACGCATAATAAAAATTTTCATGTATTGGCTTTCCTAAAAATAATAAAGATAATTCTATGGATCAAAAATGGGGGCAAGCCCCCACTCAATTAATTTGCTTTCACTGCTTCTGCAATTTCTTCTGCACATTGTTTTGCAAGTGCACCGTCTTCACATTCGACCATAACACGAATCAGTGGCTCAGTACCAGACTTACGTAATAAAATTCGACCTTTGCCTTCTAAGCGTTTTTCCACATCTGCGGCTACTGCTTTTACCGCTTCACTTTCTAATGGATTATCACCACCAGCAAAACGAACATTAATCAGGACTTGAGGGAACAATTTCACCGCACTTGCAAGCTCGTTTAATGATAAACGATGTTGAACCATTGCACTTAATACGGCTAATGAGGCAATAATACCATCACCTGTCGTATTTTTATCGGCAATAATGATATGACCTGAATTTTCTCCACCTAACGTCCAGTTATGTTCTACCATTTTTTCTAGCACATAACGGTCGCCAACGTTAGCACGCACAAAAGGTACACCTAACATTTTTAACGCAATCTCTAAGCTCATATTACTCATTAATGTGCCCACTACGCCACCTTTTAGCTGACCTGAACGTAAAGCTTCACGAGCAATAATGAAAAGGATTTGGTCACCATCTACTTTATTACCTAAGTGATCCACCATCATAATACGGTCACCATCACCATCATAAGCAAGACCAACATCCGCTTTAGTTTCAAGTACTTTTTCCTGTAACGCTTTTACATCGGTTGCACCACATTTTTCATTGATATTGATTCCGTTTGGATCAGTACCAATTTCAATCACTTCCGCACCTAACTCACGTAATACATTTGGCGCAATATGATAAGTCGCTCCATTTGCACAATCCACCACGATTTTATAACCATCTAAACCAAGATGTGCAGGGAAAGTACTTTTACAAAATTCAATATAACGTCCTGCGGCATCACTGATACGGCTTGCTTTACCTAAATCAGCAGACTCCACACAATCCATTGGCTGATCAAGCATGGCTTCAATCGCTTCCTCAATATCGTCTGGTAATTTTGTACCTTGTGAAGAGAAGAATTTAATCCCGTTATCATAGTAAGGGTTATGAGATGCCGAAATGACAATACCTGCTTCCAATCGGAAAGTACGGGTTAAATACGCCACGGCTGGTGTCGGCATAGGACCAGTAAATGCGGCAGTTAAACCCGCTGCAGCCAAACCTGCTTCAAGAGCAGATTCCAACATATAACCTGAAATACGAGTATCTTTTCCGATTAATACTGTGCGAGAACCTTGTGAAGCTAAAACCTTACCCGCAGCCCAACCTAATTTCAATGCGAAATCAGGCGTGATTGGATAAGTACCCACTTTACCGCGTACGCCATCTGTACCAAAATATTTACGATTTGCCATATTTATTCCTTAATAAATTGAATAATTGATGTTGCAGAAATCATTTACTCTACAACATATAAAATCTGTTACTTTCTTACGCCTGTTGCGTTGCTTGCCATACTTTCAAAGCATCTGCCGTTGCAGCGACATCATGTACGCGTAAAATTGTCGCACCATTTTGTGCAGCAATTAATGCGCCAGCTACACTTCCCACAACACGTTCAGTTACGGGTTTATCTAATACGGTACCAATCATCGATTTACGTGAAAGACCTGCTAAAATGGGATAACCACTTTCACAAAAGTGTGCTAATTGCTGTAAAAGTTTATAGTTATGCTGCACGGTCTTACCAAAACAAAACCCCATATCCCAAATGATATTTTCTTTAGCGATTCCCGCATCTAAACAAGCTTTAGTCCGAGCTTCTAAAAACTGATAAACATCTTGGACTACATCATCATAATGCGGATTAGTCTGCATTGTGCGCGGCTGTCCTTGCATGTGCATGATACAAGTGGGTAAATTCAACTGTCCTGCTATTTCGAGTGCACCAGGTTCACGTAAAGCACGAATATCATTGATTAAATCCATGCCGACCTTAGCTGCTTCTTGCATCACAATTGCTTTAGAGGTATCCACTGAAATCCAACAATCAAAACGTTTTTGCACGGCTTCAACAAGAGGTATCACTCGTTGCAACTCTTCAGTTTCAGGCACTTCTTCTGCCATTATTGGTCGAGTTGATTCCCCGCCAATATCAATAATTGTTGCACCTTCTTTGAGCATTTTTTCAACTTGAAATAATGCTTTGTCTAGACTAAAAAACTGTCCGCCATCTGAAAATGAATCAGGCGTGAAATTCAAAATTCCCATAATTTGAGGGAATGATAAATCTAGACATTTGTTATTAGCGTAAAGTTTCATAAAGTGCGGTCAATTTTTAAATCAAATTTTAAAGGCTAGATTATAACGGAATATAGTGATGAAAAGAATGACATTATAAATAAAAAAAGCCTTCCTAATTAGGAAGGCTTTATTCTTACTCTTCAGGATCTTCTGAATGATTAACCTCACTTTCAGTTTTTTCTTCCTGCGGTTTTGCTGTTGGTTTTGTATCTTTGTTATCTTCCCAACCAGATGGTGGTGTAACAGGTTCACGATTCATTAGCTGTTTGATTTGTTCTTCTTCAATGGTTTCATATTTCACTAACGCATCTTTCATGGCGTGAAGAATATCCATATTGTCGATCAGAATCTGTCTTGCTCTCGCATAGTTACGATTTACAATCGCACGAACTTCTTCATCAATCGCATGCGCCGTTTCATCTGACATATGTTTTGCTTTCGCCATTGAGCGACCTAAGAATACTTCGCCTTCATCTTCGGTATAAAGAATCGGACCGAGTTTATCTGAGAAGCCCCATTGGGTCACCATATTACGTGCAATATTGGTTGCCACTTTAATATCGTTAGATGCACCGGTAGAAATATTTTCTTCACCATAAATCAAATCTTCTGCTAAACGTCCTGCATAAAGAGTTGAAAGCTTACTTTCTAATTGTTTTTGGCTGATACTTATTTGATCACCTTCAGGCAAGAAGAAAGTCACACCTAATGCGCGGCCACGAGGAATAATCGTAACTTTATGTACAGGATCATGTTCAGGCACTAAGTAACCCACAATGGCGTGACCTGCTTCATGATACGCTGTCGATTCTTTTTGTTTATCTGTCATGATCATGGTACGGCGTTCAGGTCCCATATTGATCTTATCTTTTGCTTTTTCAAACTCAAGCATCGATACAGTGCGTTTATTGCTACGAGCAGCAAATAATGCCGCTTCATTAACCAAGTTCGCTAAATCCGCACCTGAATAACCTGGTGTACCACGAGCAAGAGTCATTGCATCTACATCATCAGCCACAGGGACTTTACGCATGTGAACTTTTAAAATTTGCTCACGGCCTTTGACATCCGGTAAACCCACAACAACTTGACGGTCAAAACGGCCTGGACGAGTTAATGCTGGATCAAGTACATCTGGACGGTTAGTTGCAGCAATAACGATTACGCCTTCGTTACCACCGAAACCATCCATTTCAACTAACATTTGGTTAAGGGTTTGTTCACGCTCATCATGTCCACCACCTAAACCGGCACCACGTTGGCGACCTACCGCATCAATTTCATCGATAAAGATTAAGCATGGTGCATTTTTCTTTGCTTGCTCGAACATATCACGTACACGAGAAGCACCAACACCCACAAACATCTCTACAAAGTCAGAACCTGAAATGGTAAAGAAAGGCACTTTTGCTTCACCCGCAATAGCTTTTGCTAATAAGGTTTTACCTGTACCTGGAGGACCTACCATTAAAATCCCTTTTGGAATTTTACCACCAAGGTTTTGGAATTTTTTCGGTTCACGCAAGAAATCAACTACTTCACCGACTTCTTCTTTTGCTTCATCGCAACCTGCAACATCCGCAAAAGTCACTTTGATTTGATCTTGGTTCAGCATTTTAGCGCGGCTTTTACCAAAACTCATGGCCTTGCCACCGCCACCTTGCATTTGACGCATGAAGAAAATCCATACCCCTACAAGGAATAACATTGGGAACCACGAAATTAAAATTTGTGATAATAAACCGCGTTTTTCAAAAGGCGTACCTTCGATTTTAACTTTTTTATTTAGTAAGTCATCTAAGAGCTTTTTATCTTCCAACGGTGGCATAACGGTCATATATTTAGACCCGTCATTTTTGGTCACGGTGATTTCATTCGCATCAAAACGCGCTTCTTTCACTTGACTGTTACTCACATCATACACAAAGGTTGTGTAATCTGTTGAGTCACTCACGCCATTGGAATTAAAACTTTGGTAAGCTGTCATCATGACAATTGCTACCACAACCCATAGAACTAGATTTTTGACCATATCGTTCAAGGTTTAACCTGCCTTTCTTAAGTTAATTAAAATTAAACGAGATACTATCTCATCCCCGACACAATGAAAAGCTATCAAAGCAATTATCTATTCGCCTTTATAACCACTTGCTACAATATAAACTTCGCGAGAGCGCCCACGAGAGGCTTCAGGCTTACGCACTTTTACGACACTAAAAAGTGAACGAATTTCGCGCAGATACTCGTCAAAACCTTCTCCTTGGAATACTTTGACCACAAAACTGCCTTTTTTCGCCAAAACTTGCTTACACATATCTAAAGCCAGTTCAACTAAATACATTGCACGAGGAATATCAACAGATGGCATGCCGCTAAAATTTGGCGCCATATCAGACATCACTACATCAACTTTTGCTTCACCAACTCGTTCTAATAATGCATTCAGCACATTTTCGTCACGAAAATCGCCTTGCAAGAAATCCACGCCGACAATTGGGTTCATATCCAAAATATCACAAGCAATCACTCGACCTTTGCCACCAATTTGGCTCACAACATACTGTGACCAACCACCTGGTGCGGCACCGAGATCCACCACTGTCATTCCCGGTTTAAACAATTTATCCGTTTGTTGAATTTCATCTAACTTAAAGTAAGCACGTGAGCGTAATTTTTGTTTATGTGCTTTCTGAACAAACGGATCTTTAAAATGTTCGTTTAGCCAACGAGAAGAACTCGCCGAACGTTTTTTCTTTCCCATAATCTCTTTCTTTTGTACTATTTTTTGTAGTAGTTTCGTCTATATTTGGGTACAATCTGCCAAATTCAAGGCTAGACTTACCAAAAAGTGCTGAAAAACCACGTTTTTTCTGACCGCTCTTTTCGGTCTTTTTTTGACTCATATTCATCTATTTAAAGGATTCCTTATGACAATATTATCAACAAAACAAAAACAATTTTTAAAAGGACTCGCTCATCACCTTAGCCCTGTCGTCATGCTTGGCGGTAACGGCTTAACCGAAGGTGTATTAGCCGAAATCGATAATGCTTTAAATCATCACGAACTCATCAAAGTAAAAATTGCTGGCGCAGATCGCGAAACCAAACAATTAATTATTGATGCGATTGTTCGTGAAACCAAATCATCTAACGTTCAAACCATCGGACATATTTTGGTGCTTTATCGACCAAGCGAGGAAGGTAAAATCCAGCTGCCTCGTAAATAATTGTTATCCCCTCAATTTGAGGGGATGTTTTTTTAGATGTAATTTACTTCAATAATCTCGAACTCAACCGTTCCACCTGGTGTGGTAATATTTACGGTATCATCCAACTCTTTCCCTACCAAGCCACGAGCAATCGGTGAATTCACAGAAATCAAACCTGATTTAATATCTGCCTCATCATCGCCCACAATTTGGTAAGTGACTTCTTCATCAGTATCGGTATTCACTAATACAACTGTCGCACCAAAAATAACTTTTCCGTTATTTGGTAATTTAGTGACATCGATAACCTGACAATTTGCAAGTTTGCTTTCAATTTCTTGAATACGCCCTTCGCAAAAACCTTGTTGTTCACGCGCCGCGTGATATTCTGCATTTTCTTTTAAGTCACCATGCTCACGTGCTTCAGCAATCGCCTTGATAATTTCAGGGCGACGCTCATTCTTTAAGAAATCTAATTCTTGACGTAATAGCTCCGCACCGCGCACAGTCATTGGAATTTGTTTCATTCTTTTTCCTTGAAATTTGGTAAAAACAAAACCACGACAACGTCTTGCAACCTTGCCGCAGTCAATGAAAAATAAAAAATGATTTACTCTATTGAGTTCGGAGCTTATTATTATTCGTCTTGAGAAAAATAGCAACCATAACAGAACTAAAAATGACTAAAAAATCTTCTATTTCGACCGCACTTAAAGCGGCACTTATCACACTCAGCTTTTCTTTTTCCTCTATGGCTGAAGTTAATGTGGCTTCTATCACCCAATACTTACCGGAAGGTGCTTCTGCCAGTATCATTGCCAAAAACCTCAATAAAGATCAAATTATCGCGGATTACAATGGCTCAACCTTTATGTTGCCAGCCAGTACGCAAAAAGTTTTCACAGCCGTTGCTGCTAAATTAGTATTAGGTGATGCCTTTCAATTTGAAACCTCACTTTTAAGTAACGGAAAAATTCAGAATAATGTTTTGGAAGGCGATCTTGTTGTGCAATTTACTGGTGATCCCGATCTCACCAGCGGACAACTTTATAGTCTATTAGCTAATTTAAAAAACCAAGGCATTCAGAAAATCAATGGTGATCTTATTTTAGATACCTCTGTATTTGCTAGCCATGATCGTGGGTTAGGTTGGATTTGGAACGATCTTACAATGTGCTTTAACTCCCCTCCTGCAGCAGCAAATATCGATAATAACTGCTTCTATGCCGAGCTGGATGCAAATCAACCTGTAGGTGAAACAGTCAAAATTAACGTTCCCGCTCAATTCCCTATTCAAGTTTTTGGGCAAGTTTATATTGTAGATCAGCAAGAAGCCGGTTATTGCCAGTTAGACGTCGTTGTTCACGACAATAATCGCTATCAAGTAAAAGGCTGTATTGCTCGCCAAACTAAACCATTTGGGCTTAGCTTCGCCGTGCAAGATCCAGATGCCTACGCTGCTGCCATTATTCAACGTCAATTAAAACGTCTTGGTATTGAATTTACTGGTCAGGTAAAACAACCTCAAAAACCACAGCAAGGACAAAAACTCGCCCAGCATTTATCTAAACCGTTGCCTGAGCTATTGAAAAAAATGATGAAAAAATCGGATAACCAAATTGCCGATGCCTTATTCAGAGCCGTAGCCTACAACTACTATAAACGCCCTGCTTCATTCCAATTAGGCACATTAGCAGTGAAATCCGTATTGCAAAAACAAGGTATTAAATTTGGTAACAGCATCTTAGCTGATGGTTCGGGTCTTTCTCGTCATAATTTAGTTGCACCTAAAACCATGCTTTCAGTCTTGGAATACATCGCCAAAAACGAAGATAAGTTACACTTAATGGAAACTTTCCCAATTGCAGGTGTGGATGGCACAATCAGTGGGCGTGGTAGCTTAATTAATCCACCACTGGTAAAAAACGTCATCGCTAAAACTGGCTCATTGAAAGGGGTATATAACCTTGCCGGTTTTATGACTAATGCTCGAGGTGAAAAAGTGGCTTTCGTTCAATTTATCAATGGCTATTCAACCGGTGATTTAGAAAGTAAGACAAAACGAGCACCACTTGTGCAATTTGAAAGTACGCTTTATAACGATCTTTATAAAGACTAAAACGCATAAAAAAATGACCGCACTTTGAATACATAAGTGCGGTCATTTTTCTTTATATTTAACCAAAAAGAAAAAGCACTAAACGCTTCATTGAATTTAGTGCTTTTTTACGATCTTAAACGCGATTAACCTTCATTATGGATTTCAAGGTTGCTTGCATCTTTTTCCCGTTTTTTCTTTGCTGAATCACTACGTTGAGAAGCGATACTATCAAGGTATTCTGGTGTGATATCGCCCGTAATATATTCGCCAGTAAAGACTGAACAATCAAAGCCTTGAATAGCTGGATTTTCTTGGCGTACTGATTCAGTCAACGCCTCAAGATCTTGGAAAACTAATTTATCTACGCCAATCAATTTCGCAATTTCGTCAACATTACGACCATAGGCAATAAGTTCTTGTTTTGTTGGCATATCAATACCGTACACATTCGGATAACGAATTTCTGGTGCCGCGGATGCAAAGTAAATTTTCTTCGCACCTGCTGCTCTAGCCATACTCACGATTTGTTCTGATGTTGTACCACGAACAATAGAATCATCAACTAATAACACATTTTTATCTTTGAATTCTGCTTTAATCGTATTGAGCTTGCGACGGACTGAACTAATACGTTGAGCTTGGCCTGGCATAATAAATGTACGACCAACATAGCGGTTTTTCACAAAACCTTGACGATAAGGTTTGCCTAAGATTTTCGCAATCTGTAAAGCAATGTCTGTTGAAGTTTCCGGTACAGGAATCACCACATCAATATTATCTGCTTCATCAACCCATTCTTTTGCAATTTTTTTACCCAAATGTTCACCCATGTGAACACGTGCGGCATAGACAGACACACCGTCTATTGTTGAATCAGGACGAGCAAAGTACACGTATTCAAAAATACACGGATTTAAGACCGCACTTTCTGCGCATTGCTCAGCATAGAGCTGGCCATCAAAGGTTACATAAATCGCTTCACCTGGTGCAACATCACGCACTAATTCAAAACCTGCTACGTCTAATGCCACACTTTCAGAGGCAAACATATATTCTACAAAGCCGTTTTCTTCTCGTTTACCTAACACGAGCGGACGAATACCAAACGGATCGCGAAATGCCACCATGCCATGTCCAATAATCATCGCTAAGCATGCATAAGCACCACGGATATCTTTGTGTGTCGCACGAATTGCATCAAAAATGTCTTGCGGATCGAGATGGTATTTATTCACTCTATCTAAATGATTTGCAAGAATATTGAGAAGAAGTTCTGAATCCGAATTAGTATTTATGTGACGACGTGCTTCTTTAAATAATTTATCTTTTAATTCGTCTGAATTGGTTAAGTTACCATTGTGAACAAGGCTTAAACCATAAGGTGAGTTAACATAGAAAGGCTGCGCTTCAGATACACTTGAACTGCCAGCGGTTGGATAACGTACATGTCCGAGGCCTGCATGACCTTGTAAACGTAACATATGTTCTTGTCTGAATACATCGCTTACAAGACCATTAGCCTTACGCAAACGAAAGCGGTTTTCATCATCGATTGTGACAATCCCCGCCGCATCTTGACCTCGATGCTGTAATAACGTTAATGCTGCATAAATGGATTCATTAACCGGATTTTGGCTAACGATACCGACAATTCCACACATACTGATTGACTACCTTATTGTTTAAAAGTTGAGTTTAAAAAACTAGAACTTGCTTGTAGTTGTTGGAAGAACCATTCAATAATGAAGCCGAAATGAGGAATTAATTTTGATTCTTTCCACCAATCGGTTTGTTCAAAGTTAGTGAAGGTATCCAAGAAGAATAAGATCGCAGCGACGATTAACGCCCCACGAATTAAGCCAAATGCCGCACCAAGAACACGATCTGTTCCGGTAAGTCCTGTTTTATCCACTAATTGGCTAATCACATAATTAACAATGCCGCCTACAATTAAGGTTAAAACAAATAAAATGCCGATTGCTGTGCCATTGCGCACGTAGTCAGATTCGATTTGAGTAAGATAAGTGGCGAGATAAGGATAAAATTGGCTAGCGACAATAAATGCAACGACCCAACTTGCAAGGGACATCACCTCTCGCACAAACCCTCGTAATAAACTCACGATAATCGAAAATGCGATGATGCCAATGATAATGTAATCAATCATTAAATAGTCTCTCAATTAAAAAGGGCCGCCATTGCGACCGCAGTATTTTACATAAAAAACAACAAAAGGAAAACGTTTGCGTCAATTAAATTTGAAGCCATTGGCTAGATTTCCTGCCAAAATGCTTTGTCTAATTTTTGCTGTGCCTTTTGTAGTACTTCTGCTAAGTGCTGATATGTCGGTTTATCTTGCACGGTTGGCAAACTTTCATGTTGTTTTCTTAAACGTTCACTAATCTCATAAAACCACTGAGAACTTTGCGACTCTAATGGTGATTCTGCACGTTTTCCCAACCAATATAAACCTTGAAATGGCATCACTAATGCACAAAGTGCGGTCAAAATAGCAATCGCTAATGCAGTAAGATCCGTCTTGGCATAAAACTGCTGCCAAACCACCGCAAATACCGCCATAAAAGGCATAAACTTCTGTGCAAATTTTGTCGCTTTAATAATGCGATTTTCGGGAAAAATAATGCCGAGTTTCGCTTCTAATGGCCACGTTTGCAAATAAATTTGCCCACGTTTTAAGGTTGAAAAAAATGATGACATAAAAACATCCTAGAAAATAACCGCACTTATAATACTCTAGTTTAGGTTTAATTGTCATCCTTAACTGGAAACTGTTGAAATTTTCAACTTTTCTAATAAAAGATCGTATTTTTCCCTTCTAGTGAATTTATTTTATACGCCAAAAGGTGTATTCTATGCAAGATTTGTAGTCTGTTCTTTCGAACGGATTTTTATTAACCTCAATCAAAAATAGGGTTCCTATGTCAAAACTTGTTCTCATCCTTAACTGTGGTAGTTCTTCATTAAAATTTGCAATCCTTGATCCTGCAACAGGTGAAGAAAAATTATCAGGCTTAGCTGAAGCATTTTACCTTCCTGAAGCTCGTATTAAGTGGAAACTTAACGGTGAAAAAGGTAGCGCAGATTTAGGTGCTGGTGCAGCGCACACTGAAGCGCTTAACTTCATTGCGTCAAACATTATGACTGATGAGCTTAAAAACTCTATCACCTCGATTGGTCACCGTATCGTTCACGGTGGTGAGAAATACACTCAATCTGTTATCGTAACAGATGAAGTAGTTAAAGGTATTGAAGATGCAGCACAATTTGCTCCACTTCACAACCCTGCTCACTTAATCGGTATCCGTGAAGCATTCAAAACATTCCCACACTTAAAAGATAAGAACGTTGTCGTTTTTGATACAGCATTCCACCAAACCATGCCTGAAGAAGCATACCTCTATGCACTTCCATACTCACTTTACAAAGAACATGGTGTACGTCGCTACGGTGCACACGGTACTAGCCACTACTTCGTTTCTCGTGAAGTCGCTGAATACGTAGGCAAACCAGCAGACCAAGTAAACGCAATCATCTGTCACTTAGGTAACGGGGGTTCTGTTTCTGTGGTTCGTCATGGTAAATGTATCGACACATCTATGGGTTTAACCCCATTAGAAGGTTTAGTGATGGGTACACGTTGTGGTGACATCGACCCTGCGATCGTTTTCTACCTATACAAAAACTTAGGCATGTCAATGGATCAAATCGAAGAGACCTTAGTGAAAAAATCAGGTCTTTTAGGTTTAACTGAAGTAACGAGCGACTGTCGTTATGCAGAAGATAACTACGACGACGCCTCTAAACCAGAAGCAAAACGTGCATTAGATGTTTATAGCTACCGTTTAGCGAAATACATCGGTGCATACATGGCTGTTTTAGGTGATGATCACTTAGATGCGATCGCATTTACGGGGGGGATCGGTGAAAACTCAGCTCACGTTCGTGAATTAGCATTAGGCCACTTAAAATTATTCGGCATCAAATTAGACCAAGAACGTAACCTTGCTGCTCGTTTTGGTAAATCAGGCGTAATCACTGCTGATGACTCTGCATTCAAAGCGATCGTTCTTCCAACTAACGAAGAATTAGTAATTGCACAAGATACAGCACGTTTAGCGGGCTAATCAACTTTCTTCAAACCTGCTGAGAAATCAGCAGGTTTTTTCATTCATTAAAAGGTATATCAAAATGACTAAAGCAGTTATTCTTATTCCAACTAGCGCAGAAGCAAATTTAGCGGCAGCATTAGACGCAGCTAAAACAACAGGCGCTGTCGTATTCAATGCAGTAGAAGATGTAAAAGCCGCTCAAGCATTAATCGCAAATAATCAAAAAGACGTGCTATTAGAAAAAATCGTTGCTGATTTCCAAGCATTAAATGCAAATTTAGTGGTTGTTAAAGGTGTTCAACCTTCAGCTCAAGCGCCTTTTGCAAATAGCTTAAACTTCGCGATTGCACAAACTTTAGATGCACAAATTATCTTAGTGGCAAACAATGAAGAAGGCACATTAGTAGAAGCCGTTGCTTCAGAATTTGGCGGAGTGAACAATTCTGAAATCTTAGGTGTATTTGGTGCGCAAGCAGGCAAAATTAAAACCTTAGATGAGCAAGCACTAGCGAATGCAATCTCTGCACCACTTGCTCGTGAAGCACGTATTTCTCCAGCAGCATTCCGTTTCAAATTAACTGATTTAGCACGCAAAGCGGGCAAAACCATCGTATTACCAGAAGGTGATGAACCTCGTACAGTTAAAGCGGCGGCTATCTGTGCTGAACGTGGTATCGCAAAATCGGTATTATTAGCGGATCCAGAATCTGTGAAAAAAGTTGCAGCAGAACAAGGCGTGACTTTAGGTGCTGACGTAACGATCATCAATCCAGCTGACGTACGTGAAAAGTACGTTGATCGTTTAGTTGAATTACGTAAATCTAAAGGTTTAACGGAAGAACAAGCACGCACGCAATTAGAAGACACCGTTGTACTAGGTACTATGATGTTAGAAGCAGGCGAAGTAGATGGTTTAGTCTCTGGTGCCGTTCACACCACTGCAAATACCATTCGTCCACCGATGCAAATCATCAAAACAGCACCCGGTAGCTCAATTATCTCGTCTGTATTCTTCATGTTATTACCAGACCAAGTATTAGTATATGGTGACTGTGCAGTAAACCCAGAACCAACCGCTGAACAACTGGCTGAAATCGCAATTCAATCTGCTGAATCGGCAAAAGCATTTGGTTTAAATCCGAAAGTGGCAATGCTTTCTTACTCAACCGGTACTTCTGGTTCAGGCCAATCTGTAGAGAAAGTAAAAGAAGCAACGCGTATTGCACAAGAAAAACGCCCTGATTTATTAATCGACGGTCCATTACAATATGATGCAGCTGTGATGAAAGATGTAGCAGCGTCTAAAGCACCAAACTCTAAAGTGGCAGGTCAAGCAAACGTATTTGTATTCCCTGATATCAACGCAGGTAACATCGGCTATAAAGCAGTTCAGCGTTCTGCTGATTTAGTTGCTGTAGGCCCAATGCTTCAAGGTATGCGTAAACCGGTTAATGACTTATCACGTGGTGCATTAGTAGATGATATCATCTACACCATCGCATTAACCGTAATCCAAGCAACACAAGCTTAATTAACGCCTCTGTTGTAAAACACTAAAGAAAATAACCGCACTTTTGATAATTCAAAGTGCGGTTATTTTTAATTGTTTTTAATGGCTACTCTACGGATTTTAAGTATTCAACCAGCTTCAAGCCAATCTCTCTTCGCCACCCTAAAATCAAATCGGGCTGTTTTGTCATATCTTCATTTTTTAGCCAAACCCATTTAATAAGATCTTCTAAATTTCGTTTACTCGCCAGAATATCAAGGGTTAATCCTTTTGGTGTCAGTTCATAGGCTTTTTCTTGTAACAATCGAATTGCCTTTTTATAACGAGGATCATCCACAATACGTACTAAACGTTTAGGATAGT
This sequence comes from Haemophilus parainfluenzae, assembly GCF_014931395.1. Classification (NCBI taxonomy): domain Bacteria; kingdom Pseudomonadati; phylum Pseudomonadota; class Gammaproteobacteria; order Pasteurellales; family Pasteurellaceae; genus Parahaemophilus; species Parahaemophilus parainfluenzae. The sequence goes on along the minus strand of NZ_CP063120.1, from coordinate 1,560,174 downwards.
CATAAGGGGAAATTCGACGGCTTTGTGCTAACAATTGAAGCATTTTTTTGCCACGCACACGAACTTCATTTTCAGATAATCCAAGCGCTAGCATTTCTGATGTATTACGAGGATTATTTTTTGCCACTTTCCAAAGGTTATCCGATTTCACCACATAAGAAAGGGCTAAGTTTCGTGCCATTGCCGTTTCTAGTCGCCATTTGGCCAATAGCTGTAAACGTGCTAATTCGAGCGGATTCAATTTCCAAACATTTGGAATCTCTAAATAGGCTTTGTCTGGATCGCGATCATCTAATTTACTGGTTTTCGAGATCGCAAGCTGGCAATCATCAATTACTGCTTGAAGCCAAGGAGATTGCGCTAATTCTATTTGCATTTTTTGATAGACTGGCAAGAGATACCAGACATCCCCTGCTGCATATTGTAGCTGTACGGGTGAAAGTGGACGTTTTAGCCAGTTTGTACGCGTTGCTCCTTTATCCATTTCAACGCCTAAATAATGTAACACAAGTTTGGCTAGGCCCGCTGAATTAGCAAAACCTAAAAAACGCGCCATGATTTGTGTATCCATCATAGGTTGTGGAAGTGCATCAAACTCTTGTAAGAAAACCAATAAATCTTCATTACAAGCATGCAAAATTTTTGTCACCTGCTGATCGCGTAATAATTCCACAAAAGGTGAAAAATCAGTAATGGATAAAGGATCGATTAATGAAACTCGTTCACCATCATAAAGTTGAATTAATCCTAATTTAGGATAATAGGTCGATACCCGCATAAATTCGGTATCTAAAGCGACCGTACTTTGCTGACGCGCTAACTGGCAAACCTGAGCGAGCTCTTCATTATTTTGAATTAATGTAAAGTGCGGTTGATTTTGGCATTCTTTTATCATTGTAATAGGATGTATTTTCAAATAGAGGTAAAGACTAAACAGGGATATGAACACATATCCCTGATTAAATTAATGTTGTGAGCGTTTTGCTATTTCTTCATCACGCAGTACGCGTCGTAAAATTTTGCCTACATTACTTTTCGGTAATTCATCGCGAAACTCAATATCTTTCGGGACTTTATAACCTGTGAGATGTTGTCTGCAATGCTGGCGTAATTCATCACGCGTGAGGCTATCATCTTTCTTCACAACGAAGATTTTGATGGTTTCTCCCGACACCTCATGTGGCACACCGATAGCGACCACTTCAGCGACTTTATAATTTAGCATCACCACATCTTCAATTTCATTCGGATAAACGTTAAAGCCTGAAACCAAGATCATGTCTTTTTTACGATCAACAATACGAAGGCTATAGCTCTCGTCCATAATGACGATATCACCCGTTGCCATCCAGCCATCTTTAAGCACTTCAGCAGTCGCTTCAGGACGTTGCCAATACCCACGCATGACTTGTTCACCTTTAACCCAAAGCTCTCCTGCTTCGCCTAGTTGTGCTTCTGAGCCATCATCTTTGATAATCTTAATATCGGTATTTGGAACCGGTACACCGATTGTTCCATTGTGTTTCACCACATTAATCGGACAAGCAGCAATTAGCGGTGAACATTCAGTCATGCCGTAACCTTCAATAATGTTACAGCCGGTTAAATCATGCCAACGTGTGGCGACTGATTGTTGGATCGCCATACCGCCGCCAACAGAAAGTTTTAATCGTGAAAAATCCACTTCTTTGAAATTTTCATTATTAAGCAGCGCATTAAACAAGGTATTTACCCCTGTAATCGCTTCAAAGCGGTATTTTTTGAGCTCTTTAACAAAGCCATCAATATCACGTGGATTCGTAATTAAAAGCGCAGTCACGCCAAGCTCTAAGAAAAGTAAACAGTTTACCGTTAAGGCGAAGACATGATAAAGCGGTAAAGCCAGTACGGCAACACGTTGCTTAGCATGATCGCCAATAAATGGCTCTGCAATCCACTTCGCTTGGAAAATATTGGTAATAATATTGCCATGTGTCAGCATTGCGCCCTTAGCAACACCTGTCGTTCCGCCTGTATATTGTAAGAAGGCTAAATCTTCACGATCCACTTGAGGACGAACATATTGGCGATATTTACCAATACTTAACACTTCACGGAAAGTCACTGCATTCGGTAATTTATATTTTGGCACTAATTTTTTGACGTATTTCACCACAAAATTGACCAAATTACGCTTACCAAAAGAAAGCTGATCGCCCATTCTTGTTAAAATCACGTGCTTCACGTTAGTATTAAATACAATTTTTTCTAAGGTTGAAGCAAAGTTTGAGACCACAACTATCGCTGTTGCACCGCTGTCTTGCAACTGATGTTCTAATTCACGAGGGGTATAAAGCGGATTCACGTTCACCACAACTAAACCTGCACGTAAGATACCGAAAAGTGCAATTGGGTATTGCAATAAATTAGGCATCATCAATGCAACACGCTCACCACGTTCTAACTTCAATTCATTTTGTAAATAAGCAGCAAATGCACGGCTACGCTCTTCTAATTTACGAAATGTTAAAACCTGCCCCATGTTGATATAGGCGGGACGGTCTGGGTGCTCACGAATTGCTTTATCTAAAATATCGAGAATCGAATCATACTTGGATGTATCCAGCGTGGTAGGTGAACCTTCTGGATAATTTTGAAACCAAACTTTTTCCATTTTTTATCCTTATTCTTTGGAAAATTTTCTTAATTTTATCATGTAGTTAATAGAGATAATAGCGAATTTCAGGCTCGCCATACCAATAATACGGTCGTCTACCGAAAAAGCCCCAATCATCCCACATATCATCTGGATAATAATAGCTTTGCGAAAGCTTCCAAACACGATAATGATTGGTTTTAATGACTGGATAAAAATAATTGGCTTGATCGACCTTGCCTTGTTCTGTTTTCAGCAAGGTACCGCCAATTGTAATAAATTGATCTTTTAAGCTTTCTGGCTCCACAAAACCATCAAGGTAAGTGATAAAACGTCCATTAGGTTGTTCATCAATCATCGGTTTTGCTGAAGTTGAATAAACGGGATAGCTTAAGACTTCAATTTTAGTTTTATTCGGCAAGGCTTGTGCGGTTAATACTTTCCCACCTAAACGAATTGATTTGCACTGACAGCTATAATCACTCGGTTGAATTGAAGATAATGATTTTAAAGTAAACTGCTCTTTTTCCAGCCCTTTCGGTGCATTGACACATCCCACTAATGTGGCCGAAAGTGCGGTCAAAACTAAAATCGTTTTTTTATTCATCTTCAACTCCTTTTTGAAAATTATTCACGCCCAGGTAATTTTTTCCAAGTTACTTCATTACGCAAATAAACAGGTTCAATTTCTAAGGCGGATATGATTTTATTCTGAGCATAATCTGTTAAAGCAAGCTCAAGCATATATTGTGCAGAAGGTAAAATAATATCACTCCCTTCTAAACCACTGTCTTTAAATTGAGGATACACAGCCCAACCTGTTCCGACTCGATAAGCGGTTAAATCTGAAAGTTGTTCAAGCACTTTTTCTGGTTGGCAAACTTGTTCTTCAATGACAGGGTTCCATTGGAAAAGCTCACCCAATTCTGAGCGCACTTTTTCTCGTTTTACTTGAGAAAAATAAACTTCATTCATTCTCGCATCAATGGCAGCTGCCACATTTTCAGCTTGATGTAATTCAAATGCAGCCTGAGCCATTGCAGTTAAATTTGATACTGCAATAACAGGCAAATCAGCCCCTAATGCAAGCCCTTGAGCAATCCCTGCACCAACACGAACACCAGTAAAACTACCCGGGCCGCGTCCAAAGGCTAACGCATCTACTTGCTTCAAATTGATACCTGAATTGGCAAGTAACTCATCAACCATTGGAAGAATACGTTTTGTATGTGTACGTTGTGCTAATTCATCAAGATGTGTTTTTTCGCCTTTATGCCAAAGTGCAACAGAACAGGCTTCTGTTGAAGTATCAAGTGCTAATAAAGTGATATTTTTCATGATTAATCCATTTTCTCATTTTGTAAGAATTGTACCACTTTGTTGAGATCTCGGGTACGGGTTGAATTAGGTAAACTTTTTAGAAAGGTTTCGCCATAATTTCGCATCACAAGACGATTATCACAAATAATTACCGCACCACGATCTGTTACATCTCGAATTAGACGTCCTACACCTTGTTTCAGCGTAATAACCGCTTCAGGAATCTGTATATCATTAAATGGATCGCCACCTTGTAATCGGCAATCTTCAATACGTGCTTTTAGTAAAGGTTCATCTGGTGCGGTAAAAGGCAATTTATCAATAATGACTAAGGAAAGGGCATCACCACGTACATCCACACCTTCCCAAAAGCTAGAAGTAGCAACTAGTACGCTATGAGTTTCCTGAATAAATTGTTCGAGTAATTTAGCTTTAGGCATTTCACCTTGTAATAAAATAGAAAGCTCACTATTTTCTCTAAAATACTCTGCCAAGCCTCTCATCATTAAATAGGAAGTACAAAGTACAAAGCATCTACCTTTATTCGCTTCAATGATAGGCAACAACATTTCACCAAGAGATTGTAACGTATTATTTTGATTCGTTGCCGGTAAATAACGTGGCACGCAAAGTAGCGATTGATTAGGATAATCAAAAGGACTGTAAAGAATTTTCTGCTCTACTTGCTCAATACCAAGCCGCTGACAGAAATGATTAAAAGTACCACCCACTTCAAGAGTGGCAGAAGTGAAAATCCAAGCTGCTTCTTTATTATTTAGCTGTTCGCCAAATTTATCTGCGACAGTCAGTGGCGTAATATGTAAACCAAATTGTCGCCCCATACTTTCGTACCAATAACAATAACCCACAATGGCCGTATCACAAAGACGCTTTAATTGATTTTTGATACTTTCAGTGCGTTCAAAAATACTATCCAAAGTCTGAGTGCGGCCTAATGCAATCTTGATAACTTCAGAAAGAAACTCAATTTTTTCTTGTAATAATTCAACCGATTTTTTGACCGCACTTTGTTTAAATAGCTCACGCCAATTTCCTCGCTGATTTCCTTCACCAAGTAGAAGACGGAAATCCTGAATGACTTTAAGCAATGTATCTGCAGTTGTGCCAAGCTGTGGCATATCTTTCAATTCTGTTCGATAAACAATATTGATATCTTTACATAAATCAAATAGCTGGCGAGAGGTTAATGATTGGCCAAAATACTGGCTAGCTATATCGGGAAGTTGATGTGCTTCATCAAAGATGATGACTTCTGCATTGGGAATAAGCTCACCAAAGCCACTTTCTTTTACCGCCATATCAGCAAAGAAAAGGTGGTGATTTACAACAACAAGATCGGCATTTAACGCTTTTTTACGAGCGTGTGCTACATAGCATTCAGCGTAGTTGGGACAATCTGTTCCCAAACAACTTTCTGCCGTACTCGTCAATTGAGGCAAAATTGGGCTATCTTCAGCCAATTCAATACATTCTGTCAAATCACCTGTTTTCGTCGCATTATTCCATTTTCTTACTTTACTTAAATCGGCTAAAACAGATTTATCCCCAAGCACACCTTGAGCAATAATCTGATCCAGACGCTCCAAACACAAATAATTGGATCGTCCTTTCAATAACGCAATTTTTCCAGAATAATTTAAGGCTTTTTTTATGGCAGGTAGATCTCTTGAAAAAAGCTGATCTTGTAGATTTTTAGAGCCGGTTGAAATAATCGTTTTCTTTCCAGCAATGAGTGCCGGCGCCAAATAAGCAAAAGTCTTTCCAGTACCTGTTCCAGCTTCTACAACAAGCGGTCGCTTATGTTGAATAGCATATCCTACAGATTGAGCCATTTCGAGCTGTTCTGCTCGTGGCTTAAATCCTTTGATATTCTTACTCAATTCGCCATCACTGGAAAAGATCTTACTTATCTGTTTTTTCATAATTATTGCTATCTAGAAATAGGCGAAGATTTTATCATTATTAGGCTCATTTATGTATGAATTCTAATATTTTATATAAAACAAAAACCCAAGCTATTCAGCTCGGGGTTCTACATTCAGTACCTGGCGGTGTCCTACTCTCACATGGGGAAACCCCATACTACCATCGCGCATCGGCGTTTCACTTCTGAGTTCGGTATGGGGTCAGGTGGGACCACCGCTCTATCGCCACCAGGATTATTCCTTTAATAACTTCTTCTATCTCTTTCTGCTCTCACTATCTCTAGTGTCTCACAACCAAACAAGCTGATTTAACCTAAAAAATTTCTTCTCTGAGTCTCGTCTTACCCAACACCCAAAACCCTTGAGCGTTGTATAGTTAAGCCTCTCGGGCAATTAGTATCTGTTAGCTCAACGGCTCGCACCGCTTACACACCAGACCTATCTACGTCTTAGTCTTAAACAATCCTTACAGATTTTAAATCTGGGAGAACTCATCTCTTGGCAAGTTTCGTGCTTAGATGCTTTCAGCACTTATATCTTCCGCACTTAGCTACCCGGCAATGCGTCTGGCGACACAACCATTACCGTTGGTGGCCGAGGCTAGCTTAATTATCAAATCAGCTCGAAAAGAGCTGATTTTTTTCTACCAAGCAAACTCTTCATCATCTAAATTACTTTTAGCCGTTTCTTCTGTACATAAGATACTAGTAAGCTGCTGCCCTTTATATTTTACATCGACACCACTTTCAGTCGTGTGATCAATAGAATCTAAATTAACATAAACTTGGTAAATATATTCGCCTTTTTGGAATGACATTATTGACCAACGCCCTCTGCCAATACCAGTCCATCTTTCTGATCGCCCAAGTAGTTCAGATTTTTTATTACGCAACGTTAATTCATTCTTAGATGCTGATCCAAATTTATATTCATAAATCTCATCGTTTATTTTATTCACTTCAATATATTTATTATTCGTGGTTTTACACGAAAAAATAGTGTTAGCTTCTGCCGATTGAGCAAACCAAATTGCCCCGAAAAGGAGGGATACAAGTGCTAGTTTTTTCATGGTTATGCTCCAAATTTTCTCTTGTTTTATTAAAATTACGGCGGTGATTGTATCATAGAATCAACGCTTTGCTAAAATATTGAAAATATCCATAAACAAAAACCCCAAGCCATTCAGCTCGGGGTTCACATTCAGTACCTGGCGGTGTCCTACTCTCACATGGGGAAGCCCCACACTACCATCGGCGCATCGGCGTTTCACTTCTGAGTTCGGTATGGGGTCAGGTGGGACCACCGCTCTATCGCCGCCAGGATTATTCCTTTAATAACTTTTCTCTACTCTGCTCTCACTATCTCTAGTGCTCACAACCAAACAAGCTGATTCACTTCAAAACTTTCTCTTTCTTCTCTGAGTTTCTTCGTCTTACCCAACACCCAAAACCCTTGAGCGTTGTATAGTTAAGCCTCTCGGGCAATTAGTACATGTTAGCTCAACGGCTCGCACCGCTTACACACCATGCCTATCTACGTCTTAGTCTTAAACAACCCTTACTGTCTTAAAGACAGGGAGAACTCATCTCTTGGCAAGTTTCGTGCTTAGATGCTTTCAGCACTTATCTCTTCCGCACTTAGCTACCCGGCAATGCGTCTGGCGACACAACCGGAACACCAGTGGTGCGTCCACTCCGGTCCTCTCGTACTAGGAGCAGCCCCAATCAATTCTCCAACGCCCACGGCAGATAGGGACCGAACTGTCTCACGACGTTCTAAACCCAGCTCGCGTACCACTTTAAATGGCGAACAGCCATACCCTTGGGACCTACTTCAGCCCCAGGATGTGATGAGCCGACATCGAGGTGCCAAACACCGCCGTCGATATGAACTCTTGGGCGGTATCAGCCTGTTATCCCCGGAGTACCTTTTATCCGTTGAGCGATGGCCCTTCCATTCAGAACCACCGGATCACTATGACCTACTTTCGTACCTGCTCGACTTGTCTGTCTCGCAGTTAAGCTTGCTTATACCATTGCACTAACCTGACGATGTCCGACCGTCATTAGCAAACCTTCGTGCTCCTCCGTTACTCTTTGGGAGGAGACCGCCCCAGTCAAACTACCCACCAGACACTGTCCGAGACCACGTTTCGTAATCTTCGTTAGAACATCAAACGTTAAAGGGTGGTATTTCAAGGTCGACTCCAACAATACTGGCGTATCATCTTCATAGTCTCCCACCTATCCTACACATCAAAATTCAATGTTCAGTGTCAAGCTATAGTAAAGGTTCACGGGGTCTTTCCGTCTAGCCGCGGGTACACCGCATCTTCACGGCGATTTCAATTTCACTGAGTCTCGGGTGGAGACAGCCTGGCCATCATTATGCCATTCGTGCAGGTCGGAACTTACCCGACAAGGAATTTCGCTACCTTAGGACCGTTATAGTTACGGCCGCCGTTTACTGGGGCTTCGATCAGGAGCTTCTCTTTCGATTACACCATCAATTAACCTTCCAGCACCGGGCAGGCATCACACCCTATACGTCCACTTTCGTGTTTGCAGAGTGCTGTGTTTTTAATAAACAGTTGCAGCCAGCTGGTATCTTCGACCGGTTCAACCTTCGCCCGCGAGGGACTACAATCTACGCCGGCGCACCTTCTCCCGAAGTTACGGTGCTATTTTGCCTAGTTCCTTCACCCGAGTTCTCTCAAGCGCCTGAGTATTCTCTACCTGACCACCTGTGTCGGTTTTCAGTACGGTTTAGATAAACCTGAAGCTTAGTGGCTTTTCCTGGAAGTGTGGTATCGGTTACTTCAGCTCCGTAGAGCCTCGTCATCATCTCTCAGTGTTAAAGAAGTCCGGATTTGCCTAAACTTCTCACCTACCAACTTAAACGCACATATCCAACAGTGCGATAACCTAACCTGCTCCGTCCCCACATCGCAGTTTATCCAAGTACGGGAATATTAACCCGTTTCCCATCGACTACGCTTTTCAGCCTCGCCTTAGGGGCCGACTCACCCTGCCCCGATTAACGTTGGACAGGAACCCTTGGTCTTCCGGCGAACGGGTTTTTCACCCGTTTTATCGTTACTTATGTCAGCATTCGCACTTCTGATACGTCCAGCAAACCTCTCGATTCACCTTCATCCGCTTACAGAACGCTCCCCTACCCAACAGACTTACGTCTGATGCCGCAGCTTCGGTGCTATATTTGAGCCCCGTTACATCTTCCGCGCAGGCCGACTCGACTAGTGAGCTATTACGCTTTCTTTAAATGATGGCTGCTTCTAAGCCAACATCCTAGCTGTCTAAGCCTTCCCACTTCGTTTCCCACTTAATATAGACTTTGGGACCTTAGCTGGCGGTCTGGGTTGTTTCCCTCTCCACGACGGACGTTAGCACCCGCCGTGTGTCTCCTGAGTATCACTCTTCGGTATTCGTAGTTTGCATCGGGTTGGTAATCCGGGATGGACCCCTAGCCGAAACAGTGCTCTACCCCCGAAGGTGTCCGCTCAAGGCTCTACCTAAATAGATTTCGGGGAGAACCAGCTATCTCCCGGTTTGATTGGCCTTTCACCCCCAGCCACAAGTCATCCGCTAATTTTTCAACATTAGTCGGTTCGGTCCTCCAGTTAGTGTTACCCAACCTTCAACCTGCCCATGGCTAGATCACCGGGTTTCGGGTCTATACCTTGCAACTAGACGCCCAGTTAAGACTCGGTTTCCCTTCGGCTCCCCTATTCGGTTAACCTCGCTACAAAATATAAGTCGCTGACCCATTATACAAAAGGTACGCAGTCACCCTTAAAGGGCTCCCACTGCTTGTACGTACAAGGTTTCAGGTTCTATTTCACTCCCCTCACCGGGGTTCTTTTCGCCTTTCCTTCACAGTACTGGTTCACTATCGGTCAATCAGGAGTATTTAGCCTTGGAGGATGGTCCCCCCATCTTCAAACAGGATATCACGTGTCCCGCCCTACTTGTCGTTAGCTTAGTACCATGACCTGGACTTCGAGTACGGGGCTATCACCCTGTATCGCCAAGCTTCCCAGCTTGTTCCTCTGTCTCTGTCATTATCACTAACAGGCTCCTTCGCGTTCGCTCGCCGCTACTAACGAAATCTCGGTTGATTTCTTTTCCTCGGGGTACTTAGATGTTTCAGTTCTCCCGGTTTGCCTCACTTACCTATGAATTCAGTAAGTGATAGTAGATTCTTCATCTACTGGGTTTCCCCATTCGGACATCTTGGATTAAACGCCTCTTATCGACTCATCCAAGCTTTTCGCAGATTAGCACGTCCTTCCTCGCCTCTGATTGCCAAGGCATCCACCTTGTACGCTTAGTCACTTAACTATACAACCTCAAAAATTCTTGATGTTGTGTTTTCAACTAAACACTTGATTGCTTTTGTTCAATCAAGATTTTCTTCTTACTCAGACTTTTTCTTATCCCTTAAAAGGACTTGAAAGTCTCTTCAGTTTTTCAGCTTGTTTCCTGGTTGTTAAAGAACAGAAATAACATTTTCAGTTATCATCGTTAAATAAACTCATTGAAGCACTTTAAGCATTAAATCACTCAATTTACTTAACGATGATAAGTGGTGGAGATAAGCGGGATCGAACCGCTGACCTCCTGCGTGCAAGGCAGGCGCTCTCCCAGCTGAGCTATATCCCCATGTCATCGTTTATTTACCACCTTATTCACCTTCATCACTCACTCAGTTTGAGTGGTGGGTCTGAGTGGACTTGAACCACCGACCTCACCCTTATCAGGGGTGCGCTCTAACCACCTGAGCTACAGACCCAAGGGAATAACGGCTTTCTGCTCGATATTGTCTACAATATATCAATCAATCTGTGTGGACACTTATTGTCTCTCGTTTTGGTAAGGAGGTGATCCAACCGCAGGTTCCCCTACGGTTACCTTGTTACGACTTCACCCCAGTCATGAATCATACCGTGGTAAACGCCCCCCCGAAGGTTAAGCTATCTACTTCTGGTACAACCCACTCCCATGGTGTGACGGGCGGTGTGTACAAGGCCCGGGAACGTATTCACCGCAACATTCTGATTTGCGATTACTAGCGATTCCGACTTCATGGAGTCGAGTTGCAGACTCCAATCCGGACTTAGACGTACTTTGTGAGATTCGCTCCAGCTCGCACTATCGCTTCCCTCTGTATACGCCATTGTAGCACGTGTGTAGCCCTACTCGTAAGGGCCATGATGACTTGACGTCATCCCCACCTTCCTCCGGTTTATCACCGGCAGTCTCCTTTGAGTTCCCGACCAAATCGCTGGCAACAAAGGATAAGGGTTGCGCTCGTTGCGGGACTTAACCCAACATTTCACAACACGAGCTGACGACAGCCATGCAGCACCTGTCTCAGAGTTCCCGAAGGCACCAATCCATCTCTGGAAAGTTCTCTGGATGTCAAGAGTAGGTAAGGTTCTTCGCGTTGCATCGAATTAAACCACATGCTCCACCGCTTGTGCGGGCCCCCGTCAATTCATTTGAGTTTTAACCTTGCGGCCGTACTCCCCAGGCGGTCGATTTATCACGTTAGCTACGGGCGCCAAGCTCAAAGCTCAACCCCCAAATCGACATCGTTTACAGCGTGGACTACCAGGGTATCTAATCCTGTTTGCTCCCCACGCTTTCGCACATGAGCGTCAGTACATTCCCAAGGGGCTGCCTTCGCCTTCGGTATTCCTCCACATCTCTACGCATTTCACCGCTACACGTGGAATTCTACCCCTCCCTAAAGTACTCTAGCGACCCAGTATGAAATGCAATTCCCAGGTTAAGCCCGGGGCTTTCACACCTCACTTAAGTCACCGCCTGCGTGCCCTTTACGCCCAGTTATTCCGATTAACGCTCGCACCCTCCGTATTACCGCGGCTGCTGGCACGGAGTTAGCCGGTGCTTCTTCTGTAGTTAACGTCAATCACCTAGTCTATTAAACTAAATGCCTTCCTCGCTACCGAAAGAACTTTACAACCCGAAGGCCTTCTTCATTCACGCGGCATGGCTGCGTCAGGGTTGCCCCCATTGCGCAATATTCCCCACTGCTGCCTCCCGTAGGAGTCTGGGCCGTGTCTCAGTCCCAGTGTGGCTGGTCATCCTCTCAGACCAGCTAGAGATCGTCGGCTTGGTGAGCCTTTACCTCACCAACTACCTAATCCCACTTGGGCTCATCCTATGGCATGTGGCCCGAAGGTCCCACACTTTCATCTCTCGATTCTACGCGGTATTAGCTACAGTTTCCCGTAGTTATCCCCCTCCATAAGCTAGATTCCCAAGCATTACTCACCCGTCCGCCACTCGTCATCAAAGAAGCAAGCTTCTTTATGTTACCGTTCGACTTGCATGTGTTAAGCCTGCCGCCAGCGTTCAATCTGAGCCATGATCAAACTCTTCAATTCAAGTTTAATCGCTCAATACTGCTGACATAAAATGTCACCACTTAAAAAAGTATTATGAATTTCTAGTTAGCACCTATTAAGACTTCAAAATTAAAAATATTTTTAAAACAAGTCAATCAACAAGTGCCCACACAGATTGTCTGATATATTGTTAAAGAGCAAAAAATAAATTGGTCGGCGAGATAGGATTTGAACCTACGACCCACTGGTCCCAAACCAGTTGCGCTACCAAGCTGCGCTACTCGCCGTCAGATTTCTCAATTAAGAGAAGATGGGGTGGCTAATGGGATTCGAACCCACGACAACTGGAATCACAATCCAGGGCTCTACCAACTGAGCTATAGCCACCATTGATTAGTTGTTCATCGCATTGACTTCTGGCGCGCTCGACAAGATTCGAACTTGCGACCTTTGGCTCCGGAGGCCAACGCTCTATCCAACTGAGCTACGAACGCGTTACTGCGTCGTTGCAGGGGCGTATATTAATGATTTCCAAATACCTTGTCTAGCACTTTTTTGAAAAAAAATATCAAAAGATAAATTTTTGTTCAATTTGTATAGAATTTATTATGTATTCGTTTATTTTTAGTGCTAAAACATAAAAAAGGATAGCAAATTGCTACCCTCTTGTATTTAATTTATTGCTTGTTACGACGTGCACGACGTTTCATTCTTCGTACCCAACGGGTGATTTTCCATGCTTTTGTTATTGAATAAGCATAAAGGAAGAATAATACAATAAACGCAATAAACATTGCCCATTCATTAATATAGAAGACTTCGCCTAAGATCCCGATTGTGGCACAAATGGCCGCAAAGAAAGTAATTAATAAAAAGGCTTGGCGAGAGGTTAATCCAGCACGAACCATTAAGTGGTGTACGTGTAAGCGATCCGGACGGAATGGACTTTTTCCTTTGCGTAAACGGCGATAAATAATGGCCACCATATCAATTAAAGGCACTGCAATAATCCAAAGTGCGGTCACTGGATTCATCGGATGTCCTTTTCCTTGTGTACTTAAAAGTAGAATCCAAATAATAGTAAAGCCGATTAAAGTACTTCCTGCATCGCCCATGAACACTTTATATTTTGGTCCGAATGGAATCCCTAAGTTTAATAATAGATAAGGTAAAATCGCTACAATTAAGGCAAAACTCCAATATGCCATATCCATCTGTCCATCACGGAACATTAAAATACCAATGGCAGCAAAGGAAACAATTGATAATCCACCCAATAATCCATCGATACCATCAATCATATTAAAGGCATTAATAATCGCAATTGTCGCAAATACGGTAATAATCAATCCAATAGAACCAAGTGTTAATTGGAATGGTCCGAGAATCTGGCCTAAATGATCTAAATAAACATTACCCAAGTCGATCATTAAAATCGCAAGCACTGCTTGAATTCCTGCACGCAAGAAGGGGCTAATATCGAAGCGGTCATCTAATATACCAATTGCCAGTAGAACAAAAATACTGAATATATAAAGATAAGGTAAACGAAGTTGATCCCACTCCATTAAATAATAGCAAAGGTTTCCCATAAAAAGAGAAACACCGCCAATGAGCGGAATCGCACCTTGGTGACGTTTACGATAATTCGGTTTATCAACCAAACCAATTTTATTAGCAATTGGTCGCATGACAATTAAGGTTAACAATGCCCCTAAAAAAGTGACGAGAAGACTTAGCATAGTTTTTATCCTAAAAATTTTTTTGCAAAGGATAACATAAAGAAAAATCAGCACACAAAGATTTTTCTCAAATTCAGTTTTTTAGTACAATATGCTTACTATTAATATAAGGATTAAAATTATGACAAAATCAACCGCACTTTTCTCTCGTGCACAAGAAGTTATTCCTGGTGGTGTAAACTCCCCCGTTCGTGCCTTTAAAGGCGTAGGTGGTACACCTGTATTTATTCAAAAAGCCAAAGGCGCTTATATTTACGATACTGAAGGCAAACAATATATCGATTACGTGGGTTCGTGGGGGCCAATGATTTTAGGTCACAACCACCCTACTATTTTAGATGCTGTATTAAAAGCGGCAGAAAATGGTTTAAGTTTTGGTGCACCAACCCCCTCTGAAATTGATTTAGCGGAATTAGTCTGTGAAATAGTGCCATCAATTGAAATGGTTCGTATGGTGAGTTCGGGTACTGAAGCGACCATGACAGCCATTCGTCTCGCGCGTGGTTATACCAATAGAAGCAAAATCTTAAAATTTGAAGGTTGTTACCACGGCCATTCTGATTCACTTCTAGTAAAAGCAGGATCGGGGGCGTTAACACTTGGTCAACCAAGCTCGCCAGGTGTGCCTGAAGATTTTGCAAAACACACTTTAACTGCAGAATATAACAATCTTGATTCTGTTAAAAAATTATTTGAAGAATTTCCTAACGACATCGCTTGTGTGATTATTGAACCTGTCGCAGGCAACATGAACTGTATTCCGCCAAAAGAAGGTTTCTTACAAGGCATTCGCGAAATCTGTGACCAATATGGTGCACTTTTCATTATTGATGAAGTCATGACAGGTTTCCGTGTTTCACTTGCTGGTGCACAAGCTTACTATGGTGTAACACCTGATCTCACCACATTAGGTAAAGTCATTGGTGGCGGTATGCCAGTGGGTGCTGTTGGCGGTAAAAAAGTGATTATGCAACACCTCGCACCAACCGGCCCTGTTTATCAAGCAGGTACTCTTTCAGGTAACCCGATTGCAATGGCGGCAGGTTTAGCCTGTTTAACTGAATTGAAAAAAGCAGGTAATGAACAACACCTTGCAGAATTAACTACAAAACTTTGTGATGGCTTAAAAGCATTAGCCCAAAAACACAATGTACCATTTGTGATTAATCATGTAGGCGGCATGTTTGGTATTTTCTTCACTGACCAAAAACAAGTTACCTCTTATGCAGAAGTCATGAAATGTGATACCGAAAAATTCAAAGTGTTCTTCCATAAAATGCTCGATCAAGGTGTTTACCTTGCTCCTTCTGCTTTTGAAGCAGGCTTTATGTCTTTAGCACATACAAATGAAGACATTGAAAAAACGCTTGCTGCCGCTGATATTGCATTTGCCGCAGTGGCTTAAAATATAAAAGTGCGGTTAAATTTAACCGCACTTTTTTATTTCATATTATAAGCGTTCATAGAGCACGTTTTCTAACCCCCCCCTTTCCTCTTCGGTTAATGCTGTGCCTTTCTCGTTTGTTAGAATAAAAAAGTCTTCAGCTTTTTCTCCCACTGTCGTGATTTTTGCATTCCAGAGATTGAGTTTTAACTCGGTAAAAATTTGACTGATTTGAGCCAATAAACCGGGTTTATCTAAAGCCACCACTTCTAATTCGGTATGCTCTTTTTTAGTTTCTTTCAAAAAACGTACATCTGTTTTTACGGTAAAATGTTGCAACTGTCGATTATTTGCAAAAGACATGGATGGCAATTTTTCACCTAATAAAACAGAGGTTAATACCGTCTCTAATTCTCGGCGACGTTCAGAACGAACCAATTCACCATTTAATTCTGTGATGATAAAGCTGTCGAATACGTAGCCATCATCGGATGTCAAAATTTGCGCATCATGAATACTGAATTTTTTCGCGCCAATGGTTGATACCACTTTATTAAACAAATTAGCTTGATCGGGGCAATAAACGAAAATTTCAGTCCCACCGCTAGAAAAACGGTTACTGATTTTAACGAGTACTTCACCATCAAATTCAGCTAATAACTCTGTATGCCACGCAATTTGTTTCGGGCTATTTCGTAAGAAATAATCAGATGGGCAACGCTGCCACAACGCTGAAATTTTCTCTTCCGATAATTCTGGTTTTTCTTCGGATAAAATTGCCAACGCCAATTGACGATTTTCAAGGATCTTTTCTTCATTATCTAATAACAAATCCATCCCTTGTCGGAATTGTTGCGCCGTATAATCGTATAAAGAGGCAAAAAGAGAACGCTTCCAGCTATTCCATAATGTACCATTTGTCGCACAAATATCCGCAACGGTCAGACAAGTGAGATAATCTAAACGAACTCGATTTTGCACATTTTCTGCAAAGTTCATCACGACTTCCGGATCATGAATATCTCGACGCTGCGCAGTGATTGACATGAGTAAATGTTCTTTCACTAGCCAAGCCATCGTTTCGATTTCTCGACGATCAAAACCATGCAAACGAGCAAAGTCAGCGATGTCTTCAGCCCCTAACTCCGCATGATCACCCCCTCGCCCTTTCGCGATATCATGGAAAAGTGCGGCAACATAAAGCAAAGTGCGGTCAGAAATTTGACTAAATATTTGATGGCAAATGGGATGAGATTCTGCTTCGTCTTCAGCTAAGAAACTTTCCAACTTCAACATCACTCGCAAGGTATGCTCATCCACGGTGTAAATGTGGAAAAGATCAAATTGCATTAAGCCTTCAATTCCCTGCCATTGTGGTAAATAAGCCGTTAACACACCGTATTGGTGCATTGGAAGAAATGCGCGCTGAATCGCTTTCGGTTGATTAAATAACCGAATAAATTTTTCTCTTGCTTCAGGAATATCACATAATTTCTGCGTCAAACTTTCCAACGCAATCTGAAGTTGGCGTAATGTTGAGGAATGAATTTCGGCTTGTTCATGCTGCGTAAGATAGAAAAAAAGATCCAAAATACGATCCGGTGAACGTAAAAACACATCTTCCTTACGTAAACACAAGCTTTGATTCACTAACTCAAAATTATCATCCAAAGGATGAATAGAAACCTCGCCATCCGTTGATAAAAAATGCGCTTTATAATGCTTAATTAGGATATCGGTCAAGCGAGAAATAGAGCGTAAAGCTTGGAAAAAACGTTTCATCATTTTTTCCACACCTCGGTTTCCCTCGCCTTTAAAACCAAGCATCTCGCTCACTTTGATTTGACGATCAAACAGCAGTCGGTTGTCATAACGTTTTAAAATCAAGTGCAAAGCGAACCGCACTTTGAATAAAAATTCTTGGCTGTCTAATAATTGTTGGTGTTCTGATGGGTAAATAAAACCGCTTTCCAAAATGCCATTAAGGGTCATTTCTCCTGTGTGGCGTAAGGCGATCCAATATAAAAGGTGAAGATCCCGCAAACCACCTGGGCTGTATTTTAAATCGGGTTCTAAATTGTAACTGGTGTTGTGATAACGCTGATAACGTTCAATTTGTTCTTGTACTTTGGCATCAAAGAATGATTTTACCGCCCAAAAATCTGGCCTTTTCAGTATTTCCTCTAAAGCATTGAAAAGGGATACATCTCCCGATAAATAACGAGACTCAAGTAAATTGGTGGCAATAGTAATGTCTTGTTTACCTTCCTTCTCACATTCTTCCAAAGAACGAACACTATGCCCTACGTCGAATCCACAATCCCACAAGAACTGCACAAACTGAGCAATTTTTTCTTCCGTTTCAACGCCTCTTTCTTCTTTTGAAAGAATAAGAACATCTAGGTCAGATAAAGGAAAGATTTCTTGTCTTCCGTACCCACCTACTGCAATTAAGGTGAGATGAGCTTTATCTAATTCAAATTGCTGCCAAAGCTGTTTTAACAAATCATCACAAAATTGTGTACGGTTAGCAATCAGCTCAAAAACAGAATAATCAGAAAAATGCTGACGTTCCAATTCCTTCAAATTTTCACGCTGAATTTTGACCACACTTGGCGTGAGTGGAGAATCGAAATGATAAGGAAAAAGCATAGTGTTCTCTTAATTAAATAAAAAGCCCATAAAAATGAGCTTTCAATAACCATGATGGGAATTAATCTTTGTCAAATATCCAATGAAACACTGAACAGATCCAAAAGACACCTAGTACAACTGCACCAATTGGTAGTGTAACGAAGTAGCCAATCCACGCTAAAGCTATTACAGGCTCTCCTTCTCCTATCACCTCAAAAATAATAAGGGGAAGGCACGCAAAAAATACGATAACTAAACTGATCAGAAGGAAAGTTCTAAATCTCATCATAAATCAAATTTCCTTTTGATGCTTTAAATATTGACCATCATACGTTGAATTCGACCTTCCGCAATTTCTTCATCACGGATTGTCATCACTTCACAACCGTTTTCGGTAACCACAATTTGATGCTCATATTGCGCTGAATGGCTACGGTCTTTGGTTTTTACTGTCCAACCATCGCCCATAATACGCACTTCTTTTTTACCCGCATTAATCATTGGCTCAATGGTGAATACCATACCCGGTTTTAAAATCACACCGCCATCATCAGCATAATAGTGTAATACTTGTGGTTCACAGTGGAATTCAGTTCCCACGCCGTGGCCGCAATACTCACGTACCACGCTAAAACCTTGGCTTTCGGTATATTTTTGTACTGCTTTACCAATTTCATTTAAACGAATGCCCGGCTTAACCGTACGCAATCCCACATAAAGCGCTTCTTGTGCCGCTTCAACTAATTTTTGGCTACGAATATTAGTTTCACCCACGACATACATCTTAGAGTTATCGCCGAAATAACCGTCTTTAATCACGGTCACATCAATATTGACAATATCGCCCTGTTTTAATTTTTTATCGTCGCTTGGAATACCATGGCAAACCACTTCATTTATAGAAATACAGGTTGCTTTCGGGAAGCCATGATAATTTAAACAGGCAGGAATCACGTTTTGTACGTTCACCATGTAATCATGACAAATGCGATCCAATTCTCCCGTCGTCACCCCTTCTTTGACATAAGGTTCGATCATGACTAAGACATCAGACGCTAATTTACACGCTTCACGTAACTTAATAATTTCTTCTTCAGTTCTTAATGGAATGCCCATTATTTCTCCTTATTTAATTCTGATTTATTCGCATATAATAGCACTAATTCCGTGAAAAATCTTGAATGAATTAACAGGTTATTAGATAATACAAGGATTATTTTTAGGAAAGTGGGGATAGAGATATGTCAGATTTAGATATGGCCGTGCCGCTAACTTTTACTGATGCGGCAGCCAATAAAGTAAAAAGTTTAATTAGCGAAGAAGAAAACAATGAATTAAAATTACGCGTGTACATCACCGGTGGTGGCTGCAGCGGTTTCCAATATGGTTTTACCTTTGATGATAAAGTCAATGAAGGTGACTTAACCATTGAAAAAGCCGGTGTGCAATTAGTGATTGACCCAATGAGTTTACAATACTTAATTGGCGGCACCGTTGATTACACTGAGGGATTGGAAGGTTCTCGTTTTGTGGTGAACAATCCGAATGCAACCAGCACCTGTGGCTGTGGTTCTTCATTCAGCATCTAATATGGATTTTCAATTTACCCATTATCTAGGCAATGTGCACGCCAAATGTTCAATGGAACACATTGCACTAGCTAATTGGTTTAATTCAGAAGTGCGGTCAAATCCTCAAGCGTTTTTGACCGCACTTTCTGCCTGTGAGCAGATTAAAAATAATGATGA
Organism: Haemophilus parainfluenzae; assembly: GCF_014931395.1. Classification (NCBI taxonomy): domain Bacteria; kingdom Pseudomonadati; phylum Pseudomonadota; class Gammaproteobacteria; order Pasteurellales; family Pasteurellaceae; genus Parahaemophilus; species Parahaemophilus parainfluenzae. Next base: position 1,540,371 of record NZ_CP063120.1, on the reverse strand, counting down.
AGTCACGCTGATTGGTGCCGAATACACGCTTTTTATCAATACCGATGAAGTGATAATTCGTGCCAATAACCTTGCGATTGAAACAGATGAAATTTTAGAAGACGACTTCCATTATTATGATGAAGAAAGCATCGCCTTCTGCGGTACAACAGACTTCATCCACTTTCTTAATGCCTATTTTGAATTTATTGCTTAACCTCATTCTCTGAAGCTAATATTATGTCGGAAACGGAAAAAACCTCACCAGAGCAACAAGAAACGCAAGCACCAGATAAGCGCCGTTCTTGTAAAATCTTTTTAGCTAAAGCAGCCTTTACTTTAGGGACGCTTGCCGTATTTTATGGTGGCTATTTAGACTGGCAAATTCGCTCAAAAATGGATGGCCAGATTTGGCGTTTACCGGCTGAAGTGTATAGTCGCTTAGAAAGCGTAAAACTATCTGATAACCTTTCTTTTGACGAGGTCATTCAAATCTTACTCGATAACGAATACCGTCAAACCACAATGATTGCAGCACCGGGTGATTTTAAACTCGAAGAGGATACCATCGTATTACTTCGTCGCGCATTCCCTTATCCTGACAAACCTGAACCACAGCGTGTATTACGTTTACGTTTTACGGATAACAAACTTTCTCGTATTGAAGACTTAGTCAACGTAAAAGCGGTTGATGAATTCCGTCTTGCGCCTAAATTAATTGCAATGTTGGAATCAGATAATGAAGATCGTTTAGCCATTCCGTTACAGCAATACCCTCGTTTACTCATCGATGCCTTATTACTCACAGAGGATCGCCGTTTTTATGAGCATAACGGGATTAATCCAGTGGGGATTGTGCGGGCAATGATTGCCAATATTAAAGCCGGTCAAACGGTTCAAGGCGGCAGTACGCTCACACAGCAATTAGTTAAAAACCTATTTTTATCCAGCGAACGTTCTCTGACACGTAAAGCCAATGAAGCTTTAATGTCATTGGTGTTAGATTGGCGATATGATAAAAACCGTATCTTAGAAACCTATCTGAACGAGATTTACCTTGGTCAAAATGGTGATATTCAAATTCACGGTTTTGCACTGGCGAGCCAATTTTATTTTGGTCGTTCTATCCGTGAAATTAGCCTAGACCAAATTGCCCTTTTAGTTGGCATGGTGAAAGGACCATCCCTTTATAATCCATGGCGAAATCCACAATATGCCCTCGATCGCCGAAATGTAGTATTGAAACTGATGCTTGATCACCAAATGATTGGGGATGAGCTTTATGAGATGTTGAGTAAACGTCCATTAGGCGTGCAAGCTAAAGGTCAAATTTCACGTAAATACCCTGCTTTCATCCAAACATTACAAGCGGATCTTCGCCGTCAATTAGGGGAAAACAAAACCTCTGCACTACTTGGTGCGAGAATTTTCTCCACCATGGATTTAAAACAACAGGCACAAGCTGAAAATGCCGTAGTGAATACGGTTAATCAGTTACAACTACAAACTAAAAATCCACATTTAGAAGGTGCAATGATTATCGCGGATTATCACCTGGGTGAAGTACGCGCTGTTGTCGGTGGATTACAAACAGAATATGCGGGCTTTAACCGTGCGTTAATGTCAAAACGTCAAATTGGTTCTTTAGTAAAACCATCCATTTATTTGACCGCACTGATGAATCCGGAACAATTCCGTTTAAATACACCAATTCAAAACCAACCAATCACGATTTATGTTAAAGGTAGCCAACCTTGGCAACCTCGTAACTACGATCGCAAATATAGTGGTTCGGTGATGCTAATGGACGCCCTTGCTCGCTCGCTGAATATTCCAACGGTAAATATTGGGATGAAAGTCGGCTTGAGCAAAGTGATTGATACGCAAAAAGCCATGGGTTGGGATAATGTAGCCATTCCCAAAGTGCCTGCAACCTTGCTCGGTTCTTACAGTATTTCACCTTATGATGTAACCAAACTCTATCAAACCATTGCAAATCAAGGTGGCAAAATTGAGTTAAGTACCATTCAAAGCATTGCCGATCGTCAAGGAAATATTATTTACGAACACAATACAGTGCCGGATCAAGTGGTGCCAAGAGAAGCGGCTTATCAAACCTTATATGCGATGCAACAAACCGTAGAACGTGGTACTGCGCGTAGTTTACAAAATGATTATGCGGATCTTCATCTTGCGGGTAAAACAGGTACGACCAACGATGCCCGTGATACGTGGTTTGTGGGTATTGATGGTAAAAATGTTAGCACCATTTGGTTAGGTCGTGATGATAACGGTGAAACCAAATTAACAGGTGCCTCAGGTGCATTACAAATCTATAAAGATTACTTAAACCGTGTGGTCATTGAAAAACTGAAACTTGGTCAACCTTCTACAATTAAATGGGTTGGCATCAATGCTTACGGTAGTTGGAGTTGTGGTAGTAGCCGAACAATCCCTGTTTGGGCAAATAAAGATCAAAATTTCTGTGCTTCAGCACAAACAACGAGTACTGCGACTGCTACCGCGACGCAAACTACGCAATCGCCACAACCTGAACAACCTGAATCACCAAAACAAGAAAGTGTATGGGATGTGTTAGATAATAAAGCGCCTGTTGAAGAAGCTACGCCGGCTCAATAAATAGGCTTATTTCTGACCGCACTTTTATATCTCCATAAAGCGCTAGCAAGGGCGCTTTATTCTTTTTCGCATAAAAGAACCGTCTCTAGATTTCCAATCTCGTGTGAATTTTTTGATCTCCATCACAAAAATTAGAATTATTTATTGTCATTTCACTAATATCAAAGGATAATTATAAATAGGAATTAATTTCATTTGAGGTAATGAGGTAAATAGACGATGCTATTCCGTTCTATTCGATTTTTCTTTTTAATTTTTTCACTCGCCTTTTCTTCTTCACTCTTTGCACAAGATAACTATCAACAATGGGTTGATGATATTACGGCTCGCTTAGATAAAACGTCTCAACTTATCCAACAAGGCAATACAGATGACGCCCGTACTGAAGTGCAAATGGCTTATTTTGAAGTCTTTGAAAATCTAGAAGGCCCAATTCGTATCAATTTCTCAGCACAAAAAAGCTACCAAATGGAAGCGACTTTTGGCGAAATCCGTAAAATGATCGGTGAGGGCAGCTCACAAAAAGATATTCAGACTAAAATTGATCAGCTCAAAAAAGAATTAAAAGAAGTGTTGCCATCATTAGTTGAAGGCCATCAACTCAATGCCGATGGACAACATGGCGTTTATGATAATCAAGCGATTGCCCCTTATTGGCAACAAAGTTTTAAAACCATTGATGACTTGATCGCTCAAGGGATCGATGCTTATCAAAATGGTAATCTTGCCAATGCCAAAAAATTGTTCCAACAAGCACAATATGATGGCTATAAAAACTCAGAAATGGAAATGTCCATTCGCCAAAATCGCTCTGCAGAAATCTCAGCCGCGATTAACCAACAGTTTTACAACATCATTCGTTTAAGTGAACAAGCGGATCAAATTACAGAACTTGGTTATCAAAGCACGCAATTATTACAAGATATTGAAGAAAACTTGCCTAACTTACCAACCACACGAGAAGAACAAAACGTTCAATCCAATACGGCACAGCAAGCAACTGATAACCAACAAGAGCAAGATTGGAATAAGATTAAACAAGAGATCAACCAACGTATTCAACAAGCTATTGCCCTCTATCAACAAGGTGAAAGCAAAAAAGCGATTCTTTCCGTACAAGACACCTATTTCGACGTGTTTGAAAGCACTGGAATGGAAAACAAAGTGGGTTCTCGTGACAGTAACTTTAAAGCTGAACTTGAAGGCTACTTTACTCGTCTCGTGAGTTTAATGAAAGCTGAACAAGGTGATAAGTTACAAGCTCAAGCTGATGGTCTAAACCAGAATCTAACTAAAGCGGTTGAAATGTTACAGGGCGAAGAACAAAGCGATTGGTCTATGTTCTTATATAGCCTTTTAATCATCCTTCGTGAAGGTTTGGAAGCCTTATTGATTGTTGCCGCTATCGTGACTTACTTAATTAAAAATAACTACCAAGATAAATTGCCAGTTATTCGTCAGTCTGTTTATGTGGCGTTAATTGCCAGTGTGATTACCGCATTTATCTTCCAGCTTATCTTTGAAAACTCCGGTCAAAACCGCGAATTGCTCGAAGGCTTTACGATGATTTTTGCCGTCGTCATGCTCTTTATGATGAGTTACTGGTTGTTATCTAAAGTTGAAGCACAAAACTGGAAACGTTATTTAGAAGGCAAACTCTCTACTGCCCTCACCACAGGCTCACTCATTGGCTTATGGCTTACCAGCTTCTTAGCCGTATATCGCGAAGGGGCGGAAACCGTATTATTCTACTATGCCCTTGTGGGTGATGCGAAAAGTGCGGTCAGTTTTATCTACCTTTTCGCAGGTATCATTGTCGGCGCAATTATTCTCACCATTTGCTACTTCGTGATGCGCTATACCGTGGTGAAATTACCGCTTAAACCATTCTTTATGTTTACGGGCTCATTTATGTACTTAATGGCCTTTGTATTCGCCGGAAAATCTGTTTTAGAACTCATTGAAGGCAAACTTTTCGAGCCAACGCTGATTAGCGGTGTGCCTGAAATTTCGTGGTTAGGTATTTATCCTTATATGGAAACCTTGATTCCACAAGCAATCTTACTCGTCGCAGCCGTATTTGCTCTGTTTATTATGAAATATCAAAGCAAAAAAGCCGCGTAATACCCAACAATCCTTTAGGAGAAAAACAATGAAAAAAGCACTTTTAGCAACAGCATTATTTGCGGGTATTTTCACCGCATCTACTGCTAACGCATTCCAAGAATATCCAATCGGTGAAGCGGTAACCATGAATGAAATGGAAATTGCGGCGGTTTATCTCAAACCAATCGATATGGAACCACGTGGTATGGGTTTACCAGCTGCGAAATCAGATATCCACTTAGAAGCGGACATCCACGCAGTAAAAGGTAATAAAAATGGCTTTGGTGATGGTGAATGGATGCCTTACTTAACTATCAACTATACTTTAGTAAATGCTGATACGGGTGAAAAACAAGAAGGTACCTTCATGCCAATGGTAGCGGGTGATGGCCCTCACTACGGTGCAAATGTGAAAATGATGGGTGTGGGTAACTATAAATTAACTTACCACATCGACCCTCCATCAAAAGCAGGTATGCACCGTCATACCGACCCGGAAACTGGCGTTGGTCGTTGGTGGAAACCATTTGATGTAAGTTATGAATTCAAATTCACTGGCATCAAATAATCTCAGGTAAATATTAATTTTACCGACTTGCCTTCCCCTGTTTGTCAGGGGAAGGCAATAGCATTTCATTTAACCTTAAAATATCGTCTGTTTTATCCTATTAAATGGTCAAACTATGAATTATTTTTTTACTTTTTTCCTTCAAGCACTTTTACCTTTTTCATTATTACTCGGTGTTTATCACAGTAAACAATCCTCTGTAAGTGCAAAAAAAATAATTTGGCTTAGCCTATTCGGTTTTATTGCCGGTATCGTACTGCGCCTTAGTTTACCTGCGGGACAAATAACCAATTTAATCGTCAATGCGGTAATATTGGTGCTATTGATTATCTTTGCCTTATGTTTAATTTTCGGCAAAGGTCGCTTACCTGCCTTTTGGCAAACTGTATTAATGCTCATCGCTGGAAGCTTCTGGGCAAAAGATCCCAACATTACCGCGCTTGTTTCTACAGATGTCATCAACACGGACTCAATCCTGCACATAAGTGCGGTCATTTTTGCCTTTGTTTTTTGTTTATGCTTACAAGGTTGGATCGATTTACTTTTAAAACAAGCGGGAAAAACACAACAAAAATCGACCGCACTTTTAAAAGGTGTGATGAGCCTTCTCTTAATTTGCTTACTGGTTCCACTTATTGGTGAACTCTTATTAATTTTAATGAAACTTCAAGTGCTTGAACTCACCAAACTACGTTTAAGCTTTGTTGCAAAATCAGGCGAAATCACTCGCTGGTTAAATTACATCTGTGCTGCCTTACTCTTCGTCGTACTAGCCATCTTCTACGGCAAAATTCATTTATCACGCAAGCAACAAGTTAATGCGACACAAGAACCCATTGAAAAACGCCAAAAATTGGCAGCATTGCGTACTTCCTCTCGCTTACTTGGGTGGGGCTATTTGGCCGTAGCAATTATTTTTGCTACGCAGCTTTATTGGGAGCAAATTGCTTCTCGTCCACCACAACTTTCAGAAGCGATTCCTTTGACCTTAGATGAAAAGCAACAAGTCCACATTCCAATTGAACAAGTAAAAGACGGTAAATTACACCGTTTTGTCTGGATTGCTGATGACGGTAAAGCTGTGCGTTTCTTTGTCATTAATCGTCAACCAGATAAATTGAGTCTAGCTGCGGTATTTGATGCCTGCTTGCTTTGTGGTGACCAAGGCTATGTAATGGAAGGTAACCAAGTCGTTTGTGTAGGCTGCGGCGTACATATGTTTATTCCATCTATTGGTAAACCGGGTGGCTGTAATCCTGTTCCAATTGAAGATTGGCAACAAACTGAGACTGAAATTCTCATTAATCGAACCAGCTTAGAAGAAGGGTTAAATTTATTTAGCACAATTGTTGAAATCGATGTAAAAGATCCGATTAGTGGCGCCCAAATGAAAAACACTAAAACAGAGCACAAATATAATTACGAAGGTAAAACTTACTTCTTTGAAAGTGAGAAAAATCTTGATTTATTCCGTGATAACCCTGAAAAATATTTAGGTAAGGGGGAATAATGCTAGCAAGAATGTTATTTCAATCTTGGCGCTTCAGCATTAAACGTAAACTGTTGGCCGTTATTACTATTTTCTTAGCGGCTGGCTTAGTCTCTGCGCTCTTGGCGGTATCCATTGATATTGGCGATAAAATGGCAAAAGAGCTCAAATCTTACGGAGCCAATATTTTAGTTGAACCTGCAAGTAATGCAGCCTTGCCTGATGAACTCAGTCATAACGCAGATTTAAGTAGCCAAGATTTTCTCGATGAAAAAGAGCTGCCGAATATTAAAGATATTTTCTGGCGAAATAATATCGTAGGTTTTGCACCGTTATTAAGTGCAGATGTAAAAGCGGAAACGCTTTCCACAAACACTCACGATAAATCAACCGCACTTGGACAAATTAATGTGTTAGGTACGTTTTTCGATCACAACATCCCTGTACCAGATGAAGATGATTACCACACAGGACAAAAAATCATTAGTCCTTATTGGCATGTGCAAGGGGAATGGGTCAACGATCTTGAAACACCTCAAGGAGAATTTATTCCTGCATTGATTGGTGAGCAATTGGCTCAACGAACTGGCTTAAAACAAGGTGATAAAATCCAGCTTCGCTATCAAAATAATGAGCTAGATAATCAAAGTGCGGTTGAAATTACCGGTATTTTATCCACGGGTGGGACTGAAGATAATCAATTAGTCATGCCGCTCAACGCTGTGCAAAAATTACTGGGCTTAGAAGGAAAAATTCAATCAGTTAAAGTCTCTGCGCTTACCGTACCTGAAAATGATCTTTCTCGTAAAGCCCGTGCTAATACCGATGCATTGGATGCGGAAGAGTACGATCGTTGGTATTGTACGGCTTATGTCTCGTCTATTTCACACCAATTAGAAGAAGCTATCTCAGGCGCTATTGTTCGCCCAATTTGGCAGGTTGCGGCTTCAGAAGGTGTTGTCATTGGTAAAATCCAGTTATTGCTTGCTGTCGTGACTCTCGCCGCTTTAATCGCGGCAGCTATGGGGATTGCCTCATTAATGAGTACAGGGATCATTGAGCGTTCAAAAGAAATTGGTTTAATGAAAGCGTTAGGCGCATACCAATGGCAAATCGCGTTATTGTTTTATTGCGAAGCCATTATTAGTGCCTTAATTGGTGGCTCGCTTGGTTGTATTGCAGGTTGGGGCTTAGCAAGATTTATTGGTTCGGCTCTATTTGGTGTTCCGCTAAGTTTTGCTTGGATTGTAATCCCTTGCGTATTAATGCTGTCTATTTTAATTGCTGTAGTGGGTACTTGGTTCCCTGCTCATCGTATTGCCAAACTTTACCCTGTGGAGGTGCTCTATGGCCGCCAATAAAAGTATGTTTTGGCGTTTAATCTTCCAAGCATTACGCCTACGTTTACAACGAGTATTTATTATCTTCTCCGCCCTGACTGTTGGTGCGTCCATTGTGACGGCAATGGCTGCGGTCTATTTCGATATTAATACCAAAATGAGTCAAGAGCTCCGTACTTTCGGGGCAAACTTTTACATCGGTGCAGCCAATGGTGGATTGATGAAGGAACGCCAATTAAAGCAAATTCTGCACAATGCACCGGATAATTTCATTACCGCTGCCAGTCCTTATTTATATGGTGTTGCGCGAAGTGATTTAGAAAAAATCGTGATTATGGGAGTCTGGTTTGAAGATATGCATGTGCTTGCACCTTATTGGCAAATTACCGGCTCAGCTATTAATGTGAATTTTGATGACCGCAATGCCATGATTGGTAAAACCTTAGCGGAACGCCTTAATTTAGGTGTTGGAAGTAAATTAACGCTGTCTAAAAATGCGGTCGAAAAACATGAATTCACGATAAAAGGTATTGTTGAGGCAGGTGATGCCACTGACAACATGCTGATCGTGAATTTAGAGTTTGCCCAAAATTGGTTGGATAAAGAAGGATTAGCAAACAACGCCTTGCTCAATGTAAAAAATGAACAAGGTAATGTCGCACAATTTGCCCAAGACATTATGCAACATCAACCTGATCTGACTGCACGACCGATTCGAAAAGTCTCCGCTTCTGAAGGGCAGATTTTAGATAAAATCAAAGGATTGATGGGGTTAATCTCATTGGTCATTTTGATTCTCGCCACCCTTTGTGTGAACACCACGTTGATTGCGATTGTTGGTGAGCGAGCAAAAGAATTTGCGCTACAAAAAGCCCTAGGTGCCAAACAAAGTGACATCATTAAACAAATTAGTACCGAGATTCTCATCATAGCACTTTGTGCAATTGTCGCGGGACTGATTCTCGGCTACATCTTGGCACAATTACTTGGATTAACCGTATTTAAATCTTACATTGATATGCGTCTACCGGTTATTCCAATTACTATCGTCTTATCGTTATTGGTTGCCTTTATTGCGGTGATTGTACCAACCAAACGAGCTTTAAATATTCAAACCGCAAATGTGTTAAAAGGGGAATAAAATGAGTGAATTTGTAATTGAAACGCAACATTTATATAAACGATTCGGGCAAGTCACTGCTTTAGAAGATATTAATATTCAAATTCGCCAAGGTGAATTTATTGCGATAATGGGTGCATCAGGTTCAGGTAAAACAACGCTGATGAATATTCTGACCGGCTTAGATACGGCTAGTGAAGGTAAAGTTATTCTAGATGGTGTCGATGCGGCACAACTGGATGAAGTGGGTCGTCAGCGTTTCCGTGCAGAAAAAATTGGTCTAGTCTTCCAACAATTCCATTTAATTCCTTATTTAACCGCACTTGAAAATGTGATGCTGGCTCAGCACTATCACAGTGTGATTGATGAAGCAGCAGCTAAAGCGGTACTCGAACAAGTGGGATTAGGTCATCGTATAGATCACCGTCCAAGCCAACTGTCTGGGGGCGAACAACAACGGGTATGTATTGCTCGTGCATTAGTGAACCAACCACCCGTTATTTTTGCCGATGAACCTACGGGTAACCTCGACGAAAAAAATGAAGCCCTTGTACTAGATTTACTACAAGAGTTAAATCGCCAAGGGAGAACGATTGTGATGGTGACACACAATCCAGAATTGGGTGAGTTAACCGATCGTGTTATTTATCTCCATCACGGAAAATTTGTAAAAGAGGACATTAATGAAAAATAAACTCGTAAAACTACTCGCAATAAGTGCGGTCATTTTCGGCAGTGTTTCTTGTAAAGACGAAGTTGCTGCGATTGGTCAAAAAGCACCAGACATCGCTGCCTATGATTTACAAGGTAAAGAAGTGAAACTTGATGATTGGAAAGGCACTCGCTTACTGACATTCTGGTCTGAAACCTGTGGGCGATGTGTTGCCGAATTAAAAGAATTCGAAAAATTGGCCGAAGCGAATCCAGATAAAGTTCAACTTATCGCCATTAATGTGGATGGAGATAAAGTGGATACCAAAGCCGTGGTCGCCAAACGTCAGCTTACGTTACCGGTTATCAAAGACCAATTAAAAATTACGGCTGAACGCTATCAGCTTATCGGCACGCCAACAAGTTTTGTGATTACACCTGAAGGTAATATTCAGGCTAAATATGAAGGCGCAATTCCCGCAGAAGATTTAGATAAATTATTTAAAGGCTAGCCAAAATGAAAAAACGAATTTACTTGCTCTCCACACTTTTACCCGTTTTAGGCTTTTTATTTTCAATCTCTGCCCTTTCTGCCGAAGCTGACTTAGTGAAAGCGGAAAAGGTATATAAACGTTCTTGTGCCACTTGTCATGGGAAACAAGGCGAAAAACCAGCAATGGGTGAATCAAAAATTATTAATCAGCTAAAACCAGAAGAAATTTCAACCGCACTTTCAGAACGAAAAGCAGGAAATATTACTGATGCAGGTAGCCCTGCAAAACAACGTTTAAGTGAGCAAGATATTCATAATTTAAGTGAATATATTCAAACACTAAAATAATTTTTGATATTTATCGAAACTAATTTTAAAATAGGAACTCTAAAAGAGGGCTTAGTTTTTTCAAGCTAAGAAATTTTTTTATATCAATAAAGGATTGTTTATGAACAAATTCACTAAAATCAGCGCAACTGCATTATTTGCATTATTCTTAACTGCTTGTGATAAACCAGCAGATAAACCAGCTCCAGCAAAACCTGAAACTACTCAGCCTGCGCCAGAAGCTAAACAAGAAGCAGCAAAACCTGCTGAAGCTGCTAAACCAGCTGAAGCAACGCCTGCTCAAGAACAAGCTGACTACAACAAATTACTTGAGTGGAATACACAACAAACTCAAGCGCAAATGACTGCACAACAAAAACTTCAATCTGATTTAACTGCTGCGGTTCAAGCAAAAGATGAGAAGAAAGTCGAAGAAGCAATCAAAACCTTCAACAAATCTGTTGAAGATGCAATTGCAAGCTTAGATAAATTAGATGTCACTTCACCTTCAGTGAAAAGCATCAAAGATCAAAATAAAGAAGTACTTGCATTATCAAGCGAATTATTAGTTGAGCAATTAGGCTTAGCAACTCAAAAAGCGCCAACTGAAGCTCAAACTAAAGCTCTCCAAGAAAAAGTGCAAAAATTACAAACTGCTGTAGTTAAACTACAACAAGACAGTGCTGCTTTAGCACAAAAATTTGCACCTGCAGCTCCAGCGGCTCCAGCTGCAAAATAATTAATCGTTAAGATGAAAAAACCTTACTGTAACAAGTAAGGTTTTTTATGTGCTTATTTTAGTATGCTGCTTTTTAACACATCCACAAATCGCTCTGTTGCCCCTTCCCAACGATCTAAATATAACGCAGGTTCAATCAACTCCAATTCATTCAATAAAAATGTACTGTCAATAATCGTTCCATCTACGCGTGCATAGACAGGCATCTCTGGCAATTTATGTAAAACATGGCGAGCGGTTTCAATAATATGACGATCAACCTCAACAGGGATAATTTCAACTTTATATTGTGAATTCGCTCGCCATTCATTTTGAGGGGGCTGTCGGCGAATAGCATGACTAAATACACCATTGAAAAAAATCAAACTGGTTTCGCCATTTGTAACCACTTCAGGAATAAACGGCTGTAACACAACTTGCTCACCATACGCAGAAAGATCGGGTAATGCTCCATCTTGTTTTAGTTTTGTTACCAAATTACCACTCTGCCCTACAGCGGGTTTAATAACAAATTCAGGCCAATCTTGGCGTTCAAGTGCGGTCAAAATTTCAGATGTTTTTGTTGAGCAAATAATAGTTGGAATAACATTGATACCCCAATTCTGCAAATCACATAGATAGCCTTTATGGCTATTCCATAACATTAATTCCGCAGGATTGATAAACGCATGCTCATGCTGTCTCATCCATTGAGTAAATTCATCATAAAAATTCGCATAATCCCATGCTGCTAAAGGCAGAATAAAATGACTTTGTAATGTTTCCTGCCAAGGCAAAAATTGAGTCGGAATACCTTGATTAGAAAGTTGTGTTTGTACAGGGATAAGATTTTGAGGGGCTGAAGGATACGTTTTGCAAGTGGTAATCGTAAGCATAGTAAATAATAACGGATTTAAACATAAAGAAGATGCGCCAATTATTTAACTGGCGCATCAATTTCAACAATTATTTTACTTGAGCAAAATATTTTTCAAGACGGCCTTTGTTCGTCATTGATTTCTTCTCAAGATCTTTCACCACTTTCTCTGCTTGTTCTTTGTTTGGAAGATTATCCCCCACTTGAATCACACCATTCATATTCATTGAACGGTGCACTGGGCAAGTATAAACATAAACGCCTTCTTTATCTAAAGTGATCGTGAGTTCCTGATCTTCTTCAGATTGGAATTTTTGTGCGCCTTCAGGAATCGCTTTACTGTGTACAAAGTGGCTTTTATTTTCAGGACGGAATGTCACCGTATCACCTGGTTGTACTTTTAAATAACCCGGTTCAAAAACCATTGAGCCTTCACTGTTTGAATTCAACATTTTGATGTCATAATGTACGGCTTGAGCAGCAAAACTTAATCCTAATAATGCTGCAAGTGCAATTTTTTTCATTTTCATTTCCTTCTTAAGAATGTGCTGATTTACGCTGTGGACGAACCACCGGCAAACCTGCACTACATTGTAATAATTCAACGTTTACACGATATAAACGATTAATCGTTTCCACTTGTAAAACATGATGAGCGTCGCCCACGCCTTGCACTTTACCTTCACCAAGTAAAATCAACTCATCTGAAAATTGAGCGGCAAGGCTTAAATCATGTAATACCATTATAGTAATCAGATTTTTCTGTTTCGTATAGGTGTAAACTTCTTCTAAGAGATTAAGCTGATGATGCATATCTAACGCACTCACTGGCTCATCCAACATTAAAATCTGTGGCTCACGTAATAAAACCTGAGCAAACATCACCATTTGGCGCTGTCCCCCACTGAGATTCAGGATATCACGATGGGCTAAATGACCAATACCTAATTGTGTCATAATACTTGCCGCTTCAGTAAGAAGCTCATCGCTTACTCGCATCGTTAGACTATCCATTCGTCCCAAAAGAACTACTTCAAGTGCAGTTAAGCTTGCATCTACGCGACTATCTTGAGGCATATAGCCAATTGGTTTACGCCAATCTGCCAACTTTGTCCGTTCTAGCTGTTTGCCTTGATAGGTAATCATTCCTTCATGTGGTAATTCACCAAAAATGGTTTTCAGCATGGAGGATTTTCCCGTGCCGTTTGGCCCAAGCACCGTGTAAACTTTACCTTCTTCAAAACGGACATTAATGTGATCAGCAACGGTGAGATCACCTCTTTTTACCGTAAGATTCTTTAATTCTAACATTATTGTCCCCGCTTGTTGTTTAAAATAATCCAAAAGAAGAAAGGCACCCCAATAAACGAGGTGACAATCCCCACTGGGAACAATGCGCCAGGGATAATAACTTTGGACAATACCGAAGAGAGGGATAAGAATGCCGCACCGACTAACATTGCACCCGGTAAGAAGAAACGTTGGTCTTCACCAAGCAACATTCGAGCAACATGTGGAGCAACTAAGCCGATAAAGCCAATCACGCCCACAAAACTAATTGCTGTCGCCGTCATCATTGCGACAAGAACTAATACCTTGATACGTAATACTTGCAAATTAATGCCAAGACTCGCCGCACGATCTTCACCTAAACGAAGTGCGGTCAATTTCCAAAGCTCTTTTGAAAGTAATGCGACACAAATTGTAGTGACGACAATAATGATGATTAAGCTTTGCCACGTCGCTTTATTTAGGCTACCAAATAGCCAGAATAGGATTTGTTGCGAGACTTCCGGCGCCGAAATAAATTGCACCAATGAAAGTAAGGATTGGAAAATAAAGAGCAATGCGATCCCTACCAACACGAGCATTTCAGAGCTAAAACGACGTTTAGAGGCAAATAAGAAAAGAATCCCCGAGGCAAGCATGGTCATGACAAATGCGCCAATTGGCACAGCTACTTGTACGGGTAAACCAAAACTTCCGAAAGCAATCACAACAGAAGCACCAAAACCTGCCGCAGCCGCAAGACCTAATGTATAAGGACTCGCCATAGGATTATTTAATAAAGTTTGGATCTCTGCCCCACCAACAGCCAATGTTGCCCCTACGACAAGCGCCATCAATGCCATCGGTAAACGTAAATTATGCACAATATTGTTTGTCATTTTATCGACTTCACCGATACCGAATAACGCATTTACGACTTCCGATACCGATAGCATCGCAGGACCTGTCATCACATCAAGGATAAGGCTTACCACGCCAATAGCAAGAAAAGATAAAATAACAAACCAGCGTTTGCGTTCAAGCTTACGCTGGTTAGCCACAATATCTGCTACAACAGAATTGTTTTTCATGAATTAACGTTTCCCTTATTTAGTTTCAGGGAAAAGATAAATCGTACCTTCCGGAGTAACCGGTAAGTAGTTTTTATAGAAGTTTAAGTAAGTTTGTTGCGGATCTAAATCTTTAAACAGATCAGGATAAGCGGCTTTAGCCACAAACTGAACGGAAGCGCTGTCCGATAAAGTACGAGAGTTTGCATGATAGGCTGCATAAACACGATTGTTTTTCACTGCCGGTAATTCAGCCCAACCTGCACGATGTTTAAATGCGTTTAAACGACGTTCCGCTTCTGCTTTTTCAATACCAAAGCCCATTACCATACCGTCTTGATTTTTCTTCAATTCAGTTTCACGGCCTGTAATAATAATTGCATCCGGTTTCGCGGCTAACACCTTCTCTGCAGCCAACGTACCCCATTTGCCAATTTCTGCAGGCGCCACGTTTTCTGCACCAACAAGGCTAATCATAGAGCCCCACATGCTAGAGAAGAAAGTCATACCTTGTTCAGCTGGGCCACCACGACCAAACTCCACGTACACTTTCGGTTGTTTTGCTAATTTTGCATTTTTAACCGTAGTCTGGATATGTTCAACAATGTCTTTATATTCTTTCGCAATTTTTGCTGCGCGATCTTTCTGACCGGTCAATTCGCCAATAATTTCCGTTGATTTAATGTGCTTATCTAAGGTTTGAGCGTTGTAATCTAATACCACAATTGGAATGCCCGCTTCATTAATGGCATCTAAATCAGATCCTAGCATTTCGTACTGCCAATCAGCTAAGACTAAAAGATCTGGTTTTAATGAAAGCACTTTTTCCACAGAGAATGTGCCTTCTTCTACTTCACCCACATCATCTAATTGATTCAATTTTGGCACCGCTTTGCTGAATAACTCCCAGCTTGCTGGTGCCCAAGAAGACCATACTTTCTTAGAAAAACCGACAACGTTATCTAACGCTTTGTCACCACCAACTGCCATATAATCCTGATAATAGAAACCAAGCACCACGCGTTTTGCCGGTAAATCAACAGTGACTTCACGATCAAGTATATCTTTTACTTTCACGGGGTCAGCATTGGCAAAACCTGCAGTTAAACCAAGAATAGTGGCAATCGCTAAAGTTGAAAAACGTCTTTTCATAAGAAAAATCTCCTGAGTAAAATTAAACAATTTAAATGATAATAATTATCTGTTCGTATAATAGCGAAAACGATTGCTAAATTCAACTCAGACGTTTAATTATTCTTCGTAAGCTTCGTCAGTTAATGTTTTTAAGAATGCCTCTAACGCATTAATCTCTTCATCTGTTAGCGGTTTGGCTTTTAAAACATCAGGATTAATAGTTTGAGCATATTCGGCTTTATCCCATGCTTCTCCTGTTTCAGGATTAATCCTACGATTAGGATTATTAAAACTGTCTTTAAATAGCAAAACAGTTTTTAGATCACGGAAAACGCCGTTATGCATATAAGGTGCTGTGACACCAATGTTACGCAATGTTGGCACTTTAAATTTACCTTTTTGCTTTTCATCGCCTTTCACCATCGGATTATCCAATAGTCCATTATCCACATAATCAGCCGCAAGTTTATTCAACTTAATTAACGCTTGGTTACTTGGCACGCCGATATTGTAATAGCGATAATTCGTAAAGGTTTCTTTTGCTGAATTCGCTTCACTTGATTGGTGGCAGTTACTGCAGTTTGTTCGTGTTTTATCGAAAAATAATGCCTTACCTTCAGCTTCAAGTGCGGTCAATTCTGCTTCACCTTTTAGAGTGCGATCATATTTTGAAGAGAATTGCGCAAATAATTCATGCTTTTCGAACTCCGCAATGGCTTTTTCCATAATGGCATAGATTTTGTCGGTATCTGCCCAAATACTTTCACCATAAATATCCGTAATTGCCTTGTAATAAATTGAATTCGCTTTTAGACGTTCGACAATCGATTTTTTATCTGGCATGCCCATTTCTACAGGATTAACCGGTGGACCACCTGCTTGCTCGGCTAAATCTTTTGCACGACCATCCCAGAATTGTCCCCCCACATAATCTTGAATTTTTTCATCAAAATGAAAATCTGGTGAAAACATCGCATAAAGTGCCGTGTTGGCATTACGATTGCCATGAAGATGAGGATTATCCCCCTCGGAGACCATTTGATTTGCCGAATTTTTACGTTGATCCACAAAGGCGGTACCTGGATTGTGACAAGTTGAACAGCTTTGTGTTTTATTAAATGAAAACGATTTATCAAAAAACAGAACTTCGCCCAATCCTTGATAATTCAATTCTTTTTCCTTAGCTTGATCAGCTAAGGCATAATTGCTCTGCATCAAAGGTGCAAACAATAAAATAGAAAGCCATTTTTTTTGCATCGTGTTCTCCAAATATTCAAATTACAGATAAAAAATAATCCAACAAAGCTTTGTTGGATTATAAAAGGAAAATAATTTTCTACAAGCCGGTTGCCATCTTAATGCGATCAGCAAACATACCAATACTCACGCCAAAATAGTTCGATTTGTTCCAATCTAAAATTGTGCGGTAGTTATTGGAGACCAAGAATGCACGCCCAACTTCTTTATCAGGACGAACTAACCAAAGATCGGCTTGCGAAAGCGCGGCAAGTTTATCTTGTTCTTGTTGGCTAAAGCTCGCTAAAGTGACGCCTTTAGACTGCCAGTCGCTGAGTGAACGTGCTTTATTCTTCTCAATACCAGAAAGCGATAAATCTAATGGTTGATTTAATGTTACTTCTACACCCCAAGGCAATTTGTTATCCCAACCCACAGTGTGAAGATAATTTGCAATTGAAGCAAACGCATCAAATTGGTTCGTCCAAATGTCCTTCACGCCATCATTATTACCATCTGCTGCATAGTTTAAGAATGCGCTTGGCATAAATTGAGTTTGTCCCATTGCGCCTGCCCAAGAGCCTAACATTTTATTGCGTTGAATATGATCACGTTCTAACATCTTCATCGCATTCACAAATTCTTTGCTAAATAAGGCTTCACGTCTGCCATCAAAGGCTAATGTAGCTAAAGCTGAAAGCACATCATAGCTACCTTGGTAGTGACCAAAGCTACTTTCCATACCCCATAAGGCAAGGATATATTCCTGTTGAACACCATAGCGTTGGCTTGCTTGTTGTAATGGCGCTTGGACTTCCCAATAACGCTCTTCGGCAATATCCACTTTGTTTTGGGTCAGTACTTTATTCAAATAATTCGTTGTACCGTTTGGATTCGGTAACTGCGGTTGATCCGCATTACGCTTGCTTCTACCCGCTTGAGCACGATCTAAATCCACAGCCTTTTGCATATATTGAATATTATTTTGTGCATTCAATACAGAAGCAGACACTCCTTCAGCTGCCGCTTTACCTTTTAAGAACTGTACATAGTCATTAAAGTTATCTAAGGTTCTTGGTTTGCTATAAACAGCATTACTGCTTACTGACGGAATACTTTTCGTGGATGACGTTGTCGTTGTTGTCGTATTACTTGAACAACCCACCAATAAAAGTGCGGTCGATAATGCAGTCATTTTTAACGTTGAGATTAAATTCATTTCTTTTCCTTTTTTAATGATCAAAATATCGCATTATTTGCGTAAAAATTTGTTATAAACAGCTTTCAATAATGAGGTTGGTAATAAGCGAGAACCTGAGCGCAAGGCAAAAGTGAATAAGCCTGAAAATAAGCCTTGAATACCTAAGCGATGTTTCAATTTAAATAAACGCCATTCTGCTTTCGCTTGGTTTAAACCGCGACGACGCCCTACCATGCCATTCCCCACGCGGGCATAAACTAAAATGTCCGGCAAGTTTGCCACTTTTTGTCCTTGTGCTACGAGTTTAATCCACAGGTAATAATCTTCCTGTAAATCTTCATATCCACCACAATTAATGACCGCACTTTTTTGATACGCGACCGTCATGTGATTAAATGGGCAACGTTTTTGGGTAAATTTAACGATATCTTGTGCATCAGTCGGCACGTTACGATATGCCACGATGTCTTGAATATTTTCGCCAAACTCAGCAATCTGCCCACCGAAAATAATTGTATCTGGGTGCTGCTCAATAAACGCCACTTGTTTTGCAAAACGCTCTGGCACACAAATATCATCGGTATCCATACGGAAGACCCAATCGTGCGAACAATGTTTTAATCCTTCATTGAGCGCTTTACCTAAACCTAAGTTCTTTGGCAAGTTCACTAAGTTTAAAGGTAATTTTGTTTCGAATTCAGAAACCACGGCTTCCAATTCAGGTGTGACAGCACCATCAAAAACCAACACGATCTCATCTGCTGGATGGGTTTGAGCCACTAAACTATCAAAACATTCTCTTAAATATTGTGGATTTTCCTTAATGTATAAGGACATTAAAACTGAAAATTTCATACTTCTCTATCTAATAAGTTATCTACATAAACCGTTTCAAATTAATTGCCAATTTAGGTGAAATTAGAACCACGATGGCAATCACTAGCTGCTTAATACTTTTCGTTAATTTAAAAATTTCAAAATAGTAAAAAGCCGCTTTACGGGATAAATTCATAATATGTGGGTAAGCCAACATATATTGTGCGTTGATGGCAAAATTCTTCTCTTGCTCTGCCGTTTTCACATAATTTTCACGGATATAATCAATCGCTTTTTGCGTATTAGTGGTATCTGTTGATACGCTAGAACGCTTGGTATGGAAGGTACAATAAGTCAACGGCTCAGCCACTTTGTACGCTTTAAACGTTGGATCTTGCACAAGCTTCAACAAGAAATCATAGTCTTCCAGTGAACGAAGTGCGGTCGATAATCCGCCGATTTTTAAAAACAGATCTTTTTTCACCCCAATCATTGGCATACCACCGATTTTATTCGCCAGTAAAATTCGCTCTACGCTAATCTCTTGCGGCTCAATCGGGTTAGTCACATAGCTAAAACCTTCGTTGACCATTTCACATTTAGCTGGATGATAAACAAAGTTAACATCGGGATGCTCGGCAATCACATCGGCTAATTTCTGACATTTATCATTTGCAAAACGATCATCGTCATCAAGGAATAACAGCCATTCATTATCCGCATTTCTTGCCCCGATATTACGGCTTTCTGCCGCGCCTTGATTGCTTTCGTTACGAATCACTTTAACTGCAAATGGATACGATTGTGTCACTTCAACGGGTTCTTTCGAGCAATCATCCACAATCACCACATCAAAATTATAGGTGGTTTGCTTAGTTAAACTTTCCAATAAGGCAGGAATTTCTTCTTTCCGATTATAAGAAGGCACGATGATACTAAACATCTTTCGGCTCCTTTTGTTTAAATAAAATAAGTTGTTTACCGTGAGTGCCAAAAAGCGATAAGAACATCAGCATGACAAACATAATGCCCGGAAAAGCAAAGGTGTCAGCTTTAATATTACAGAAAGCTAAAATCACAAAGGCAGAAAGGATAAATTTCCAGCTGCCATCAAACCAATTTAAGGCAACTTTGCGTACAAAATAGAATGTCACGGCAAAACACACTAAAGCATAAGACACGCCGCCATAAAGAATTTGGCGTAAGAAACCAGAGTCCGTATGCCCATAATAACGGCCAACTTCTAACTCACCTGTCATATACATACCATCGCCATAAATGAACTGCTTAAGTGTTGGCATAAAGAGATGGTTTTTCATCAAGGTATCTGTTGACGAACTGACAAATCCTGCACCATGTAATAAATTAATCACGGGCTCTAAAGCATGTGCCACATAAGGATTTTCAGGTAAGAAATAGGCCAGTAATAATACCAAAACAGCAAATGCAATGAGTGATGGAACATAACGCCATTTGAAATACACTAAAATGCTCACAACCGATAACAGAAGGAATGTACGTCCTGAAATTAATCCGATACATAGCATTAAAAACACTAGAATGCTTGGAAGCGTATTATGTTTAGCGTTGTAAGCCAGTAAGAAATGCAACAGCATTAAATAGAATAAACTCAGTTGGAAAAAGGCGGTTGCGGTGATGTTATATAAGCGATACTCCTGCTCTGAGCCATAAAAACGTGCAGGCAACACCGCATTGGTCGAAAGCAAGAAATCAATCATAAATGATGCACCGAGTAAGCCAATCACGCCCACTGCAAACTGCACTACTACACCAAGTTGTAAATCACGCACCATGTTCTGTTGACCATTTACATTGGCATAGAAGGCATTATAAAGTCCCACACCAAAGATAAATAAAATCAGCTCTTTCACATACATGGTGATGACAGAAAAATCTCGCGTACCATTAACTAAAAGCGGAATCACACTAAATGCAATCAGCCCAATGATAACGGCTAAACTATCTACTGGCACAGTGATACCTTGTGGTTTCTGGTTTTTAAGATACTGATAAGCCAAAACAACCAATGCCGCTAAACCTGCGACGAATGACATGCGTACGACATGAAACAGCCAAGGATCGTAAAGATAAAAAAGATTAAAAAGTGCGGTCATTTTTATGTTATTTTCCTAAATTCTTTTTCACAGCTAAGATTTTTTTGAGTGGATATTTAATTAATTTCTTCACTACATTATTAGATTTTGAACCACGAATCGCTTCCAAATTACTCACTAATTGTGGGTTTTCAATGGCCATAAGCGGACGAACCACATTGTTATTAATCTGGAATTGGGTTTCAAATAATAAGAAATCATCAGCAAGCCAAAACGGTTTTTCTTGTTCGAGTTGCTTTAAAAATGCACGTGCCGCTGATTTTTTGATTAAGTATGCCACCGTACCTGCAAAATAACTTTTATATGGATAAGCTACGGTGACATCACCAATTGTTTGGCGCAAGAATGAAAAAGTGGTTGGATAATTAATCTCTAATTCCACATCATTAAATTCCGCAATTTTCGATTGTCCGATTAATACAATATCCGCATCACATTTTTCGGTTAAGAATGCGATCGTTTTTGGTGATAAATTTGAATTAAACAACGCATCATCTTCACAGACTAACGCATAATCATTTTCCGTCACATTTTGATCTTCTACGATCTGACGATAAACCGCTAAATGACTTAATGTACAACCTATTTCGCCTTTTGTGACGTTGCGTCCATAATGCTGTTCAAACTTCGTTGGATTGAATACTTCTGCCAATTCATCCCACTCTTTTTGCATGGTATTAATCGCTGAAAAGACAACGAAATCTTCTGTATCCGGTTGAGCAAAAAACAGCTCACGACGCTGAACATCTTTATCTAGTGAAATCAAATATTTATTCATAATTATCTCAAATTTGGTTTTTGCAGTAATTTGATTACAACAAACGGAAATAGTTGCAAATTATACTAAAGAAATAATCCAATAGCATGGCTTTTAACACAACTTTAAAAAGCCTTAAAAAAATAACCGCACTTTAAATGCTTAAAGCGCGGTCTATTTTAAACGGATTAATATGTTATTTCTTTCAATTAGAAAATTGCAGTCGCTAAACCGACTACAACACTTAAAGAAAGCACTACAGCTAACATTGCGTAACCAAAATCACTCATTTTAATTTCCCACTTGTTTAGTTAAAGATAACCCATTCTAACAATAAAGCACGTTTTTTCAAAAATTTTTTATAATTTACTTAACCTATTTGGTGACAGTCTTTATAATAGGAAAAATTCTCTAGAGGCAAAATTATGGCAACAATTAAAGATGTCGCAAAAATGGCTGGTGTTTCCACCACCACTGTTTCACACGTAATTAATAAAACCCGTTTTGTAGCAAAAGAAACCGAAGAGGCGGTGATGCAAGCCATTAAAAGCTTGAAATACTCACCAAGTGCTGTTGCGCGTAGTTTGAAAGTCAACACGACAAAATCCATAGGGATGATTGTTACCACCAGTGAATCCCCTTATTTTGCTGAAATCATTCATGCCGTTGAAGATCATTGTTATCGTCAAGGCTATTCACTTTTTTTGTGTAATACACAAAATGATCCTGAAAAAATTAAAAACCACGTCGAAATGCTTACCAAAAAACGCGTAGATGGTTTATTGGTCATGTGTTCTGAATACACACAACATTCACTTGATGTGCTTTCTAGTTTCTCGTCTGTGCCGATGGTGGTAATGGATTGGGGTCCAAATACAGATACCGATATCATTGAAGATAACAGCTTTACGGGCGGTTACCTTGCTACTAAGCATTTAATTGATTGTGGTCATAAAGAGATTGGTCTTATTGCGGGTGAATTAGATAAAACGACGGCAAGAACCCGTTACGAGGGCTTTGTAAAAGCCATGAATGAAGCCAATCTACCAATCCATGAAAATTGGATTATGGAAGGTTTCTTCGAGCCTGAAGACGGTTACGAGTGTATGAATAAAATTCTCGTACAAGACAGCCTACCTACTGCCGTATTCTGTTGTAATGATGTGATGGCATTAGGGGCAATCTCTGCGATTACGGAAAAAGGTTTACGTGTACCTGATGATATCTCGATTATCGGCTATGATAATATTCACTCATCACGTTTCTATGCACCGCCACTCACCACGATTCACCAATCGAAGTCTCGTTTAGGTGCGCAAGCGGTTAATCTTTTATTTGAGCGTATTGCCAATAAAGATAACGATAATCACGAAAAACACCGCATTGCGATCCATCCTGAACTCGTTATTCGAAAATCAGTTCGCAACCTTAAATAAACATTAAACTTTTTGACCGCACTTTGAATTTTATCTAAAAAAGTGCGGTCATTTTTTTACTTATTTTAGCCTTTTTTGATTTAATGCAAGTTTTTAACGTATAGCATTTGATCCCGATACATATTTTTGGTTATATCTCCCCTAGTTTTATTTTTTTCTTTATCGGAGTTCATATGACTGATGAGTATCGCACTCTCCGCCATAACATTAATATGTTAGGGCGTTTTCTTGGAGAAACCATTAATGATGCACAAGGCGAAGACATTCTCACTTTAATTGAAAATGTTCGCCAATTATCCAAACAATCTCGAGCGGGCGATAGCCAAGCACGTAAAACATTGTTGGATACCCTTTCCACCATTTCAAATGAAAATATTATTCCTGTTGCACGAGCATTCAGCCATTTTCTTAATTTAACGAATATCGCTGAACAATACCAAACGGTCTCTCGCCAACATAAAGATTTGCAATCTTCTAATCGTTCATTAAGTACTTTATTCCAACGCTTAAAAGCATTAAATGTTTCAAAAGAGGAAGTCTACAAAACCGTTGAAAACTTACTCATTGAGCTTGTATTAACCGCACACCCAACCGAAACCACACGTCGTTCGTTAATCCACAAACACGTTGAGATCAATAAATGCTTAAGCAAATTAGAACACGATGATTTGACGCCTAAAGAACGCGGCATTATTGAACGCTTGCTACTTCGTTTAATTGCTGAAGCATGGCATACCAATGAAATCCGTACCGTTCGCCCTACGCCATTTGATGAAGCAAAATGGGGCTACGCCATGATTGAAAACAGCCTATGGCAAGGGGTGCCGGAATTCTTACGTCAATTAAATGAACATGCTCGCGAATTCTTAGGCTACGATTTACCAGTAGGCTTACGTCCTGTCCGAATTTCTTCTTGGATGGGTGGTGACCGTGATGGCAACCCATTTGTTACTTCAAAAATTACTCAACAAGTACTCTATTTTGCTCGTTGGAAAGCAGCGGATTTATTCTTAAATGACATTAAATCGCTTGCCGATGAATTATCCATGGTGAAATGCATACCAGAATTTACCGAAAAATATGGTGAACATTTAGAGCCTTATCGTTTTGTAGTCAAAGCACTTCGTGCAAAACTTATCGCCACTCTGGATTACTTTGATGATTGCCTGGCAAATCGTCCGCCACGCGTAAGCCAAGCCGATATCATCATGGAAGATAATCAACTTTGGGAACCACTCTATGACTGCTATCAATCGTTGATGGCATGCGGTATGCGGATTATCGCTAATGGTTCCTTACTGGATATTTTGCACCGCATTCGCTGTTTTGGGGTTACCCTTTCACAAATGGATATCCGTCAAGAAAGTACGCGTCATACCGATGCTATTGCAGAAATTACCCGTTATCTTGGCATTGGCGATTATGCACAATGGAGTGAAGCTGAGAAACAATCTTTCTTGGTGCGTGAATTGAATTCTCGTCGCCCATTAATTCCAACCCATTGGGAACCCTCTGCTGAAACCCAAGAAATTTTAGAAACGTGTAAAGTCATTGCACAACAAAAACAAGGCGTGATTGCTTGCTATATTATTTCCATGGCAAGAAGTGCCTCTGATGTGCTCGCCGTACATTTATTATTAAAAGAAGCAGGTGTGCCTTATCACATTCCTGTCGTGCCACTCTTTGAAACCTTAGATGACTTAGATGCTTCTGAAGGGGTCATGCGTCAATTGTTTAATATTGGTTGGTATCGTGGCGTAATTAACAATCATCAAATGGTGATGATTGGTTATTCTGACTCTGCTAAAGATGCAGGTATGATGGCGGCTTCATGGGCACAATATCGTGCACAAGAAGCATTAGTTAATCTAACCGAAGAATTAGGTATTGAACTGACTTTATTCCATGGTCGTGGTGGTACGATTGGGCGAGGTGGTGCACCTGCACATGCGGCATTACTTTCTCAACCTCCACGCTCACTCAAAAATGGTTTACGTGTGACTGAACAAGGGGAAATGATCCGCTTTAAACTTGGTTTACCCGAAGTTGCGGTTGAAACCTTTGATCTTTACGCGAGCGCGATTTTAGAAGCAAACTTACTCCCACCGCCAGAACCTAAAGCAGAATGGCGTACCGTCATGGATGAGCTTTCCGCTACTTCATGTGACATTTACCGTAGTGTTGTTCGTGGTGATAAAGACTTCGTGCCTTATTTCCGCAGTGCCACACCGGAACAAGAACTGTCTAAACTACCACTTGGCTCTCGCCCTGCAAAACGTAATCCAAATGGTGGTGTGGAAAGCTTGCGTGCTATTCCATGGATTTTTGCTTGGATGCAAAACCGCTTAATGCTACCAGCATGGCTTGGTGCGGGTGCGGCAATTCAAAAAATTGTAGATGAAGGCAAAGGCCATATTATTGAAGAAATGTGTAAAGCTTGGCCATTCTTCTCTACTCGAGTGGGGATGTTAGAAATGGTGTTCAGTAAAACCGATACTTGGCTTTCTGAGCAATATGATCATAACTTGGTGAAAAAAGAGTTTTGGTACTTAGGTGAAAATCTGCGTAATCAACTCAATGCAGATATTAAAACTGTGCTTTCGCTTTCTCACAAAGATGAATTAATGGCGGACTTACCGTGGATCGCCGATTCTATTGCATTACGTAATGTTTATACGGATCCGCTCAATCTCCTTCAAGTGGAATTGCTCCGTCGTTTCCGTGAATCGCCTGAAAACCCAAGCCCTGATGTGGAACAAGCCTTGATGATTACCATCACAGGTATCGCTGCAGGTATGCGAAATACGGGCTAGTTACGGCAACTAAAAATAAGTGCGGTCAAAAACAACAACGAATTTGACCGCGCTTTTTATTTATTCATTACATTTCGACAGATTTGGGAAAATTCAGACATTAATGCAAAAAATTGAGTAGATTTCTCTTTTCCAAATACATTAAATGCATTCTCAAACATCTCTGTGGTCGCCTTATAAATCGGTTCTGCTTGCAATTTACCTGCATTTGTTAATTGCATAATTCGCTCACGCTTATCCATTGAACTCGGATAAAATTCAATCCAGTCTTTTTCTCGAAACTCTTTGCAAATATTAAACACGGTTTGTTTAGGTATATACCATTCATCACAAATTTTCTTTTGTGTGCATTGCCCATTTTCAGCTCCCGCTAAACAATAAAGCACTGCAAAATGATTGTAATTAAGTGCAAACTTAAGATCGATCCATGTATCCAGCACCTCATCAATTTCTGAAATGTGCTTACCAAGCAACTCAAAATTATTCATTTCTATCCCTCAACTTTCTCTGTTTGTCTTATTCTATCATTTCAATTATAAAAATATAGTCTTAAAATTTACTTTACTTTAGTAAATTTTAAGACTATAATTTGTAGAGTTTAGCAATTATTAGACTATATTTTTATGACTAAAATGACTTCAAATGCGATAGAAAATATTAAATCAATCGCCAAAAACAACAAAAAACGTCTTTTCTTTACTTTCAGCTTGGTCACATTAGAGAACATTCTCTTTATTACTTATCCCGTTTTTGGGGGCTTTGCTGTTAATGCAATAATGAATGGAGATGTCTTGCTTTCACTTAGCTATTCCCTTTTAGTGCTTATCATTTGGGGAATTGGTGCAGCTCGCCGTGCAGTAGATACTCGTAGTTTTGCTCGTATTTACGCAGAGCTTGCTGTGCCGGTTATCATTAACCAACGAGAGAAAGGATTAAACATCTCAGCAATTACTGCTCGTGTAGCATTATCACGTCAATTTGTGGACTTTTTTGAACAACATCTACCAACATTAATTATGTCGAGTTTTTCCATCGTTGGTGCGGCTATAATGCTATTATGGCTAGAATTTTGGTCAGGCATAACGGCTTGTCTAATATTGGTATTTTTTGGTCTTTTATTACCTAAATACTCAAAAACAAATGATTTGCTTTATTTAAAGCTTAACGATCGGTTAGAAAAAGAAGTCAACGTAATTGAACAAAAAAGCAATTATCACTTAAATAAACATTATGACTGGCTCGCCTATTTACGTATCCGTTTATCTAATCGTGAAGCAACGGGTTATTTATGGATTGGCATTGCATCAGCTATTTTATTTGGTGTCACTGTAGTTAATTTAGCCACAACTAAAGGTGTGCAAGCTGGGCATATTTATGCAGTAATTACTTATCTTTGGACATTTGCGATTAGTCTTGATGATGCACCTCGATTACTCGAGCAATTTTCTAATTTGAAAGATATAGGAAAACGAGTTGAGGTTTAACTACTATAAGCAAAATATAGATGAATTTGACCGCACTTTTTGTTTTCTGTTTCTTGCGGTATCATACGCGCAATTGACTTGATGAAGGAAAACCCAATGACAACTGATATTCAAAAACTCGATCCCGATGCAGCGATTGATCTTGCTTATGATATTTTCTTAGAGATGGCAGGCGAAAATCTCGATCCCGCTGATATTATGCTATTCAATCTGCAATTTGAAGATCGTGGTGCAGTCGAGTTTGTCGAAACAGCGGGTGATTGGGAACAAGAAATTGGGGTGTTAATCGATCCTGAGGCTTTTGCTGAAGTTTGGGTCGGATTAGTAAATGAGAAAGATGAAATGGATGATGTGTTTGCGAAATTCTTAATTTCACACCGAGAAGAAGATCGTGAATTCCACGTTATTTGGAAAAAATAGTCCTCTTCTCACACATATCAATTTATAAACTAAAACCGGTTTAATTTAACATTAAACCGGTTTTTGCTTAACAGATTCGCGGTAAAGGTTCGTTGCGTGGTAAGTCTAATAAACGACTTTGACCGAAAAGACCAACTGCACGAACTTTGCCATCAGTCGTTACCTCGCCAATGACTGCCGCATTTTCACCTAATGGATGGCGACGAAGTGCGGTTAGAATTTCAGCTGTTTTTTCTTTGTCCGCCACAATCACCAATTTGCCTTCATTGGCAAAATTTAACGCATCCAAACCGAGTAATTCACAAATACCGCGCACTTCCTGACGAATTGGTAACACTGTTTCATCAATTTGAATCCCTACTTTTTGTGCCTGTGCAAATTCGTGAAGTACTGCATTCACACCACCACGGGTCGCATCGCGTACAGCTTTCACCCCTTCAATTGGACGAATGCAATCAATGAGCGGTGCAAGCACAGCACAATCACTGCGTAAATCCGTTTGAATACCGAGGTGTTCGCGTAAATTCAAAATGGTTGCTCCATGATCCCCCAAAGTACCACTGACAATAATCTGATCACCAGGTTGAATGCGATGCACGCCCCAGTCGAGTCCGTTTGGAATAACACCAATACCGGCTGTATTGATAAACACTTTATCTATCGCGCCTTTTTGTACTACTTTGGTATCACCTGTTACCACTTGAATACCGGCTGACTGACAGGCTTTTGCCATCGATTGAATCAATTTTTTTAAAGTTTCCAGTGGTAAGCCTTCTTCCAAAATAAAGCCACAAGACAAATATTTTGGTACAGCACCGCATACCGCGATATCGTTAGCGGTACCACATACAGCGAGTTTACCAATGTCGCCACCAGGGAAAAAAATCGGATCAATCACAAAACTATCGGTAGAAAATGACAATGTTCCACCTAAAGCATCTAACTCTTGTAAAGCAATACGAGCCTGATCTTCGCCTTGTGAAAGTATTGGATTATCAAATGCCTCGACAAAATAATCGCGGATCAACTCTTGCATTGTGGCACCACCATTTCCGTGTGCCATTGTAATAAAATCAGTCATTGTTTTATTCCCGTCTATATTGATAATAGGCCGCACATGCCCCTTCGGAAGACACCATCAATGCACCATAAGCATTGTCAGGATTGCATTTTTTAGCAAATAATGGGCAATCCGCCGGCTTACATTTTCCGATCAGTACATCACCGCAGCGAGAATCAGGATCATCGGCAACTTGATGTGGCTGGCAAGCAAAATGCGCTTCTGCATCAAAGCATTGATAATCATCTGTCAGTTCAACACCCGATTCCGCAATTTCGCCTAATCCACGCCATTCACTGCTGGCTTTCAAGCGGAACACTTCACTGATTGCCTGTTGTGCTAACTCATTGCCATGTTGGTGTACGATACGTTTATACTGATTTTCCACTTCACAGCGTTTTTCAACAATCTGTGTCACCAACATTAAAATTGCTTGTAGGATATCTAAAGGCTCAAAACCAGTGATCACAAAAGGCTTATGGTAGGTATCACACAATTCTTGATAAGGTTCAGAACCAATCACCATGCTAACATGACCTGGAGCAAGGAAACCGTCAATTTTGACTTGTCCTTGTGACAATAAGCTGTGTAATGTTGGGATGATGGTAATATTTTGGCATACCACAAAAAAATTGTTTACCTGCTGTTTTTTTGCTTGTTGCAAGGTAATTGCAGCACTCGGCATGGTTGTTTCAAAACCGAGTGAAAAGAACACGACTTTTTTGTCTGGATTATTTGATGCGATATTCAATGCATCAAGTGGTGAATAAACGATACGAACATCCGCACCCTGTGCTTTGGCTTCTAATAATGAACCTAAACGTCCACGTACTCGCATGGCATCACCGAAAGTACAGAAAATTACTTCTGGGCGACGAGCAATCTCAATACATACATCAATTCGCCCCATCGGTAAGACACATACCGGACAGCCTGGACCATGAATAAATTCAATACTTTTCGGTAATAAACGATCCAGCCCAAATTTAAAAATGGTATGAGTATGTCCGCCGCAGACCTCCATCAGATATAACGGATTTTCTGGCGTAAAGTGCGGTTGGTTTTCCATTATTTTTTGTAACCGCTGCAACAGACTTTTAGCCAGTTCAGGATCACGAAATTCATCAACAAACTGCATTTGATGCTCCTATCTTTCTTGCGCTTTTAACCAGTCTAGCCATTGCTGTAACCCTTCTCCACTTTGAGAAGACAACTGGATAACCTCAATTGTTGGATTCACTTGTTTCGCATAAGCAATACATTTTTCCACATCGAAATTTAAATACGGCAGTAAATCGACTTTGTTTAAAATCATTAACTTCGAAGCCGCAAACATATGTGGATATTTTAGCGGTTTATCTTCACCTTCTGTCACGGATAAAATCACCACTTTAGCATGCTCACCCAAATCAAATTCTGACGGACAAACTAGGTTTCCGACATTTTCAATAAACATCAGACTATTTTCCTGTGGCTGCAATTTCACCAATGCATTACCAATCATTTGTGCATCTAAGTGACAACCTTTGCCCGTATTAACTTGAATCGCCGGCACACCGGTTTGACGAATACGATCCGCATCGTTCTCTGTTTGCTGATCGCCCTCGATCACATAACAAGGATAGTCATTTTTTAATGCGTTTAGCGTGGTCGTCAATAAGGTTGTTTTGCCTGAACCTGGACTTGAAACAAGATTAAGTGCCAAAATGTGTTGATTGGCAAAAAAGCGACGATTCATATCGGCTAATTGATTGTTTGCACCAAGAATATCTTGTTCTACTTTCAGTAATCGTTGCTGGGTTTCTTCTTGTTGTGGAGAGTCTGGCATGCGGAAGGAAGAGTGAGAAAAATTAGGTAGTTTTGTTGCATGTTCCGCATTGGAATCATGATGAACATGCGGTAATTCTCCGATTCTGACTTGGTCTGGATGGCCACAGCCACAGGTTGTACACATAAGTCACCTCAATAATTTTTCGTTTATTCTGTAAATACTTAGAATCTATGGTAATTCACATGCATTAGAATACCATATTCTCTATCTTAAATATATTCTTTGAAGAGAGATAAATACATACTATCAAGTAGTTAGCGTATTTTATATTCAAAAGATCAGGTTAAATTTGCCAATTTAGACATCTTGCTATTTTACGGCAATTTCTTTCACTCTAAATTCGGTGCCACTTCGACGTTGTAAACATGCGCTGTGACAATGTGGACAGCAATCTTGATAGGCTTCAATCTCAACTTCCTTTTGACATTGCCAGCACCATGCAATCGCAGGTAAATGAATAAAATGTAACTGACAGTTTTCAGCAACGGTATCTTTGCGCATAATTTCAAAGCAAAATTCTACCGCACTTTGCTCGACACAAGACAGTGCCCCAATTTCTAGCCAAATATCTGTCACTTCATGGATTTCATGCTTTTTCTTTTGTTGATCAATAATTTCCATAATATTCTGACAGAGAGACATCTCATGCATGATTTTCTCCTTAAAATAAAAAAGCAGTCTGTTCCAATTCTACTCTTTTTTAATGTTTATTTTCAGCATTTCTGTGTTTCGTTGTTCGATATTTAAACATTGTTTGAAAAATTTTTACTGGTACTCGTACAAGAAATCATTTTAGCGGCACAAAATTAATGCCGCTATGTTGCAATAAAGTATTCATTAAATCATTATTTTGTTCAAACTGGCTACATTTGCCTTTGAGCTGAATTAAGCGAATTCTCAAGTGAGCCAATTCATGGATCCGTTTTGATACTTCTCGAATATGTCTATCTAGCAACTCATTAATTTCTCTTTCCTGCTCTTGAGTAGCACATTGAGGATTGAGCAACATTTTGATTTCTTTTAGTGAAATATCCAAACTGCGGCAATAGCAAATAAAAGAAAGTTGTTTCAAATGCTCTTCCGTATAAACGCGAAAATTACCACTTGTTCGCTTAGCGGGTTCGATCAATCCTTGTTTTTCATAGAAACGTACGGCTTCCACCGTACAGCCAACAATGTTGGCTAGCTGACCAATTTTCATTTTTTTAAAATTATACTTGACTCTGAAGTTACTTTATATTTTATACTTTATCATAGTATTCACATGTTAGAAAAGGAGAACTTCCATGAAAAAAACAGCATTACTTATCACTGCACTATTCGGTGCTTCACTCGCTAATGCACATAATGTTTGGTTGGAGCCCGTTAAGGATGTAAAAGGGCAATATGTGGTTAAATTTGGTCATGAGGAAACCGAAACCTATCCTCAAAGCAAATTAAAAGCTGTACGCCTACTTGATGCGAAAGGTCAATTGCAAAATGCCACAGTAAACTTTAAAGAAGGCGAAGCACACTTTGCTGCACCTGATGCTGCCATCGCATTTATTCGCTTTGATAATGGCGTTTGGTCAAAATTGCCAAGCGGTAAATATGTCGAAAAAACCAAACAGCAAGCACCTGAAGCTGCACTCAGTGTTAATCCAGTCAAATTCGGCAAAGCGATTTTACACTGGGATGCACAAGCAAATAAATCACACAACATGGATTATGAATTGATCCCACAAAGTGAACCGAAAGCGGGACAACCACTCGATATTCTCGTGTTAGTAAAAGGTAAACCTGTGCAAGGCATCAAAGTGGGTTTAGGCGAAGATCACCCATTCAACTTAACCAATGAAAAAGGTATTGCACAATTCACCCCTAAAGCGGGTTATAACAAAGTCTGGGCTGAATTTGACGAGCCGGTTAAAGACAATCCTGACTATAACAAACGTAGTGTTGAATATATGCTAACTTTTGACGCGAAATAATGAAAAGAGTTGTATTTTTAACCGCACTTTTCACCTGGCTGTGCGCACCATCAGCATTGGCTCATAGTCTGCATGTTTTTGCACAATATGATGGACGCACAGTTTCTGGCAAAGCCTATTATTCCGACATGACCCCTGCGGCAGAAACCTATATGGAGATTTTGCAAGCTGGTCAGGACTCCCCTCTATTGGAAGGTAAAACGGATCGCGATGGGCAATTTGCCTATCCGATCAATACGGCTGCCGAAGGTGCCATTAAAGTAGTGATAGAAGGTGAAGAAGGACATCGAGCCTCAATTGTTGCCAACAGAGTATCTGCGCAAACCACTAATAACAGTGACAATGCATTGATGTTGGTCCGCGAAGATATTTCTAAATTAAAAGACAAAATTTACCTGCACGATATTATTGGCGGTATCGGCTATATTGTTGGTATTTTTGGCTTATGGGCATTGATTAGAGCCTCAAAGATGACGCGTGCGTCGCAATCTAAGGAAAGATAATATGCATTTATCGGAAGGTGTGTTGCATACACCCGTACTGCTTGGTGGTGCAGCTGTCGCATTAGTCTGCGTAATGATTGGTCTGAAACGTCTCAATTCGCAGCAATTGCCGCTAACAGCATTGTTTGCTGCTGCTTTTTTTGTTGCTGGAACCATTCATGTACCGGTAGGCATTGGTAGCGTGCATCTCATTTTAAACGGCATGGCCGGCCTGTTTCTTGGCTGGGCGGTTTTTCCTGCTTTTTTAATCGCATTAGTCCTACAAGCCCTGCTCTTTTCCTTTGGTGGATTTGCCGTATTAGGTGTCAATTTATGCGTAATGGCATTACCTGCCCTTCTTGTACATTGGCTATTTGCAAAAAGACTTGAACATGACAATTCCCATCGCACTCAAATTACTGCCGGTATTGGTGCTGGCGTGATCGGCGTTGGCGGTTCAGCCTTGCTCGCTTCTTTGGTCTTGGCTATAGATGGCGGTAAAGCCTATAGCGACCTGATTATGCTTCTGGTGATATCACATATTCCCGTATTTATTATCGACAGTATCGTCAGTGTTGGTGTGGTCTTATTGTTAAACAAAATGTATCCAACAGCGCTCAGTGTGGTGAAATGAATTTCCTTGCTATTTTTCAACCGCACTTGCGATTAATTTATGTGTTTTTATGTGGACTTATCGTCAGCACAATGACACATATTTCAACGCTTATTATCCTTAATCTTATCGTATTCGGCGGATTACTTATTGCACTAATACGCTATCGGAAATCCCTTGCCGGTTATTTCAAATATTGGCTAAAACTGAATTTTTTCACTTTGCTTGTTTGGTTGACCTTAAGCTGGAAAATCACCGA
This sequence comes from Haemophilus parainfluenzae, assembly GCF_014931395.1. NCBI lineage: Bacteria > Pseudomonadati > Pseudomonadota > Gammaproteobacteria > Pasteurellales > Pasteurellaceae > Parahaemophilus > Parahaemophilus parainfluenzae. The sequence goes on along the minus strand of NZ_CP063120.1, from coordinate 1,506,077 downwards.
ACAAGGTTTAACATTAACTCCAGTAGGGACTGAGCTTGCAATGCTCATCACGCTACGTTTCAATTTGATTTTAAGTTTAACTCGACTCTTGTTAATAGATATGAACGAGAGCCTTTTATTGCAGGCATTGTGCCGTTTGCCATTACCTGAAAAACTACTTCACCTATTTGTTCTCACTGTTCGCTATATTTCAGTGTTCAGTGAAGTACATAAAAAGATGGATATGGCAATGCGAGCACGTGGCTACCAGCCAAAACTTAATGGCAGAACCTTATTTATCGCCGCGCAGCGTGTGGCATTATTATTAATTCATGCACTCGTTAAAGCAGAAAAAACAGAAATGGCGCTAAAAGCTCGTGGCTTTCAGCTGCATGATGTGAAAAGAACACAGGATAAATCTTGATGAACGTCCTCGAAGTCAAACAATTACAAATCATGCGCGATCAGCGTGTGATTATTGATAACCTTTCTTTTGAACTCCCTGAAGGCCATCGTCTTTTTTTACAAGGTGATATTGGTTGTGGGAAATCAACCTTATTACACTGTCTATTAGGTTTTATACCTCACCAACAAGGAGAAATTCGCTGGTTCGGTAATGTATGTCGACAAGAAAAAGATTTTGTGCCACTACGTGGAAAGGTAGGCATCTGTTTCCAACATGCCGGCGATCAACTTTTCGGCCCAACTGTACTTGATGATGTGGCCTTTGGTCCTCTCAATCAAGGATTGAACAGAGATGAGGCCTATCAAATTGCATTACAACAATTAGAACGCCTAAATATTGTTGGGTTAAAAGATCGTTCTGTGAATACCTTATCTGGAGGTGAACAGAATTTTACTGCGCTAGCCGGCGTACTGGCGATGCAGCCCAAAGTATTATTATTAGATGAGCCAACGAATGGACTGGATGTAAAAAATATCGCCAAACTGACCGCACTTTTACGCGAATTACAGTTGCCAATGCTTATTGCTTCACATGATTTACGCTTTAGTGAAACACTTGCGGATTCCTGTTTATCTTTAGCTGCGGATAACGATGGCTAAATGCACTCATAATGCGTACGGAAATAATTCAATAAAAAACGGGCGAACCATTTAAGTTCGCCCGTCATTCATTTATGACGCTAATCAAGCCACAAGTGCGGTTTCTTTTAAGCGATTTTTTAATTTCGCGTATTCAGTTACCACATAGCGTTCAGCCCAGGCTTGGTCTTCGATTTTATCAATACGAACCGCGCTATATTTGTATTCCGGCGTTCTAGAACCAGGGTTCAAATGTTCAGCGGTTAATTCGTTACATTTACCGATCCACCATTGATAGGTCATATAACAAGCGCCTTTGTTAGTACGCGTGCTCACATCTGCGCGAGAAATAACTTTACCACGTGATGAGGCAATCCAAACCAAGTCGTTGTTTTTAATGCCCAATTCTTTGGCATCTTGATCGTTCATTTGTACGAATCCCGGCTCATCCGCAAGTGCAGCAAGAGCTCGGCAGTTACCTGTCATTGAACGGCAAGAATAGTGACCAACTTCACGAACTGTAGAAAGTATCAATGGGAATTCTTCAGAGAGATCTTCCATCGGTGGTTCCCAGTCGCACGCAAAGAACTCTGCTTTGCCGTTCGGACGGTCGAAGATTTGGCCTTTATACAAGTATGTTGTACCTTGATCTTCAGGGCCTTCGTCAGTACATGGCCATTGGATATAGCCCATGCCTTCCATTTTTTCGTAGGTTGCCCCTTTGTAGATTGGGCAAAGTGAACGAAGTTCATCCCAAATTTCTTTGGTATTGTTATAGTGCATTGGGTAGCCCATTGCTGTAGCAAGTTCGCTAATGATCACCCAGTCGTCCTTGACATCGCCAGTTGGTTCAACGGCTTTATAGAAACGTTGGAAACCACGGTCAGCGGCACTATACACACCTTCATGCTCAGCACAAGAAGTAGCAGGCAATAAAATATCTGCTTCTGCGGCTGTTTGAGTCATGAAGATATCTTGAACAATGAGAAGTTCAACTTTCTCGAAGGCTTTTTTAACCGCATTAATATCAGGCTCAGTTTGTAGTGTATCCTCACCCATGATATAGAATGCTTTAATTTTATCTTCCATGATTGCTTCAGGCACTTCACTCAACGGCACACCTGGTTTGGTTGGAATAGATGGCACGCCCCAAGCTTTCGCAAATTTTGCATTAGTTTCTGGGTCAGCAAAACTTTGATAGCCTGGTAATGTGTTGAATAATGCACCCATATCGCACGCGCCCTGTACGTTGTTTTGACCACGTACTGGGTTCACCCCAACATTTGGTTTACCTAAGTTACCGGTAAGCATTGCCAAACTTGCTAATGCACGTACGGTTTCTACACCTTGACGGAATTGGCAAACGCCCATACCCCATAAGATAGTAGCTGTTTCCGCTTTCGCATAAGTGCGGGCAATTTCACGCAACATTTCAGGTTCAATACCTGTGATATGTTGTGTGGATTCCGGTGTATAAGCTTTCACGGTTTCATAGAACGCATCGAAGTTTTCGGTGTGTTCATCAATAAATTTTTGATCTTGTAATCCTTCTTCTAAAATCACATTCATCATAGCATTCAAGAATGCTACGTTAGACCCGTTAGCAAGCGGCGCATAAATATCCGCAATACGGGCTGTTTCGATTTTACGAGGGTCACAAACAATAACTTTCGCCCCTTTTGCTTTGGCGTGGTTAATCCGACGCGCCACAATAGGGTGTGAAGTGGAGGCATTATAGCCAAAAATGAATACGCATTTGGTATCTTCAATCTCAACAATTGAGTTGGACATTGCGCCGTTACCGACCGATTTGAGCAGACCTGTTACAGAAGGGCCGTGTCACACGCGCGCACAACAGTCAATGTTGTTATTTCCTAATACCGCACGGGCGAATTTTTGCATAACGAAGTTCACTTCGTTACCTGGGCCACGGGAAGAGCCCGTTACCATAATTGATTCGTTACCGTACTTTTCTTTGATTTCACTGAGACGTTTTGCTGTGTAAGAAATCGCTTCTTCCCAGCTCACTGGTGTGAATGGTTCGCCACGTTTGTAGCGGATCATCGGTTGAGTTAGGCGAGGAGTCAGGATTTTTGTATCATGCACAAAATCCCAGCCATAATATCCTTTTAGGCATAACTCCCCTTCGTTTGTCTTGCCGTTTGCACCTTCAGCTCCCACAATTTTGTTGTTTTCCACCAAAAGATGGATTTTACAACCTGAGGCACAATACGGACATACGGTAATTACTTTTTTAATAGCCATAGTAACGTCCTTATTTTAGATACAACACGAGGTTAGAGATAGAATTAGAATAATTAATTCTGGGTATATATTACACCCAAAATCAACTTATAGTATTACAAAAAACATGGATTTATTGATATAAAACAGGTTTTCGTCATATTTTAAAAATATTTTTAGAAATCCCCCCACTTTTTTACAAAACAGGAATCTCTTCAAGCGATCTTCCCTCTTTTAAAAAATCATACATAAATTGCACAGACTCTTTTACGCTTTCTGTCATTGGAAAACCAAAGGAAACCAGATCAGGTTGAAGCCCCACAAAAACGATTTGTTTAATATCTTGTTCCAGTTGTTCAATGAGGTAATTGAGCGGCATATTATGCGTACTCATGAAAAACATTTCAGCAATGCTCTCTTTTTCAATGATTCGGATTTTGCCCGGTGCTAATTCCATATCAGCCGCATCGAAAATTAAAAGCAAATCGGGTTTCATATCTCGCACAATATGTGCAACATTTTCCGGTGCTGAGCCACCATCAAGTGCGGTCCAATTTGGCAATGGATTTTCATTTAATAACTGATAGAGATAAGGGCCTGCACCGTCATCCCCCATCATGCTGTTGCCAACGGTTAAGATCACATTATTCGTCACGACGTTTCACCATAATATACATCACTGGTTCACGCTGAATCGATGCTAACGTATCCATCAGGATTTCGACCCACTCTTGATGTTCTGGGGTGAAATTGGCTTTGTTTTCATCCATCGCTTTCGCCAATAAATTGACATGGCTAGAATCAATCACTATTTCACCGAATCGCATTAAGCCGGCAAATTTACGTTTAGCATCCCCTTCTGGAAAGCTATCTACAAAACGTTGATAAGCATCGTAGTCACAAACCAGTAATTTTTTAAAACAATCAATTACGCCAACATGGTGACCAATCGCCAAAGAGTAATACATCACCTGTTTTGCTTGCTCTGGCACTTGTTCATCGTTTTCGACGAAACGTTCGTTTAATAAATAGAAAAAGACTTTCGTTGTCATAACATTCCCATTTTTATAGGGGCAATCACTTGCCCCATCATTAATTATCCCGAAAACGGCAGACTAATCGCATGTAAACGATTGACGATTTCGCTTAAACGCGGATCGGCTTCGCGTTCTAGGTATTCACCTAAACGTACACCAAATGGCACTTTGTCATTTTCTGTCATCATTGCCATAAATTGGTTAGCGATGTTACCGCCTTGACGATAACCGGCAAGACGACGTGCTTCACGTTCAAGGCTAATACGTAAATCCAACGGAATGGTTGGGAAACGCAATTTAGCTTCAGCGTTAGGATCAGCTTTTTCTTGTTTACCTTTAAGCTTTTGATCAAGTAAACCAAGTGCTACCGCAAATCCATAAATGGTCGCTGCAGGGGTTGGAGGACAGCCAGGGATATACACATCAATTGGCACAATTTGATCACTACCGCCCCAAACACAATAGAGATCGTGGAAAATACCACCGCCACAACCGCAAGCCCCGTAAGAAATACAGATTTTTGGATCTGGTGCAGCTTGGTAAGCACGCATTGCTGGCGTACGCATCGCACGGGTAACAGCACCAGTGAACAATAAAATGTCCGCATGACGAGGTGAAGCCACCACTTTAATACCAAAACGTTCCGCATCGAATGTTGGCGTAATGGTACTGAAAATTTCGATTTCACACCCATTACAACCGCCGCAGTCCACACGATAAACGTAAGCTGAACGTTGAATATCTTTCAGCAACGTTTGTTTCATTTTGGCAATATTTTCATCAATACTAAACGGTGTTGATATGCCATTGACCGGCATTGGAATTTGTGTGTTCATCGTCTTTCGCCTCCTGCTAAAACGTTAGGTAAATCAACCGCACTTTGTTCTCGTTGCTCGAGCGCTTTTTTGAAATTCAAGCGAACCGGCTCTTTAAAGTCGATTAATTTCATCCGCATATTGGATTCCATATTCGCGGTTTTTTCTAAGCTGTGCTGACGTTTACAAACCGGACAAGTATGCAACTCCGCCAATTTTTGTTTCACTAATTCAGGTTTATCCAAAGTTTGTTTGAATAAATCAATAGTGTAATTCAATTCTTTATAAGAAATAAACGGTTTACCACATTCCTGACAAGTTACTGTTGCAAAGGTTGTTTCTTGGAAAAGATCCTGTTTATTGGTCACTGATAATTCAAAATCTTGTGACAAGCGAATGGCTTTGGTTGGACAAACCTCTTCACAACGACCACAGAAAATACAACGACCAAGAAATAATGACCAGGTACGGTCACCTGTCACCGGATCCGTTCTCATGGTCAACGCATTAGCTGGACAGGCAATGGTACAAGCCGCGCAGACAATACATTGATCAGAATTAAGTTCCGGTTTACCTCTAAAATCCTCATCGACTTCATAAGGTTTGAACGGATATTTGGTGGTGACATCACCTGCTTTAAATACCGTTTTTAGTAATTTAAACATATTCCGCCTCCCCTATTTCAATGGTGAATTTTTACGTTCGATACCGTAGCGTTCAATCTCTTTATAATCTACGGTTTTCGCTTTGCGTTTACGCACATCCACCACGGTGACACGGTCGGTACAAGAATAGCAAGGGTCAAGGCTACCAATAATAAGTGGTGCATCAGACACTGTATTGCCACGCAACATATAGCGTAAGGTTGGCCAGTTAGCATAAGTGGCAGCACGACAACGCCAACGGAAAAGTTTTTGGTTGTCTCCTAGCATTGACCAGTGAATATCTTCGCCACGTGGAGCTTCGGTAATCCCTAAAGCAAAACGTCCAGGCGTATAATTGAAACCTTCTTTTAAGATTTCACCACTTGGCAAATTGTCCACCATGTAATCGATGATATTCATGGATTCAAACACTTCATTAATCCGCACTTTCACACGAGATAACACGTCACCATTGGCTTCAGTGAAGAGATTGAAAGGAATATCGCCATAACCGGAGAATGGGTGTACTTTACGCACATCACGAGCAAAGCCAGAACCACGAATCATTGGCCCAACCGGGCTAAAGTCACGAGCGATATCTTTTGCCAAGACACCTACACCCACCGTACGTTGTTCCATATTCGGTGTATTCAATAAAATATCGGTTAAGGTTTTGAGTTCTTCACGCATTTCACCGATAAGTTTAATACATTGCTCACGTTGATGTTTCAACATATCACGACGCACACCACCGATAAGGTTAATACCATAGGTTTTACGTGCACCGGTTAGCACTTCTGCCAAGGTCATAGATTTCTCACGAACGCGGAAGAATTGCATAAAGCCAGTATCAAAGCCGGTAAAGTGACTAGATAGACCTAAGTTTAATAAGTGACTGTGCAAACGTTCGACTTCTAATAAAATCGCACGAATCCATTCAGCGCGTTTTGGAATTTGAATCCCCAAAGCACTTTCGACGGAATTAGCATAGGCCACACTATGTGTGAAACCACAAATTCCACATACACGGTCAGCCAGGAAGTTAACTTGGTCGTAATCCATACGGGTTTCCGCCAATTTTTCCATACCACGGTGCACATAGAACAAACGATAGTCCGCATCAATGATATCTTCCCCATCCACGAACAAACGGAAGTGTCCAGGTTCATCAGAAGTGATATGTAACGGGCCAAGTGGAACGATACGTGCTTCGCCTTTTTCGTTAATAAATTCGTATGTTTCTGTCGCGGTTGTCGGATCGGGACGTAAACGATAGTCCATGGAGTCTTTACGTAATGGATAAAGATCATCCGGCCAATCATCTGGCAACACTAATCGGCGTTGGTCAGGTAAACCGACGGCTTTCAAACCATACATATCGAATAATTCACGTTCGCCCCAAACCGCCGCTTTGACTTTTGGTGTCACAGACGGAAATTCTAAGCTCACAGGATCAACTAAGGCTTTAATGGTGATAAAAGTTTTCACTTCCCCTTCCATGGAAAGCACGTAGTACACTGCATAGTTGCCATGAATTGAACGCTCATCATTCCCGAATACCAAAGGTAACCAACCTTCATGTTGATAATAAAGGTATTCAACAACATCAGGTAACATATTGGTTTTAATGGTAAGTGTAACCTGATTTGGTGTTGACCACTCCTCATCCAAAATGGTATTTGGAAATTTTGCATTGACTGCTTCAATGTAATTTTTGCCAATCATTTTGGCTGGATCGACTGATGTATTTTTAGTTAATTCCATATATTTATCCCTCCTGTCGATCATTGCGCTAAACTTTGCCAAGGTAAAACTAACATTTCACCAAAAGACACTTGTTCAGATCCGAGTACAATTCCGACCGCACTTTTTAATAACTGCAAAATTGGTTCGGCAATATGAATACCCATAATAAACATGAATAACAATAAAATTGCCATCGCCACGAGTGAAACTTTGTTCACATCCCCCACTTCAACATTATCCGGTTGTTTGCCTAATACGGTTTTTAATACCATTAAAGACAATCCAGCTAACACGATAGTGAGTAAAATTAAACAGAACACCATTAACCAAGTTTTACCTGCGTAAATACCGGCAACAGCAATACTAAATTCACTGACGAACACGTTAAATGGTGGGATACCACCTAGTGCTAACGCACCACCGGCAAATAACACCGCCGTCATTGGTGCGACACGCCATAAACCACGTACTTGGTTCATATCACGGGTTTTATATTTTAATAATATGTTACCTGAAGCACAGAATAACAAGGTTTTCGCTAAACTATGGTTGATGGTATGTAATAAACCCGCAAATACACCGATTGGGCCACCTAAACCAAAGGCAAAGCTAATTAACCCCATGTTTTCAATACTGGAATATGCCAATAAACGTTTGATGTCGAATTGGACGATAATAAACAACGCCGCCACTAATACAGAGAGTAAACCAAATACCAACAATAAGGTTTGCGGGTATGTAGAACCGACTGCTTTAGAAACTAAGATGTAATAACGCAATACCACCAACATGGCACAATTCAATAATACAGCAGATAGAATCGCACTCACTGGACTTGGTGCCTCACTGTGTGCATCAGACAACCAAGTATGCATTGGAAATAGACCGCATTTAGTACCAAACCCAACCAAAATAAAGGCGAAAGCAAGATACATGAGCATTGGATTCAAACCCGCTGCCTGTTGATTGATTTCTGTCCAGAAAATAGCTTGGCTTGGATCTGCTAAAAGATTTGTTCCATTAGAGAACGTTAAAATTGTGCCATACAATCCAAACGCCACCCCAACTGAACAAATAATGATGTATTTCCATGCTGCCTCAAGAGAGGTTTTTTGTTTGTATGTGCCGACCAAAAATGCAGAACTTAATGTGGTGGCTTCAATGGCTGCCCACATCAAAATCACATTATTAGTGATCACAGAAATAATCATGGTGAAGAAAAACAAATGCAAAAAGCCGTAATAATTGCAATATGTTTTCAAATCAAGATGTCCTTCACAATATTCCGTACCAATGTAGCCGATAGAATAAATACCGGCTAATGTTCCGACAATAGCGATAAGACCTAAGAAAATAGCAGATAGACTGTCGATGTAAACCCAGTTATTTAATGCACTGATTTCCCCCTGAGTTAGCACGCCATTAATAACTTGTAAGGCAAATGCTAACATCAAAATCAAACCTGTAACATGAAGTGCGGTACAAATTGTCCGTGCTTTTGTCACGCTACAAGCGAAACTGGCAAGTGATATTGCTAAAGGTGCGATTAATAACGCGATTATCCATTGTTCATACATAGCGTTACCCCTTCAAACTCATAAGTTGTTTTGCATCTAATGAATGGAATGTACGATAAATTTTGTTTACCAACACCACCATTATGATGACGGCAAAAATAGCATCTGTGGCAATTCCGATTTCCACTAACTCAGGTGCTTTATTTGCCAATAAGGCTAATGTGAGATGAGAACCGTTTTCCATCAAACAATAACCGAATACTTGTTTTACGATATTGCGTTGGCTAACAATGCATACTAAACCTAATAAGAAGTGACTTAATGACACTGATAATGCTGGTTTAAGATGTGCAACCAACGGTAAATCGATTGGGACAACAACAAAGTAGCACAATGTAACTATCACTGCTGTGATCGGGATCAACCAAGAGACATTTATTCCAGCTGGAGTTTGACTTTCATCAACTTTTTTCATCGCATAGATTAAAATTGCTGGCACCAAAACCACTTTGGTAATAAATGCGCTAATTGACCACATATAAAGTTCATGGGCTTGCATTTCATTGGCAAGATAGACAAACAGTAATACCAACACCAATGATTGCAAACTGTAAAATAACGCAGCTTTTTTGGCGGTTCGAACCATAATTACGCAAAGAGAGGTAATAATGAGTAAACACGCAAGTCCATTTATCATTAACATAGATTCCTCCTTAACCTAACCAGCCAAACCTAACCAATATGCGGCGATAAAACTGGACACCACGGACATCACCATTAATACAACTAACACGAAACGCATAGAGAATGGTATAGGTTGTGCATTGGCAACCGCTTCTGATGGTTTACCGATGACACATTGTCCGAATTTATACAACAACCATACGAATGTCGCGGTAGATTCAACTAAAGCAAGCACCATTAACCAAGTAATCCAGCCATATTCATGGCCTAATTCAAATCCGGCCGCAAATAATGGATATTTACTGAAGAATCCGTTAAACGGTGGCACCCCAGCAATCGCTAACGCGGCTACGCCAAATCCTGCCCCTACCACTGGCATTGTACGCATAATGCCTTGTAGTAACGGCATAGAACGAGTTCCTGTCGCATAACTTAATGAACCTGCGACCAAGAAGAATAAGCTTTTCGCGAAAGCATGGTTGAAGATGTAGCTAATCGCTGCCACAAAGGCCAATTTAGAGCCTAATGCAGCAAGAGAAATCCCAATGAAAATATAAGACAGTTGGGTAATGGTTGAATACGCCAATAAACGTTTTAAGTCAGTTTGTGGCAAGTACATCAAGAAACCATAAATTAAGGTAATCATCGCCATGATGATGCCGACTTCACCCACAATATGTGGAATCTCACCAGCAGACATAACAGAACGAGCGAAGATATACACCCCAACTTTAACCATTGATGCGGCGTGCAAATACGCACTCACCGGTGTTGGTGCTTCCATCGCATTCGGCAACCAAATTTGCATTGGTAATTGTGCTGATTTCCCCCACGCAGCAAACATCACACCAAATAACACGATGGTTTTCGCACTCGGATCTAAATGTTCTAACGCAGTGATAGAGAAAGTACCTGATTGGCTGAATAAATAGGCTGCGGCAATATATAACCCAATTGCCCCCACGTGGGTGATAATCAAGGCTTTCATTGCGGCTGCTTGAGCTTTTGGTGTTTGGTAATAACTGATTAATGCCCAAGAACATCCCCCAGTAATTTCGAAGAACAATAATTGTCCTGCTAAAGTTGAGGAATACACCAAGCCCGCCATGGCACCGATAAAGATGAGCAAGAATGCATAAAAACGTGGTAACCCATTATGTGGGTGTTCACGGTTTTTATCGGTTAAGTAACCACAAGAATATAAGCAGATTAAGAAACCTAAGGCCACAACGGCAAAGGCAATTAATGTACTGACAGCATCAAGAGTGACACCAAAGATCGCGGTTTTATCAAAAGCGACGATGTCATAAGTGACGCTTTGATGACCATCGGCAAACCATTGTCTTGCGACTAACAAGGTTCCCAGCGTAGCAAGCGCAGCAAATACTGTGGCAATTTGAGCAAAATGTTTTTTGTTCAAACCGACAATAAACGCCCCTACGAAAGGTAAAATGATTGTAATCAGAGCTAAACGTTCCATATTTGTCCTCCTTACAACCCAGTGAAGTAAAATACAAACGCCAACACAGAAATGCCGAAGCCGACCACGGTTAAACGTCCTGTTAACATAAAGCGGGTACGAGAAAGTGTGTTTTCAAAGACACAAGCCAATACGAACACCACTAATAATTTCACGAAGAATAAAACACCGCCTAAAATGACCGCACTTAAGCTCATCTCTGTCGGGATACCAAACGGAAGCAACACGCTCACAAAGATAGATGCTACAACCATTGATTTTAAGCTTAAGCCGACTTTTAATAAGGCAAGTGCCGGACCAGAGTATTCAGTCAATGGACCTTCTTGTAACTCTTGTTCCGCTTCCGCCAAATCAAATGGAATCTTACCCATTTCAATAAATACGGCGAAGAATGCTGCAGCGATAGCAATCACTGTCGCAATTGGATATTGCCAAGTGTTTTCGGAAAGTGCATTACCGATAACCGCAAAATTGGTTGAACCGGCAATTAACGCAATGACAAGGAATGCCAACATGAGAATTGGCTCTACTAAGACACCTAATGTGACTTCACGACTTGCCCCTAAACTTGAGAATGTGCTGTTTGAATCCAAACCCGCAATTGAAAAGAAGAAACGGAACAAGGCGAATAAGTAAATCACGGTGATTAAATCACTGCCAGCGCCAAATGGTGCAACACGAGTAAATAAAGGCAAACTCATAGCGACCACCATCACGGTGCTAATTAACACATAAGGCATCGCTTTAGAAACCCAACCCGCATTGTCAGGCCAAATGTTTTGACGTTTCATTAATTTCGCAATATCGCGATAATCTTGTAACACGCCCGGACCGCGACGAGATTGAATTCGTGCTCGGATCATGCGTGAAATACCGGAAAATAACGGTGCAAGGGCAAGCAAAATCAAGGCTTGCACAATGGCAAAAACAAACATTCCGGCAGATGTTGCAATTTCTGAAGGTAACGTAATCATCTTCAACCTCCTACATCAACGCAATGGAAAGTAGTATTGCCACCAAGGCAATCACGAAGTACACGCAGTACACACGGAAGTCACCTTGTTGCAACCATTGGATTTTTGTTCCTAACCACGGAATAAAACGAGCGATAGGCATCGTCATTTTTTCTTCCCAGAAAGGTTCAGCTTTTGTTGCGCCTTTAATTACCGCTTGGATGCCTTTATCACCTAAAGGTGCAGGATCCAACACTTCACGCAAGGTATAAAGCGATTTGAAAATCGTACGTAATGGACGAGTGAAACTACCTGCAGAGGCAGCCATATCTTGTTCATAAGCATAACCACAAGCCCATGGATTGCCTTTTGCACGATCGGATAAACGTTGATTTTTGGTGAACGCATAGAAACTAAATGGCAAGAAGAAAAATGCCAATAACATGATAGTCACCATTGGTGTTGAAAGTGCAGTATGCGGTTCAGCTTGTGCAACCACTACTCCATTTTGAGCCAACATTAACGGTTCGCTATGAGCAAGTGCGGTCGAAATTTTCGCAATTATTGGCGTTACAACAGATGCGCCCACACCTAATAACACACAACATAACGCCAACACTGCCATGGCAATCACCATTGGTTTTGGTACTTCGCGTGCATTAGCTGCTTTTTCACTACGTGGTGCACCACCGAAGCTGATACCGTACACTTTCACGAAACAAAGTGCCGCTAACGCACCAGTCAATGCCAACATAATGATGGCAATCGGACCGGCAAGTTTTAATACGAAATCATCACTTTGGCTTAAGGTGAATAAAGATTGATAAGTAAACCATTCACTGACAAAACCGTTAAACGGTGGCAATGCAGAGATCGCCATGGTACCGATTAAGAAACAGAATGCAGTGTAAGGCATAAGTTTGCCTAAGCCGCCCATTAAGTCCATGTCTTTAGTATGCAAGCGATACATTACTGAACCTGCACCTAAGAATAACAAGCCTTTGAATACAGCATGGTTAAGTAAGTGGTATAAACCACCAAGTAAGCCCACGGTGGCCAACACTGGATGATGTGTCGCGATACCAATCATACCAACGCCCACACCCATCATAATGATGCCGATATTTTCTACTGTGTGATAAGCCAAGAGTTTTTTGATGTCATGTTCTGCCAAGGCATAAAGTACGCCAAGCACGGAAGACACCGCACCAAAGGCAAGTACAATAACGCCATACCAAACATTAGTAGAACCGAGAAGATCCACACCAACTTTGATGATCCCGAAGATACCGATTTTAACCATCACACCAGACATCATTGCGGATGCATGAGAAGGTGCAGCCGGGTGAGCTTTCGGTAACCAACTGTGTAATGGAATCATACCTGCTTTTGCGCCAAAACCTAAAAATGCCAAAATAAAGGCAGTAAAGGCAAGCGGTGCCGGCAAAGTGGTTTGACGGAATGCACTAAATTCAAAACTACCGGCATAGCAGTAGAAAATGAAGAAGGCGATCATAATTAATACCGAACCGGCATGCGCAATAAAGAAATAAAGCAAGCCTGCATTTACGGCATTGTCATCTTGTTCGGTAAGGACTAAGAAATAAGATGCCAATGACATCATTTCAAAGAATACAAGGAAGTAGAATGCATTATCGCTGGTAACTAACGCAACCATGGAAGCGATAAATAAATTCATAAAGAAGCCCATGGAACCTGCGCCTTTACCTTTGTATTCTTTTACATAAGAGAAAGAATAAAGTGCGGTCACAATAACTAATAAAGAAATGACACACACCATAAACGCAGCCAATCCGTCAATACGGATGGAGAACGTGGCAAATTCAAATGGGGTTTTGAAAACATCAACGACTGTGTCGCTGCTGATCAGAACGGGGATGCAGGCAACAATACCTAACACTCCAGCAAGTACACCGGTCACGCCGGATATATTGATTGAAAGTTGTTCGTTTCGTCTCACTGCGAGCGAAATAAACGCACCTACGACATAAATCAACAGGGTCGTGATGAGTAAATTGATAGGTAAACTCATAATATCACTCCATTGATTACAAGTTAAAACACACTAATTATCTTGGGATAGCAGGCGAAGAAACCATTGCCATTTCACGTTTTCTTTCGTTAGCCTGTTTGATACTCTCATCACTAATAATAAATAACGTTTTGGTCGGACAGGTTTGTACACAAGCCGGACCATCTTCACGGAAATAGCAAAGATCGCATTTCACAGCAATGGCTTTTACGCCTGGTTGCCATGCCAGCATATTGTGTAAATCCGTATTATCTGGTGCAGTACGAATATCTCGTTTTACCGCATCAGTGAAAGAGAATCCCTCATAATAGGTTGGTGCGTCAATCGGTGCAGAACCATGTTGGGTAATTGCACCGAATGGGCAAGCAATACCACAAAGTTTACAACCGATACAGAGACTTTCGTTAAGTTGAATAGTGTCATCAATATGTGTAATCGCATGTACAGGACATACGGTAGCACATGGTGAATCATCACAATGACGACAGAGAATTGGCACGGTTACATCATCATTACGCATGACTTGTAAACGTGGAAAAGATTGTAATCCGAAAGCTTTATGCACTTCGCTACAAGCGGCCATACAGGTGTTGCATCCAATGCAATCCTTCGGATCACCGATTACAAAACGATTCATACATTCCCCTCCTTGTATGTAAATAACGTTTCTACAATAACCACTCTAGAAGTAAGGATACTCCTGTCGAAAAGTAAAGCTCAAGAAGTAATTCGAAAATTTGTGATTAAGATCAAAAGATTTCCATTGTTTTTCTATTACTGTGATGTCCCTGTTAAATAACGGTGAAACATAATAATTTTATGTTAAAAATGTGAACAAATTTTCAACAAATGAACATCACCCTATTTGAAATATCGCTATACAAATTTAAATGGTTACGTGATAAAATTTCTTTTCGCAGTATGTTTATTGCCTCACAATAAACAATTCATCTCATAAACATTCTAACTAAGGACAGATTATGTGTTTAGGTATTCCGGGACAGATCATTCAAGTAGCTGACAGCGCATTACAGCTTGCTGTAGTCGATGTCTGCGGAGTAAAAAGAGAAGTTAATATTTCATTAATTTGTCAGGATGACCCAAAACCTCTAGTTGGCAAATGGGTTCTCGTACATGTGGGTTTTGCCATGACAATTATTGATGAAGAAGAAGCCAAACAGACTCAAGAAGCCTTAATTGCCATGAGCCAGCTAGAACACGAAGTCGGCGATTTTCTTGGTCTCAATCAAAAATAAACAGGATTGCGTTATGCAAGGGATCGAATTACGCATAAAAGGAAAAGTTCAGGGCGTGGGATTTCGCCCTTTTGTCTGGCTTCTGGCAAATCAATATGGATTAAATGGAGATGTCAATAATGATGGACAAGGCGTGTTAATTCGTTTTGTCTCTCCACCAGCAAATGCACTTGAGCAATTTTTATCCGACCTACAAAATAAACTCCCACCTCTAGCGCAAATTACTGACATTACTCAGCGCACCATAGATTGGCCTGAAGCAGCCACAGTAACAAGCTTTACTATCCGGGAAAGCGAAAACAATCAAATGGACACGCAAATTATTCCCGATGCAGCAACCTGTCCACATTGTTTAGCTGACTTATTCGATCCCAACAATCGACGTTATCACTACCCCTTTACCAATTGTACCCATTGCGGTCCTCGTTTTACCATCATCAAGGCAATTCCTTACGACCGAAAAAACACGGCGATGTCTGTTTTTCCGCTTTGTCCACAATGTGAAAAAGAATATAAAGATCCCGCTGATCGTCGTTTTCATGCTCAACCTAATGCTTGTTCAGTCTGTGGACCCCATATCTGGTTACAAGATCGAGAACAAACCCTTGCTACTCATGAAACCGCGCTAAAACAGACCGCACTTTTATTGCAACAAGGTCACATCGTCGCGGTTAAAGGCTTAGGCGGTTTTCATCTGGCCTGTGATGCGAATAATCAAGAGACGGTTGATTTATTACGTCAACGGAAACATCGTCCCACAAAACCATTAGCCATTATGGTGCCTGATCTGCAGTTTTTACAGGATTTGAGTTCTCAAGAAACAGAATTGCTAACCAGCAGTGCAGCTCCGATTGTACTGCTAGCAAAACATAAAGTACCCAATATTGCTGATAATATTGCGCCTAACTTGCAAGAAATCGGCGTCATGCTTCCAAGTAATCCACTACAACATTTGTTGTTACGTGCGGTTAATCGTCCGCTAGTCATGACCTCTGCTAACGCAAGCGGTCAACCTCCTGTATTGAAAAATGAACATGCTGTGGAAGAATTAGCTGACTTGGCTGATTTTTATCTTTGCCACAATCGCGATATTTTACAACGCGCCGATGATAGCCTTGTTCGTGTTGCCTTCGATGGATTAGAAACGCTACGTCGTGCTCGTGGCTACGTGCCAGATGAAATACCACTTGAAACACAAAGCACAAAAAATGTGTTGGCGTTGGGTTCTGATCTGAAAAATACATTCTGCTTACTACGTCACAATAAAGCCGTACTAAGCCAACATATTGGTGATACAGCAAACGAGCAAGTGCGGTCACAATTAAGTGAAAACCTTGCATTATTTCAGCAGATTTACCAATTTAAACCAGACATCATCACGGTGGATGCTCACCCTGGCTATTTTTCATCTTCTATTGGGAAACAACTTGCTGAACAGCAACAAATCACACCAATCGAAGTACTTCATCATCATGCTCATATTGTCAGCGTAATGGCCGAACACCATTGCGATGAACCTGTAATCGGTCTTGCACTTGACGGTATCGGCATGGGTGAAAATAGACAACTTTGGGGGGGCGAATGTCTACTCGTTGACTATCAACATAGTCAATATTTAGGTGGTCTGCCTGCTGTGGCTCTGCCAGGAGGCGATCTTGCAGCTAAACAACCTTGGCGCAACTGGCTGGCTCACCTGCATCAATTTGTGCCACAATGGCAAGAAATTCTCACCCAAACCTGTACAGAACCGAATTGGCAAATATTAGTCAATGCCATTGAACGTGGACTCAATTGCCCACCTATATCATCTGCGGGTCGTTTATTTGATGCCGTAGCTTATGCTCTCGGTATTGCACCAACCATTGTTTCTTGGGAGGGCGAAGCTGCCTGCCATTTAGAAGCACTAGCAAATACCTCATCTTTGGCGACACAAGCACAAAATGAGGTCAATATTCCAGTAAAAATGCCACTTATCGGCAATAAAGTGGATTTGGCTTATTTCTGGCAAAGTTGGTTAAATTACCATGCCCCTGTTGAAGATAAAGCCTTCGCCTTTCACTATGCTCTCGCTCAAGGTTTTGCTGAACTTGCAACAAGCCAAGCTCGCGAACATCAATGTCGTACTATCGTGCTATCTGGCGGCGTGATGCATAACCAACTACTACGACGATTATTAAAAGAAAATCTGAGCGAATTCCATGTACTAAGTGCGCATAAACTACCAATGGGTGATGGCGGACTCAGTTTAGGTCAGGCAGTTATTGCCATGCATAGAAACTGATAATCTCTAATATTAAATATAAGAAAAAGAGTTAATCGAAAAGTAACGATTAACTCTTTTGTTTTTTGTATTTCTTTTTTATAGCGGAATACTGGAAAAGAAAACCAATAGTAACGGTGGCAGAATATTCGTTACAAAACCAAATGAAATCGCAATTGGCGTGACTTCAATACCTCCCGCTTTTTGAATAATTGGCAAAGTGCAATCTATTGCTGTCGCACCTGTAATCCCAATTGCAGTCGAACGGAAATGACGCATAAATAATGGGATGACAAATAAACTGACAATTTCACGGGATAAGTCATTAAAAAAGGCAATACTGCCCTGTACAGGTCCCCATGCATTGGTCAATACTACACTGGATAACGAATACCACCCCATTCCAGAGGCAAACGCCAGTCCTTGCGTAATTGGCATCGCTAAAACGAAAGCAGCAATGATACCGCCTAGTAATGAAGTAAAAGTAAACACCATCCCCGTTTGGAAACCTCGTTTATTGAACAGAGCTTCTTTCAAGGAAATGCCGTTATTTCTTAACTGAATCCCCACAAAGAAAATCAGTACGATCAATACATACAGATTAATTCCAGTAGGCAACATGAGATAGGATTTGAATAAGAAACCACAAAGGGTGCCGATCACCACTGTGCCGGAAAGTTTGAGCGAGTCAATTAAGGAGTGCCAGCGAGAATCAATTTTACCTCGTGATTTAAGTGGCTCAGCTGGGTTGAAGCGGTCATAAAGCATCAAGCCAATCATATTGGATCCCAAAATGATCGCCGATAGCGTCACCGCAGTTGTGCCAATAATCGGCAGTTTATGCTCTAAATCATCTAACTGACCAAGTAAATAGCCCATTAAGAAAAGAATAATGTAAAGCAAAAACATCACGATATGATTTATTTTTGCAATATAGGATTTATTATTGACCTTTAATAAATAGCCTAACACCATCGGTATTAAGACAATTAATAAGCCATTTATCATATCCTGCATCGTACATCTCCTTTCTTATTCCATTGAAGCTAGCATACCCCTTTTCTCCCCTTTTTTCAAAGCGCATAAAAAAGTGCGGTCAAAATTGACCGCACTTATAATCATCTAAAATAAAACTGATTAGCCATTTACTTTACGACGTGCTAACACCGCATCAGATAACTGTTTTAACACGATTTCTGTATCTTCCCAACCGATGCAAGCATCAGTGATACTTTGTCCGTAAGTCTGCGCTTTACCATCGACTAAATCTTGACGACCTTCAACAATATGACTTTCTACCATAACACCAAAGATCTGTTTTGAACCACCTGCAATTTGTCGGCAAACATCTTCACAAACTTCCATTTGTTTTTTGAATTGTTTGCTACTATTTGCATGGCTGAAATCAACCATGACATGTGGAATACGACCTGATTTTTCGATCTCTGCACAAACTTTTGCAACGTCTTCTGCTTTATAGTTAGGACCTTTATCCCCACCACGTAAAATGATGTGGCAGTCTTCATTTCCTTTTGTTGAAACAATCGCCGAATGACCAAATTTTGTCACAGATAAGAAGTAATGCGAAGCTTCTGCCGCCCCCATTGCATCTAAGGCTACTTTTACGCCACCATTTGTGCCATTTTTAAAGCCTACCGCACAAGATAAGCCTGAAGCTAATTCACGATGAACTTGAGATTCCGTTGTTCTCGCACCAATTGCGCCCCAGCTCATGAAATCAGCTACATATTGTGGTGTGATCATATCTAAGAACTCACCTGCTGATGGTACGCCTAAGTTGTTAATATCGGATAATAATTTACGTGCAATACGCAAACCATCATTTAAACGATATGTATCATTTAAATAAGGATCGTTAATTAAGCCTTTCCAGCCCACTGTTGTACGCGGTTTTTCAAAGTAAACGCGCATCACCACTTCAAGTGTATCTTTATATTTATCACGTAATACTTTTAAACGTTTTGCGTAATCTAATGCGGCTTTAGGATCATGAATAGAACAAGGACCAATTACCACAAGTAAACGGTCATCTTTCCCATGAATAATATTGTGCGCATGCAAACGGGTTTCATGAACTAAATCAGCCGCTTCTTGACTTGCTGGAAATTTTTCTAATAAGGCAATTGGAGGTAATACCTGATCGACTTTTTCAATTCGGGTATCATCATTTGCAACTTTTACTTCGATTTCTTCTTTCTTCGTCGCCATATGTCACTCTCTAAATCTTAAATGTTGTGCTTAAATCTAATGGCGTTACTCTACACCTATTTTTTGTACTAGTAAACTAGTTCATTTTGATTCTTACACAATTATTATGTGATTGCGTAAAATTTATACTACCTAGGCAGTAAAACAGGGCGTTATTAAACTATATTTCCGCCTTGGCTGGCAAGGTTTTTGACGTAAAAATAGGTTGTACCAGCCCTATTTAAACAGAATGATTCTTTTATCCTTCAAATTAACAAAGAGGTTTAGATAAATGCGGGCAAAAAGAACAATTTCAACATCTATCGCACTTTTTAAAAATATTTTTTCAATACCCTTGTTTTTACTGAACATCCCCCTCATTTTTTTGTCTGATTGAACACTTATTCAATCATTTATTTTTACTTGGAGAACTCTATGAAGAAAAGAAATTTTGTTTTAACCGGTATAGCATTAGGTTTAAGCGTGTTTGCAACCTCTTTATCCGCTCAAGCGGCTATTCCAAATGAAATTGTCGAACAAGGCAGCCTTGCGCCTATGTTAGAAAAAGCACAAGCAGCAGTTGTGACCCTTTCTGTTGAAGGCAAAGCAAAAGCAAACAGCCGTTCAGCATTACCTGATGATATTCCAGAAGAATTTAAATTTTTCTTTGGTGATCAATTTGGCGAACAATTTGGTGGAGATCGTGGTGCATCACGCAACTTCCGCGGTTTAGGTTCTGGTGTCATCATCAATGCAGATAAAGGCTATGTTTTAACTAATAATCACGTGGTAGATGGCGCAGATAAAATCACTGTAAAATTACAAGACGGACGTGAATTCAAAGCCAAACTCGTTGGAAAAGATGAACAATCAGATATTGCTTTAGTACAAATCGAAAAACCAGCAAATCTCACTGCGATCAAAATGGCTGATTCCGATAAATTACGTGTCGGTGATTTTACCGTTGCTATTGGTAACCCATTCGGTTTAGGCCAAACCGTGACATCAGGTATTGTTTCAGCACTTGGTCGTTCTACTGGTTCAGATAGCGGTGCATATGAAAACTATATCCAAACTGATGCGGCGGTAAACCGTGGTAACTCTGGTGGCGCATTATTGAACTTACAAGGTGAATTAATTGGTATTAATACCGCGATTATTTCTCCAAGTGGTGGGAACGCCGGGATTGCCTTTGCAATTCCAAGCAACCAAGCCAACAACCTTGTGCAACAAATCTTAGAATTTGGTGAAGTACGTCGTGGTTTACTCGGTATTAAAGGTGGCGAATTAAATGCCGATTTAGCAAAAGCCTTTAATGTTAGTGCACAACAAGGTGCATTTGTGAGTGAAGTCATTCCAAATTCTGCTGCCGAAAAAGCTGGCTTGAAAGCGGGTGATGTGATCACTGCAATGAATGGTCAGAAAATTTCAAGCTTCGCCGAAATGCGTGCCAAAATCGCGACTTCTGGTGCAGGTAAAGAAATTGAGCTCACTTACTTACGTGATGGCAAAACTGACAACGTAAAAGTGACCTTACAAGCAGACGATGGCTCTCAAACAGCAAGTAAAACAGAACTTCCTGCACTAGATGGTGCAACCTTAAACAACTACGATGCAAAAGGTGTTAAAGGTGTAGAAATTAGTAAAGTACAGCCAAATTCAATGGCAGCACAACGCGGTTTAAAATCAGGTGATATCATCATCGGCATCAACCGTCAGCCAATTGAAAGCACGCAAGACTTACGCAAAGCGCTAGATGAAAAACCATCTGCTGTTGCACTCAATATCTTACGTGGTAAAAACAACTTCTACTTATTAGTGCAATAAAATAAAAAAGAGCGGTCAATTTGACCGCTCTTTTTTAGAGAACTGACTTCAAGGTAAATTAGCCTTCAATTGGAAAAGATACTTAAAGTGATACCGTTCATAATTAGATCTTAGTAAAGTAAAAAATTGAAAACTATTATTTAGTATTAATTATGATCGCAACATTAATTAAATATATTGAGAAAACGCCACACTTTTATATCAAATCTATTTAAAAACAAAAGATACATATAATTCTTGCTCTTTTAGATTATCTAAATATTGTCTAGCAACCTCAAGACTTTCACTATGGACATTACCGGCGTAATACCAATTATCATATGTATGTTCAAAATCATCACCTGATTTTCGATATATATCACCACCTAGAACAAGAACATTTAAACCTTCCAGAATATCTAAAACTCTCATTGATAATTTTGTGGAGATGATAACTGTACTTTCTTCCTGCTTAAACAAGCTGAATCCATTATTTATGTAAATATCAATCAATTCATTCATAATTATATATACTTTATTCCTTTTTCGTCGTTAAACATAAGTTTTCTTTGTAGAGTAAAAAAGTCAAAAGTAGCCCACTATTCCATCATTTTTCATAATGGTGTAAAAGTGAGAAACGAGCTTAATCTTGCCATACGATTTTATTATTAGAACCAAAAGTAATTTTATTAATAGGTTTCTCAATGATAATTTCTTTATTCAAATTACCTGAATACTCACCTTGTGCTAACTCCTCAAACAAAATAATATTTAATTCATCATTATGAATTGTTATTTTACTATCTGATATGCCCATCGCACTATTTCCTAACAAACCAGTTAAGTGAATTTTTCTATTCCCTTTCATTTCAGTAACGGAAATTTTAAAATTCCAAATATCATCAAATTTAATTTCATGATTAGCTAGCACAATGTGTGATAGCAACAACCCCATCACACCCAATAAAATCACCTTGATTTTCATAATACACCTTTCCATACTGATAGAATGACCAAAAATTATTTGAAGTTTCAACTCAATGAAACTTACCTCTTATACCTTTATAACAATCTAAAAGCATATACTACATTAATAACCTAGAGCGAATCATTAACTTTCATAAAATTAATCTTATCAAGATATTTTGTATATCTACATCTCTAAAATTTAGATTATAATAACTGCTCTTTTATTCCACATCATGGACATTATATGAACAGTAAAAAATCTTATCTCGCTATTTTTGGCATTATTCTTGCCGTCGGATTGATGGCTTCAGCGTTTATCCTAGGTAGTCAATTTAAAAATTTACGCCAAACCGGCTCTATTTCAGTAAAAGGATTGGCTGAAAGCCACTATACCTCAACACAAGGTACATGGGTTATCCGCGTAACAGGTTGGGGCGCAACTTATAATGACGCAATGGCAGCGAATCAGAAAAACTTAAATGAAGCCGTTCGTTTCCTTAAAGCACAAGGTTTCACTGATGAAAATCGAGAAATCACCGAATTAGATGTATCTACTCATACTGACTATTATGAGAATGAAAAAGGTGAAACCAAAAGTAGAGAGAATGGCTTTGATGCATCAAGATCAATCCGAATTTCAACTAAAGAATTGACTAAGTTACAAAAAGCCCTCACCAATATTCACCAATTAGTAGCTAACAACCAAGATATTAGTTTTGGTGATCCAAATTACTACTTAGAAAATCTTGAACAAATTAAACGTGAGCTAATTTCAAAAGCCACCCAAGATGCGCATGTTCGTGCTGAAGAGTTTGCGAAAACCAGTAACGTAAAAGTTGGCGTATTAAAATCCGCTTCACAAGGGCCATTCTACATTCAAGCACCAAATCCCGATGCGGATGACTCTAGCGATTACACTGGTAGCTACGACACAAGCACTATTGAGAAAAAAGCGCGCTTAGTCGTCACTATTGAATATGCCATTGAATAATTTTTAATATTTACTCAACATTCATAAGAACAAAGTGCGGTCAATTTTGTCATAAAATTCGACCGCACTTTCTTTTAATAAGGAATACGCTATGCAACTCCCTACCCTACAAGCCGCGAAATTAATTCGTCGCTATAAACGCTTTTTGACTGATATTGAATTACCAAATGGCGAAGTGATCACCATTCATTGTGCAAACACCGGTGCAATGACTGGCTGTGGTGAAAAAGGTGATACCGTTTGGTACTCTCATTCTGATAGCCAAACGCGCAAATATCCACATAGTTGGGAATTAACACAATTAGCAAACGACCAACTTGTTTGTATTAACACGCACAGATCCAACCAGTTAGTCTTTGAAGCCTTGCAAAACAAACAAATCAAAGAACTGGCTATGTATGATGAAATTTATCCTGAAGTGAAATATGGTGAAGAAAATAGCCGTATCGACTTCTTACTTAAAGGTGAAGGCTTGCCCGATTGTTATGTTGAAGTGAAATCCATCACCTTTGTAAAAGGTACATTAGGCATGTTTCCCGATGCGGTGACTACTCGTGGACAAAAACATGTTCGTGAGCTTTTAGCCATGAAAAAACAAGGACATCGCGCCGTTGTTCTCTTTGCTGGATTACATGATGGCTTCGATCGTTTTAAAATCGCTGAGTTTGTGGATCCTGAATATGATCGTCTTTTAAAGGACGCAAAATCACAAGGCGTAGAAGCTTATGCTTATGCAGGAAAATTTGACATTTCAGATGGCATTCCGACCGCACTTTCTCTCACAGAAAGTGTACCTTACATCGATTAAAAAAATAATTGAGAATTATTTGCATTTTGTTGTTGACAAGGTATTTGAGAATGGTTATCATCTAAATATTCCAAAAACAAACAGATAATCACTCCAACTTCACGCCTATTTCCCCACAAATAGGCGTTTTTTTTCATCTCAATCTTTTCATTTCAGCCATATTCTCTATAATGTAGCCTTTAATATTGAAATAACATTAGGAAATAGAATGACTGATATTAATACCGTTCTCGCTGAACTAAAACGCGGTACTGATGAGATTCTTTCTGAAGCAGATTTAATCGAGAAACTGAAAGAAAATCGCCCACTTAAAATTAAACTTGGTGCAGACCCTACTGCTCCAGATATTCACTTAGGGCATACCGTGGTATTAAACAAACTTCGTCAATTCCAACAATTAGGCCACGAAGTCTATTTCTTAATCGGTGATTTCACGGGTATGGTCGGTGACCCATCTGGTAAAAACACCACTCGCCCACCGCTTAGCCGTGAAGACGTGCTTCGCAATGCGGAAACCTATAAAGAACAGATTTACAAAATTCTAGACCCTCAAAAAACAAAAATCGTATTCAACTCTGAATGGTTGGGTAAATTGGGTACTGAAGGGATGATCCGTTTAGCAAGCAACTATACTGTAGCGCGTATGCTAGAACGTGATGACTTCAAAAAACGTTTTGGTAACAACCAACCTATCGCAATTCACGAATTTATTTATCCTTTATTACAAGGTTATGACTCTGTTGCATTAGAAGCAGACGTAGAACTTGGTGGTACTGACCAAAAATTCAACTTACTTGTTGGTCGTGAATTACAAAAATCAGCTGGTCAAAAACCACAAGTAGCGATTACGCTTCCATTACTTGTTGGTTTAGACGGTGAGAAGAAAATGTCTAAATCATTAGGTAATTACATCGGCGTGACAGATGAACCAAGCGATATGTTCGGTAAAATTATGTCAATCTCGGATGAATTAATGTGGGATTGGTACAACTTGCTTTCTTTCCGTCCACTCACTGAAATTGCGGAATTAAAAGCTGAAGTGGCAAATGGTAAAAACCCACGTGACGTGAAAATTTTATTAGCCAAAGAAATCATCGCTCGTTTCCATAATGAAGCGGCGGCAGAGGCGGCTGAGCAAGAATTTATTAACCGTTTCCAAAAAGGTGCAATGCCAGATGAAATGCCTGAATTCACCTTTGAAGGCGAAATTGGTTTAGCGACCTTGTTAAAAGAAGCAGGACTGGTTCCTTCTACTTCTGAAGCGATTCGCTCAGCGAAACAAGGAGGTGTGAAAATCAATGGTGAAAAAGTCGAAGACATGAAAGCCAACGCACCGAAAGGCACGAATGTTTACCAAGTCGGTAAACGTAAATTCGCACGCGTAACCATCGCATAAAACACCTAAGAAAATGACCGCTCTTTTTAAGTGCGGTTATTTTTTAACTGATATCCACAATAGAAGGAAAATAATATGAGCCAAAAAATCTGGGTAACCGGTGATGCGGTTGTCGATCTTATTCCTGACGGTGAAAATCATTATTTACGCTGTGCCGGTGGTGCGCCAGCAAATGTGGCTGTTGGTGTCGCACGTTTAGGCAGCCCAAGTGCCTTTATTGGTCGTGTAGGTAATGATCCGCTTGGCCAATTTATGCAAGATACCTTAAATGCGGAAAATGTGAATACACAACATATGATTTTAGATCCGCAGCATCGCACCTCTACCGTTATCATCGGCTTAGATAATGGCGAACGCAGCTTTACCTTTATGGTAAACCCAAGTGCGGACCAGTTCTTACAAGCGAGCGATTTACCGCCATTCCAACAAGGTGAATGGCTGCATTGCTGCTCTATCGCGCTAATTAATAATCCATCACGCGAAGCGACGTTCGAAGCTATTCGTCGTATTAAAGCTGCTGGTGGTTTCTTCTCTTTCGACCCTAATTTACGTGAGTCTCTTTGGTCAAGCTTAGAAGAAATAAAAACCGTGGTAATGGAAGCCGTTGCCTTAGCTGACGTATTGAAATTCTCTGAAGAAGAATTAACGCTTTTAACCAATACTGACAGCCTTGAAAAAGCCTTTGAAAAAGTGACCGCACTTTACCCTGAAAAATTGATTATCGTGACTTTAGGTAAAGATGGTGCACTCTATCACTTAGAAGGTAAGAAAGATGTGATTTCTGGAAAAGCCTTACAGCCTGTTGATACAACGGGTGCTGGCGATGCCTTCGTTGGTGGTCTGCTTGCTGGACTTTCACAGCATCCAAACTGGAAAGAAAATGATGTGCTTGTGCAAATTATTCGTCAAGCCAATGCTTGTGGTGCCCTTGCTACGACAGCAAAAGGGGCAATGTCGGCCTTACCAAATCAAACACAATTAGCCGCATTTTTAGCAAATTAGCGTGCAAAGGTGCAAATAGCTGCACCTTTCATTTATGAAAATAATTTAGGAAGTATTTATGAAACTTTGGTATTCGAACTCTAGCCCTTATGCTAGAAAAGCCCGTGCTGTAGTGCAATATCATCAATTACAAGATCATGTTGAATTACTCCTCGCAACCAGTGGTTTAGATAAGAACTCGCCACATAACTTAGACAATCCTCTTGGTCGTTTACCGGCATTACAACGAGAAAATGGTGAATGGCTTTATAACAGTTCACTCATTGCAGAATATCTCGATCACATTGGTACGCAACCTTCACTTTATGGAAACAGCGAGACTCGTTGGGAAATTCTCCGTTTACATTATTTAGCAGATGGTATTTTAGAGAATGAAATATCCGTAGCACCTGAAAAATGCCTTCGTCCACAAGAGCAATGGTGGCTTGAACGTCATCAGCAAATTTTTGACCGCACTGAGCGAAGCTTAATCGAGCTCAAAAAAGCCATTGATAGTTTTGGTGAAGAATTAAATATCGGTACATTGAATGCCGTGTGTGCAATTGATTTTCTATTATTTCGCGATGCTTGGACTCATGCTTCACAACATGCAACCATCAAATCATTAAAAACATGGGCTGAAGCAATGAATCAACGCTATGATTGCTTAAAAAATACCTTACCAAAATAAGATTAAATTATGATTATTTTCAATAATGGCAAATACAAAAGTATTCTAGCCGCAGAAAAAGGTGAACTTGCGGAAATTGCTCAAACTGTGCAAAAAGACAAGGATTTCCGACCGCACTTTCATATTGCCCCACCAACTGGCTTAATGAATGATCCGAATGGTTTGATCTTCAATGGAGAGAAATATCATCTGTTCTACCAATGGTTTCCATTCGATGCAATTCACGGGATGAAACATTGGAAGCATTTAATTACGAAAGACTTTCAACATTATCAATCAGCAGATGATCTGATTCCTTGCGAACTTTTTGAATCTCATGGATGCTATTCTGGTGGTGCTTTGAAAGTCGGTGATAAATTGGCCATGTTCTACACTGGCAATACTCGTCGTCCAAGTGATAATCAACGCGTGCCTTATCAAAATTTAGCGATTTTCGATCTTAACGGGAAGTTGCTTAGCAAACGTCCGTTAATTGAAAATGCGCCAGAAGGTTATACAGAGCATGTTCGCGATCCGAAACCGTATTTAACTAAAGACGGCAAAATCCGTTTTATCTGTGGTGCACAGCGAGAAAACCTCACGGGAACAGCCATTATTTTTGAAATGGACAATCTTGAAGGTACGCCTCGTTTATTAGGCGAGCTTTCCTTACCTGCTTTTGACAATACAAACGTGTTTATGTGGGAATGCCCTGACCTATTGAAGCTCGGTGATAAAGATGTCTTTATTTGGTCGCCACAAGGTAAAGATCGGGAAGCGCATCAATACCAAAATAATTACCATGCGACTTATGCTGTGGGTAAATTAACGGATTTAACCTTCGAAGCAGAATATATTAGTGAGTTGGATCAAGGCTTTGATTTCTATGCTCCACAAACATTTGCAGGCTTAGATAATCAGACCCACGCAGTGCTTTTCGGTTGGATTGGTTTGCCAGATTTAACTTATCCAACAGACAAATTTAAATGGCACTCAGCTTTAACCTTACCAAGAGAATTGCGTTTAGAAACTTCGAAAATTTATCAACGCCCGATTGATAAAATATACAAAAATCTGACCGAACTTTCTGCGCTTCATATTAATGAAAAAGCGGATATTGCTAATTTAGATCGTGCGTATCTTAAATTTGAGGCAAATAACCAAGCCTTTGGCTTAACCTTCTTCCAAAATGAAAAAGGACAGTCACTGCGTCTATCTTATGAAAATGGCTTGATTTGCTTAGATCGCAGTCAAAGCGAACAAACCGAATTAATGGAGAAATTCGATAGCAAACGTTTCTGTGAAATTGAAAATTTGCAAACTATCGAAATTTTCTTTGATCGCTCAATTATTGAAATTTTCATTAATCACGGTGAAAAAGCGATGACATCAAGATTTTTCATCGAGAACAGAGAGAATACAATAGCCTGTAATCGCCCGTTAGATTTAACGATCGGTTATTTACCGACGATTCAATATATTTAAAAGATTTTTATGCAAGAAACTCATTTCAATTTATACAAGATAAGCAAAAATGTCCTTTTTGCTTTAACAGCTTCTTCATTAGTCGCCTGTACGACGGCAACAAGTGAACCGCCAAAAAATACTGAACATTGGGCTACTCTAATCAGCGAACAGGAAAATTTATATCAGATTGATAATAAATTTTATCGTAGTGAGCAATTAGAAGCCCAATCTGAAGCGTTATTAAATAAATTGAATATTCACACTATTGTGAATTTACGCTTTTTTGACCGTAATGATGATAAACAAGCATTTGGTCATACTAAGATCAATTTGATTAATACCCCATTACTTACTTGGTCAATCAGCCCAGATGAAGTAGCTGATATTTTGTGGCAAATTAAACAACATCAAAAAAATGGTGCGGTTTTAGTGCATTGCTATCATGGAGCTGACAGAACAGGCTTAATTGTCGCAAGCTACCGTGTGATTTATCAAAATTGGGATCTCAATGAAGCCAAACGTGAAATGCAACATGGCCCTTACGGCTATCATTCTGTTTGGAAAAATATTGATAATTTCTTCACGCAAGAAAATATGGCTAAAATCAAATCTGAATTAGATAAACGTTCTAACACAACAAAATAGAAACATGAAAGTGCGGTTAAAATTAACCGCACTTTTATTTCCAACTTCGCTCTTTTATTAAAATTAATGACTATGTTTGTTCAACAACAAAACTCAACACCATCCAATATTGTGGCGTTCAATTTTCTATTGATTGCCTTTTTAACGGGGATTGCTTCTGCGTTCCAGACGCCGACTTTGAGTTTGTATCTCTCTCAAGAGATTCAAGTTTCACCTTTTTTTGTGGGCTTGTTCTATTCTGTCAATGCCATTATTGGCATCATCTTGAGCCAAATTCTGGCAAAATATTCTGATAAGCAAGATGACCGCCGCAAAGTGATGATTGTGTGCTGTTTGATTGCCGTGCTTGGCTGTCTCATTTTTGCTTATAGCCGAAATTATTATGTGTTGATTATTATCGG
The DNA here is from genome assembly GCF_014931395.1 of Haemophilus parainfluenzae. Taxonomy (NCBI): domain Bacteria; kingdom Pseudomonadati; phylum Pseudomonadota; class Gammaproteobacteria; order Pasteurellales; family Pasteurellaceae; genus Parahaemophilus; species Parahaemophilus parainfluenzae. The sequence continues at coordinate 1,476,023 of NZ_CP063120.1, read as the reverse complement.
TACCACGCTATTAGGGTTAGGTTCATCCGCTAATCCGCAATCTTTTGCTTTAGCACGAGAATATGCTGAAAGTAGCCATCGTGAAGCAGTGATGTTCACCACAATTATGAGAACTCAAATCTCATTGGCTTGGATTGTTGGGCCGCCGCTTTCTTTTTTCATTGCGTTAAACTGGGGCTTTGATTATATGTATTTGGTGGCAGGTTCTGCCTTTTTACTTTGTGCTGGCGTCAGCAAATTATTGCCGAAAATTCCTCGTCAAAGTGCGGTTAAAAATCAAGAGATTTTAGACAATACGCCACCAAGAAAAAGTGTGATTTACTTGTTCATCGCTAACCTATTGCTTTGGACCTGTAACAGTATGTATCTCATCAATATGCCATTATTTGTGATTAATGAGTTACATTTAGGCAAAGAATTAGCAGGAACATTAATGGGGACTGCTGCGGGATTGGAAATCCCCGTGATGATATTAGCGGGTTATCTCACCCAATACTTCAGTAAAAAACGCTTAATGATGATTGCTTTAGTTTCAGGGCTCGCCTTCTATTCAAGCTTATTATTCGCTGAGCAAACGTGGCAGCTTATCGGATTACAAATGCTTAATGCGATTTTTATTGGTATTACTGCTACCATTGGCATGGTGTATTTCCAAGATTTAATGCCGACTCAAATGGGAACAGCCACTACGCTATTCAGTAATGCAGCAAAAAGTAGTTGGATTATTGGTGGACCTATTGCCGGTATTATTGCGGAAATTTGGCATTACAACTCTGTTTTTTATGTTGCAGTGGCATTAATTATTATCAGCGTAGCCTGTATGTGGAAAGTCAAATCAGTTTGATTAAAATAAAAAAGAGCGGTCAATTTTGACCGCTCTTTTGCTTTCCATTATCTTATCGCCATGCTTTGAATTGGTTAATCAATCCATTGGTTGAGCTATCATGGCTTGAAACGTTCTCTTTGTCTGCCAATTCAGGAAGAATTCGGTTCGCTAATTGTTTACCTAATTCCACGCCCCATTGGTCAAAACTGAAGATATTGAAAATCACACCTTGTGTAAAAATTTTGTGCTCATACATGGCAATTAATGCGCCAAGAACAAATGGTGTAATTTTTTGCACTAAAATAGAATTGGTCGGTTTGTTACCTGTAAAGACTTTAAATGGCACAATGTCTTTTACCTCATCCAACGATTTACCGGCTTTCACAAACTCTGCTTCAACTTCTTCTTTGGTTTTACCGAAAGCAAGTGCTTCAGTTTGCGCAAAGAAGTTTGATAACAATTTGCTGTGGTGATCACCTAATGGATTATGACTTTGTGCCGGCGCGATAAAGTCACAAGGGATTAACATCGTACCTTGGTGAATCAATTGGTAGAACGCATGCTGACCGTTTGTACCTGGTTCACCCCAAATAATTGGGCCGGTTTGATAATCACGGATAACATTGCCATTACGATCGACATATTTACCGTTTGATTCCATATTACCTTGTTGGAAATAAGCGGCAAAACGGTGTAAATATTGGTCATAAGGTAAAATCGCTTCAGTTTGTGCACCAAGGAAGTTGGTATTCCATAAACCGACTAATGCTAATGTGGCAGGGATATTTTTTTCTAATGGCGCGGTACGGAAATGTTTATCCATTTCATGCGCACCACTTAATAACGCTTCAAAATTATCAAAGCCGATTGAAAGTGCGATAGAAAGACCGATTGCAGACCATAAAGAATAACGGCCACCAACCCAATCCCAGAATTCAAACATATTATTGGTATCAATACCAAATTCTGCTACGGCTTTACCATTGGTCGAAAGTGCGGCGAAGTGTTTTGCCACCGCGCTGTTATCTTTCGCTGCCGCTAATAACCAATCGCGTGCAGAATTCGCATTGGTCATAGTTTCTTGGGTGGTGAAGGTTTTAGAAGCCACTAAGAAAAGTGTCGTTTCAGGATTCACTTTTTTCAACGTTTCAGCGATATGGGTTCCATCTACGTTTGAAACGAAGTGCATATTCAAGTGATTTTTATAAGGACGAAGCGCTTCCGTCACCATGTAAGGACCTAAGTCCGAACCACCGATACCAATATTCACCACATCAGTAATCGCTTTTCCCGTATAACCTTTCCATTCACCTGAAATCACACGATCACAGAACGATCTCATTTTCGCTAATACGGCATTCACTTCTGGCATCACATCTTTGCCATCTACATAGACAGGTGTATTTGAACGGTTACGAAGTGCGGTATGTAATACTGCTCGATTTTCTGTACGATTAATCTTTTCGCCTGTAAACATGGCATTAATCGCTTCATCTAATGCAGACTCTTTGGCTAATTGACGAAGTAATTTGAGGGTTTCTTGATTAATTTTATTTTTTGAAAAATCTACTAAGATTTGATTTTCAAAAGTTAAAGAATAGTCATTAAAACGATTTTCTTCTTGCTTAAACAAATCAGCAATCGTGGTATGAGCCAGTTGAGATTGGTGAGCTTCAAGCGCTTTCCACGCTTGTGTATTGGTTGGATTAATGTTTTTCATGAATATTTCCTTTTAAAAATTGAATTCTTTACATTTTTGCTTTCTTGCAAAAACAATTAATCGACATATTCTGTTATAACACGCGGGGTTAATTTTGTAATCAATTCATAGCTTAAAATACCACTGTATTTAGCTACCGTTTCAATTGGTAATTCCTTACCCCATAAAATCACTTCATCACCGACTTTATCTTGGCTATCTGCGCCTAAGTCTACCGTTAGCATATCCATTGAGACGCGGCCGAC